>NZ_JBEZUP010000007.1:0-283070 GCF_040636485.1 Streptomyces sp. NPDC038707
ACCGCGCCCGCCGAGGCCAACGCCCCGCTGCTGCTGGGCCTGCTGGGCATCTGGTACGGCAACTTCCACGACGCCCAGTCCCACGCGGTGCTGCCCTACTCGCACTACCTGTCCAAGTTCACCGCCTACCTCCAGCAGCTCGACATGGAGTCCAACGGCAAGTCGGTGCAGCGCGACGGCAGGCCCGTGGACTGGCAGACCGGACCGGTGGTCTGGGGCACGCCCGGCACCAACGGGCAGCACGCCTACTACCAGTTGATCCACCAGGGCACCAAGCTGATCCCGGCCGACTTCATCGGCTTCGCCCGGCCCGTCGGCGAGCTGAGCGGCGAACTCAAGGCCCAGCACGACCTGTTGATGGCCAACTTCTTCGCCCAGACCCAGGCGCTCGCCTTCGGCAAGACCCCGGAGGAGGTCCGCGCCGAGGGCGTCACCGAGGAGCAGGTGACGCACCGCACCTTCCGCGGCGACCACCCCACCACCACGATCCTGGCCACCGAGCTGACTCCGTCCGTGCTCGGCCAGCTCATCGCGCTGTACGAGCACAAGGTGTTCGTGCAGGGCGCGGTGTGGAACATCGACTCCTTCGACCAGTGGGGCGTGGAGCTGGGCAAGGTCCTCGCCAAGCGGGTCGAACCCGCGCTCACCGAGGGCGCCGACGTCCCCGGTCTCGACCCGTCCAGCACGGCCCTCGTCGCCGCCTACCGCACTCTCAAGAACGCATCGGAGAACTGATCATGCAGCTCGGTCTCATCGGCCTCGGCAAGATGGGCGGCAACATGCGCGAGCGCATCCGCCGCGCCGGCCACACCGTCATCGGCTACGACCGCAACCCGGAGGTCTCCGACGTCAAGAGCCTCGCCGAACTGGTCGAGAAGCTCGACGCGCCCCGCCATGTGTGGGTGATGGTCCCGGCCGGCACCGCCACCCAGACCGTCATCGACGAACTCGGCGACCTGCTCTCCCCCGGCGACACCGTCATCGACGGCGGCAACTCCCGCTGGACCGACGACGAGAAGCACGCCGCCGCGCTCGGCATCAAGGGCATCGGCTTCGTCGACGCCGGTGTCTCCGGCGGCGTGTGGGGCCTGAAGAACGGCTACGCGCTCATGGTCGGCGGCGAGAAGGAGAACGTGGAGCGGCTGCAGCCGATCTTCGACGCGCTCAAGCCGGAGGGCCCGTACGGCTATGTGCACGCGGGCCGGGTCGGCGCCGGGCACTTCTCCAAGATGGTCCACAACGGCATCGAGTACGCCATGATGCAGGCCTACGCCGAGGGCTGGGAGCTGCTGGAGAAGGTGACTTCCGTGGAGAACGTCCGCGAGGTCTTCCGCTCCTGGCAGGAGGGCACGGTCATCCGTTCCTGGCTGCTGGACCTCGCGGTCAACGCCCTCGACGAGGACGAGCACCTGGAGGGCCTGCGCGGCTACGCGGAGGACTCCGGCGAGGGCCGCTGGACGGTGGAGGCGGCCATCGACAACGCCGTGCCGCTGCCCGCCATCACCGCCTCGCTGTTCGCGCGGTTCGCCTCCCGGCAGGACGACTCCCCGCAGATGAAGATGATCGCCGCGCTGCGCAACCAGTTCGGCGGCCACGCGGTCGAGAAGAAGGGCTGACCCGCCGTGGGGGACCTGCTGCTGGTCCGCCACGGTGAGACGGAGTGGAGCAGGTCGGGACAGCACACCAGCTGGACCGACCTGCCGCTGACCGGACAGGGCGAGGAACAGGCCAAGTCCCTCGCCCCGCTCCTCACCGGCCGGACCTACGCCCGCGCGCTGTCCAGCCCGCTGGGCCGCGCGCTGCGCACCGCCGAACTGGCCGGCATACCCGGGATCGAGCCCGATCCCGACCTGCACGAATGGGACTACGGCGGCTACGAGGGCGTCACCACCGCCGAGATCCACCGCACCCGCCCCGGGTGGGACCTGTGGACCGACGGCGTCCCGCCCGGCCCCGAAGGACACCCCGGGGAGAGCCCGGCCGAGATCGGCGCCCGCGCCGACCGGGTACTGGCCCGCCTGGCGGCGGACCTGACCGAGGGAGACGTGGTCCTCGTCGCCCACGCCCACTTCCTGCGGGTGCTCACCGCCCGCCGCCTCGGCCTGCCGCCCGCCGACGGCCGGCTGTTCCAGTTGGCCACGGCCACGGTGAGTCGCCTGTCCACGGAACACGGCCACCCGGTCATCGCGGAGTGGAACGTCCGCCCGTAGCCGCCGCACGTCCGTGCGCCCCCGGTCCGCCCCCGGTCCCCAGGGACCGGGGGCTCCCGTGTCCCTGGGGACCGGCGGCCGGCCAGGCAGCGTCGGGCGGTGGCGAACCGTCCCGCGCGCTTCGCCGGGTCCCCTCTCCTGAAGTGACCGGCGCGGAAGGCGTGTTTGACAGGCGCTCCGTCCGCGGGTGAAAGTCACGCCGGTGGAGATCGACGATCTGACGGCGGCCGAGGAGCGGGTGTGGCGGGCGTTCGCCCGGGGGGAGTTCACGGACTTCCGGGAGTCACCCGGCGAGGACCCCGCCGACGCCGGTGCGTGGGGACCGGAACGGACCGTGCGCGCCGGGGTGTTGCGGGCGCTGCTGCTCGACGGGGAGCGCGAGGACGGGGAGATACCGTCGCTGAGCGTGGCGGGCGCCCGGATCACCGGGCGGCTCGATCTGCAGTACGCGACGATCGACCACCCGGTGCGGCTGCGTCACTGCCACTTCGACGAGGCCCCGCGCTGCTACGCCGCCCGGCTGCGGGAGCTGAACCTCAGCGAGTCCGTGCTGCCCGGCCTGGTCGCGCACGCCGTGCACGTGGACGGGCTGGTGCGGCTGACCCGCGCCCGCTGCCACGGCCTGCTGCGCCTCGGCGGCGCCCGGATCACCGGCAGCCTGTACCTGGAGGGCGCCGAGGTGTCCGCGCCCGGCGCCGAGGAGCCGGTGCTCCAGCTCAACCAGGCGGTGCTCGGCGCCGACCTGTGGGCGCCGGGACTGCGCACGCACGGGCAGACACGGCTCAACGGCGCGAGCGTCGCCGGATCGCTGAACCTCAACGAGGCCCGGCTCGGCAACCCCGGGCACGCCGCGCTCGACGCGGAGACGCTCACCGTCGCGGGGGACATGCTGCTGCGGGCCGCCGAGGTGCGCGGCTGGACGGGGCTGCGCGGCGCCCGGATCGCGGGGCGGCTCGACCTGTCGTACACCCTGCTGTCGCACCCGGACGGTACGGCGCTGCGGGCCGGCAGCTCCGCCATCGGCGAGCTGTGGCTGCGCAAGGGCCCGCCCATGGAGGGCGCCCTGAATCTGCGCCGCGCCCAGCTCGACGTCCTGCTGCTGGAGCCGGGTTCGGTGCCGGAGACGGTGCTGCTCGGCGACCTGACGTACACCTCGCTCGTCCCGCACGAGCCGGCCGAGCGCCGGCTGCCCATGCTGCTGCGCGAGCGGGACGGCTATGTGCCGCACGCCTACGAGCAGTTGACGGCCGCGTACCGCCGGGTCGGCGACGATCACGCGGCCCGGCTGGTGCAGCTCGCCAAGCAGCGCCGGCACCGGCACACACTGCCCTGGTACGGGCGGCTGTGGGGCCTGGTCCAGGATGTCACCGTGGGCTACGGCTTCCGTCCGCTGCGCGCCGCCGGCTGGCTGCTGTCGCTGCTCGCGCTCGGCTCGCTCGCCTTCGCGCTGCACCCTCCCCGCCCGCTGAAGGCGGGCGAGGCACCGCCGTTCCACCCGGTGTTCTACACGCTGGACCTGCTGCTGCCGGTGATCTCCTTCGGGCAGGACTCCGCGTTCGCGCCGCGCGGCGGCCTTCAGGTGCTGGCCTACGTCCTGGTGCTCACCGGGTGGATCCTGGCGACGACGGTGGTCGCCGGTGTCACCCGTACGGTCAGCCGTCAGTGACCCGGCCGGTGACCAGGAGGTCCGTCCAGGCCGCCGCCACCCGGTCCAGCGCGTAGGTGCGCCGCACCTGGGCGCGGGCCGTCTCGCCGGCGGCCCGCCAGGTCTCCTGGCCGGCGCCGAGTCCGGCGACCGCCTCGGCCATCGCCCGCGGGCCGGCGTGGATCCACCGCCGGTCGTAGATCTCGTCGGCGCCGGGCCACGGCAGCAGCGCGGGCACGGCGCCGGAGGCCATGCCCTCGGCCGGGGCGAGGTGGAAGGACTCGTCGTCGCTGGTGGACAGCACATGCCCGACGCGGCGCAGCCAGTTGGGCACGTCGGCGCCGAAGTCGTCGAAGACTACGGCTCCTTCGAGCAGCGGGGAGGTCTGGACGCGGCGCAGGATCGCCTCGTAGTGGGCGCGTTCCTCCGCCTTGTTCCAGATCCACCAGTACTCCCACGGCGGCTTGGACTTGACCGACAGCTGCCAGCGCCGGTCCTCGGCCCGCAGCAGTTCCAGGACGTCCAGGCCGAGGTCGAGGCGCTTGCGGCTGGGCGCGATGCCGATCATGCCGAGGCGGAACCGGGCGCCGGGCGCCTTGGGCCGGTCGAGCTGGTCGGCGTCCACCCAGTTGGGCACGACGACGACCTTGTGCGCGGGCCAGCCGGTGTGTTCCAGGGTGCGGCGGGCGTAGTAGGGGCTGACGCAGACGACCCGGTCGACGGCGTCGATGTCGACCTGGCGCGGCCATGCGGCGTCGAGTTCGAAGCGGTGCAGGCGGATCACCAGCCGGCTGCCGCGCCGCTTGTGGCGGCTGTACCAGACGGCGGCCGGCCCGCACCACTCGACGACCACCACATCGGCCCAGTCGGCGAGTTCGCGGCTCGCGGCCTGGTCGTGCCGGGCCAGTGCGGGCCAGGCGTCCACCCGGACGTCGAGTCCGGGCGTCGCGCGGAAGTGGTCCAGCAGCCGGGTGAGGAACTTCAGGTCGTGGCCGGCGACGCCGACCCGCAGCGGGCGGGCGCGGTGGGCGACGGCGGGGGGCGCGGGCGGGAACACCCGGTCGAGGTGGCCGCGCCAGCGGCCGGCGGCGGCCTTCAGGGTGTGACGGCTCGCGGCCCGGCGGCAGCGGTCGGCGGCGAGCCGGCGGGCCTCGGGGTCGCGGGCGGCGCGGGCCACGGCCTCGGCGGCGTCCTCGGTCTCGGCCCGCCCGGGGACGTAGAGGGGGTAGTCGGGGCCCAGCAGGGCCTCGTGGGCGGGGGTGCGGTTGAGCACGACGGGCAGGCCGAGGGCACCGAACTCCAGTACCTTCGTGGACAGTTCGAGGCTGGCGTCGAGCCGGGGGTCGCGCCAGCCCAGGCCGATGTCGCAGCCGGCGGCGATGCGCATCGCCTCCTCGCGGGGCCGGCCGCCGTGGTGCCGGACGCCGGGGGTGCCCCCGTGCAGGGCCTGGTGCATGGCCTCCTGGAACTCCGGGTGGCCGGGGTCGTCGTGGATCTTGTCGCCGACGGTGTGGAGTTCGGCCCGGATGCCCCGTTCGGCCAGCAGGGCGGGCAGCCGGGTCATGGGCAGGGTGTTCCACAGCGGGGCGAACTTGCCGGTGTAGACGAGCCGCAGCGGATCGTGCGGCCGGTCGTGGTCCGGCACCGGGAAGCCGGGTTCGGGCACGGCGGGCGGGCAGAGCACGCTGCGGCCGCAGGCCTGGGGCACCCAGGTCTCCAGGAAGCAGCGCAGTTCCTCGGTCTGGCACAGCAGCAGCCGGGAGGCGGCGGCGATGCGGCCGAGTTCGGTGCGGGCCCGCTCGGTCATCGCGGCGGCGGACTGCGGGATGTCGGTGAGGTAGGCCCAGATCCGCCCGTCGAAGTGGCCGTCGGCGACGACCTGGCCGACGATCCGGCGCCCGCGCAGCACGAGCAGGTCGCAGGGCTCCTCCCCGTCGAGCCGGGTGAGCAGGCGCGAGGCCTGCACCGGGGACAGCGGCCGGCCCGCCTGCCCGTGGACCAGCCGCTCCTCGGCGGGCCGGACCACGCTCACCCCGGGCAGCCCGGCCAGCGGGTCGGTCAGCCGGCCGGTGAGCACCGGTGACTTGAGCACCAGCCGGGTCGCGCACCCGGCCAGGGACAGCGCCTGCACGGTCGACTGGGCCCAGACGGCGGAGCCGTCGATGAGGTTGAGGTCCACGTCGCCGTAGACCAGGGCCCGTATCACTCGGCTCATGACGGTTCCTTCCCGCGCACGGCGAACAGTCGGTACCCGCGGCCGCACCAGCTCTCCGCCGGGGCGCCCGTCAGGTGCAGGGAGCGGCGGACGAGCAACGGCCGGCGCAGCTCGGGGACGAAGGTGTAGTCGGCGCCGCCGGCCGCGTGGCCGAGCGCGTCGGCGCCCGAGTACTCCTGGGCGCACAGCAGGTCCAGCAGCAGGGTGTCCGGGCGGTCCTCGGTGAGGTCGCTCCAGTCGGAGACCCAGGCCGCGGTGGGCGGCCCGGTGCGTACGGCGACGCCCGCGGCGTCGAGTTCGTCCAGGGCCGCCGGGTCGGGGACGACCACCTCGGCGGGGCGGTGCTGCTGGCCCAGCACCTGGGCGGTCAGCCGGGCCGCCTCGTGCCGGTCCCGGGGGGCGGCGAGCACGGCGACCCGGCGTCCGGCCAGCGGGTCGGGGGCGCCGGCCAGCCGGGCCAGCTCGGCCAGCCGGACCCGGGTGCTGTCCCACTGGAACGCCTCCCGCAGCCGTTCCCGGGTGTCCTCGCCCGGGTCCAGCCGGGACAGCCGTACGCCGGTGCCGGCGTCCAGGACGGCGTCCCAGGCCAGCTGGGCGAGGCCGGGCGCGGCGGAGGCCGGGGCGTCCCGCCACAGCACGGCCCGCCGGCCCAGGGCCCGTGCCTCGGTGAGGAGTGCGGCGAGCCGGCGGTCGAGGTCGGGGGCCGTGCCGGTGCCGGTGAGGGCCCAGGGGCCGTGCCCGGTGCAGGCGCTCAGCTGGACCACGAGCGCGTCGGGGTCGGTGCGCCGTACGAGCAGGGGCCCGTCGTGCGGGAGCGGCCGGTTCACCACGGCGTCCGCCGCGAAGTCCTCGGCGGTCTCGTCGGTGAGGATTCCGGCGATCACCAGCCGGTCGCGGGGGGTGGCGGCGAACGCCCGGTGGACGAGGTGGAGGCGGTCGTCGGCGGCCCCGGGGGCGGTGCGGGCGGCGGACCGGGCGGCGGGCGCGGGGCCCCGCGCGGAGCGCGCCCGCCACAGCCCGTACAGCTCGCGGGGCAGGCCGGGCATCCCGCGCCGGGGCGAGCGGGCCGCCGACACCAGGGCCCGGCCCACCTTCAGGGAGGTGGAGCCCTCCAGCATGGCCACCCGTGCCTGGAGCACCTGGACCCGGTCACGGGCCTGGCACAGGGCGGAGGCCAGCTCCTCCTTCTCCCGCACGGTGGCGGCCAGCCGGTCGGCGAGGCCGTCCTCGCGGACGGCGTCCCGGGCGCGTTCGGCCTCCTCGGCGCGGCGTTCCAGGTCCTGGTGGCGGGCGCGCAGGGTGCGGGCGGCCAGGTCGGCGAGGACGTACTCGCCGGCCATCCGCAGCGAGGTGGCGAAGCCGTCGGAGGGCACCGGGCGGCCGGACCAGTCGTGCGGGGGCAGGAGTTCGGCGGTGGTGAGGCGGGTGAACACCGCGCCGGAGCGCAGATGGGCGTAGTCGAGCGGGGCGGCGCGCAGTACCTGGCAGCGCTGGGTCACCAGGTCGTCCAGGAGCCGGTGGTACGGGGGTGCGGGGTCGGGGTGGGCGGACAGCAGCAGGCCGCGGGCGCCGGGCCGCAGCCGGCGCAGTACGGCGCGCAGGGCGTCCTCGGTGCCGTGCACGGCGGGGTCGGGGCCGTCCGACAGGAGCACCAGGTCGCCCGCGTCGATGCTCTGTTGGCCGTCGTCGCGGTGCGGGGTCACCCCGTCGGGGAGGTGGAGGAAGGGTGCGAGGCGCAGGCCGGGGCCGGTGGCGTCGACGACCCTGGTGACGCCGTCCAGGTGCGGGTGGAGCAGATCGGTCAGACGCATCAGCGGATCCTCGTGAAGACGTGGAAGCCGGCCTCGACCTCGCGGAAGCCGTACGGACGGGACTCGGTGTGCCGCAGACCGAGGGGTTCGAGGGCGGCACGGCAGCAGGCCGCGGGCCGGTGCCGCACCCGGTCCCCACGGGTCCGGGGTACGGGCGTCTCCGTGTCGGTGACGATCAGCCGGCCGGTGAGCCGGACCTGGGAGGCCAGGTTGCGCAGGGCGGCCGTCCGCTCGGTGTCGTCCCGCAGCCGGCCCAGCACGTCGGCGCAGAGCACGACGTCGTACGGCCACGGGCCGCGCCACTCGTCGGGCCGGGCCCGGCTGTAGCGGGGGCCGTCGCCGGCGGCGCGGGCCCGTTCGACCGCCTCCTCGTCGGCGTCGACGGCGTCCACGCGGTGGCCGCAGCGGTCCAGGGCGCGGGCGAAGTACCCGGTGCCGCAGCCCGCGTCGAGCACGAACAGCGGGGCGGCCCGGTCGCTGAGGTCTCCGAGGAGGGTGAGCAGGGTGCCGAGCCGGAGGGCGTGGAACAGTTCGTTGCCGGCCCGGTCGAGGCCGGCCGGAGCGCCGCCGGGAGGGCCGGGGAGGTCGAGGGCGGCGTCAGTCATGGTGCTCCAGCCACTGGGTGATCAGGCGGGCTATCCGGGGGCCGGCCTTGCCGTCCCACAGCGGTGGTCCCTCCGCGGGCGCGGCCGGGGCGCCGTCGAGTGCCTTGCACAGGGCGGGGACCAGTTCGCCGGGGCCGACCAGGCGGTTGGTGCCGTGGGTGACGGTGACGGGGCGTTCGGTGGTGGTGCGCAGCGTCAGACAGGGCACGCCGAGCACGGTGGTCTCCTCCTGCACCCCGCCGGAGTCGGTGATCACGGCGGCGGCGCCGCACACCAGGCTCATGAACTCCAGGTAGCCGAGCGGTTCGAGGAGGTGCACGCCGGGCGCGCCGTCCAGTCCGGCCGCACGCAGCGCGTCCCGGCCGCGCGGGTGCAGCGGGACGGCCAGGTCGAGGTGGCGGGCCGCCTCGGTGAGCGCGCGGGCGGCGGCGCGGGCGGCGTCGGGGTCGTCGACGTTGGCGGGGCGGTGCAGGGTGACGACGCCGTAGCGCTCGGGCAGCCGGTGCGCGGCGCGGGCGGCGGCCGGGTCGAACAGGTCCAGGTGGGTGAGCAGGGTGTCGATCATCGGGTTGCCGACGAAGTGCACCCGGGCGGGGTCGGCGCCCTCGCGGGCGAGGTGGCCGACGGCCTCCGGGCTGGTGGCGAACAGCAGCCCGGCGAGCTGGTCGACCAGGCGCCGGTTGACCTCCTCCGGCATCGCCATGTCGAAGCTGCGCAGCCCCGCCTCGACATGGGCGACGGGGAGGCCCAGTTTGGCGGCGGCCAGGGCGGCTGCCAGCGTGGAGTTCACGTCGCCGTAGACCACGACGAGGGCCGGTGCGCGGGCGGTCAGCTCGGCCTCCAGGGCGACCAGCAGGTCGGCGGTCTGCCCGGCCTGGCTGCCGGAGCCGACGCCGAGGTCGGTGTCCGGCCGGGGCAGCCCCAGTTGGCGGAAGAACACGTCCGACATCCGGGCGTCGTAGTGCTGTCCGGTGTGCACCAGGGTCTGGTCGCAGCCGGCCGAGCGGAGCGCGGCGACGACGGGAGCCGCCTTCACGAAGTTGGGCCGGGTGCCGACCACATGGAGTACTGGGCCGTTCATGACGCCGTTCATGTCGTCGCCTTCCGCGGGCGGTCGGACGAGGGGCAGCGCACGGGGAGACGAGGGGAGCGTCGTGCCCCGGCCGGCGCCGGCGCGCGGTCGCGTCCGAGGCGCCGCGCGCCGCGTCGGCCTACCGTGGCGGCATGTCCCGTCGTATCCCCCGCGCTGTCAGTCTGGCCGCATCCGTGGCCTGGGGCGAGTTGCGCCAGGACCCCGCCCGGGCCGCGCTGCTGGCCCTGCGGCTGCTGCCGGCGCGGTTGCGGCGCCGGACGCGGCCGGTGGAACGGTGGCTGGACGGCCGGGCCCGGCCGGCCGGACCGGGCGCGCTGCCGTCGGCCGTTCGGGTGAGCGCGCCCGCCGGGCGGCCGGTGCGGCCGGTGCCCGGCCGGGTGCTGCACCTGGTGACCAACTCGCTGCCGTACGCCCACGCGGGTTACACCGTGCGCACCCAGAAGCTGGCCGAGGCGCAGCGGGCCGCCGGGCTCGATCCGCACGTGGTGACCCGGATCGGGTTCCCGGTGGCGCGGGGTGTGCTGGACGCCGGTGCGCTCCAGCTGGTGGGCGGGGTGCCGCAGCACCGGCTGCTGCCCTGGTGGCTGCCGTACGGGCAGGGGCCCGCGCTGGTCCGCAACGCCGAGCTGGCGGGGCGGCTGGTGGAGCTGCTGCGGCCCGCCGTGCTGCACGCGGCCACCGACCACGGCAACGGCCGGGTGGCCCTGGCCCTGCGCGAGGTCTACGGCCTGCCGGTGGTCTACGAGGTGCGGGGCTTCCTGGAGGAGACCTGGCTGAGCCAGGACCCGGCGCGCACTCCGGCGGACGCGGTCTACCGCGGGCGGCGGGAGCTGGAGACGGACTGCATGCGCCGGGCCGATCTGGTGCTGACGCTGGGTGCCGCGATGAAGGCCGAGATCGTGGCGCGCGGGGTGCCCGGGGAGCGGGTGCTGATCGTGCCGAACGCCGTGGACGGGACGTTCCTCGCGCCGCCGCCGGACGGGGCCGCGGTGCGCGCCCGGCTCGGCATCGCCCCGGAGGCGTATGTGGTGGGCACGGTCGGCAGCCTCACCCCGCACGAGGGGATCGGCACATTGCTCCATGCGGGTGCAGAGCTGCGGCGGCGCGGGGTGCCGCTGCGGCTGCTGATCGTCGGGGACGGCCCTCAGCGGGCGCGCCTGGAGCGGCTGGCGGCCCGTCTGGGCCTGGCGGACGACGGCACCGCGGTGTTCACCGGCCGCGTGCCGCACACCCAAGTCCGGGACTTCTACGCGGCGTTGGACGTGTTCGCGGTGCCGCGTGCGGACGCCCGGGTGTGCCGTCTGGTGACCCCGCTCAAGCCGGTCGAGGCGATGGCGAGCGGGCTCCCCGTGCTCGCCAGTGATCTTCCCGCGCTGCGGGAGCTGGTCGAACCGGAGGTGAACGGACGGCTTATTCCGGCTGAATCCCCACAAGCTTGGGCGGATGAACTCGAAAAGGTGCTTTACAGTCAAAAGCAGCGGCTCGAATGGGGAGCCGCCGCCCGCGCGAGAGTCGCGCGGGACCGCACCTGGGACCGGGTCGCCGCGACGACCCGCGAGGCATACCGCTCGCTGGGCTGCGTCTGACGCCCCGCGAGCCCCACCAGCGCAGCCGCGAAGGCCGGGTGAATCCCTATGCAGGTCGAACAGACCCCCTTCCTCGGGGACATGCAAGAGCCGCAGCCCTACGGAGAGGTGGAACTCGCCGTGATCGGGCTCGGCTACGTCGGACTGCCGCTGGCCCGCGAGGCGGCCTCGGTCGGCCTGCGCGTCGTGGGCCTGGACCGCGACCCGCGGGTGGTCGCGGGGCTCAACTCCGGGCGCTCGCACGTCGGTGACGTCCCCGACGAGGAGGTGCGCCGGATGCGGGCGGCCGGTTTCGCCGCGACCACCGACGACGCCTGCCTGGCGCGCGCGCAGACCGTGGTGATCTGTGTGCCGACCCCGCTCGGCGAGGACGGCGGACCCGATCTGGGTGCGGTCGTCTCGGCCACCCGCGCGGTGGCCGGCCGGCTGCGCCCCGGGCAGCTGGTGGTGCTGGAGTCGACCACGTACCCGGGCACCACCGAGGAGGTCGTACGGCCGCTGCTGGAGGAGTCCGGGCTGCGGGCCGGCGAGGACTTCGCGCTCGCCTTCTCGCCCGAGCGGATCGACCCGGGCAACACCCAGCACGGGCTGCGCGACACCCCCAAGGTGGTCGGCGGCTGCACCGCGTCCTGCGCGGTGCGCGCGGTCGCCTTCTACGCCAAGTTCGTGAACATGGTGGTCCAGGCGAAGGGCACCCGCGAGGCCGAGATGGCCAAGCTGCTGGAGAACACGTACCGGCATGTGAACATCGCGCTGGTCAACGAACTCGCCATCATCAGCCGCGAGTTGCGGGTGGACGTGTGGGACGCGATCCGCTGCGCCGGCACCAAGCCCTTCGGCTTCCAGGCCTTCCGGCCGAGCCCCGGGGTGGGCGGCCACTGCATCCCGATCGACCCCAACTACCTTTCCTACAAGGTGCGTTCCTCGCTGGGGTACGACTTCCGGTTCGTCGGGCTGGCCCAGGAGATCAACCGGCGGATGCCGGAGTACGTGGTGCGCCGTGCCCAGGACCTGCTCAACTCGGCCGGCCGCCCGCTGCACGGCTCCCGGGTGCTGCTGCTCGGCGTCACCTACAAGCCGGACGTCGCCGACCTGCGCGAGACCCCGGCGGAGCCGGTGGCGCGGCTGCTGCGGGAACGGCAGGCCGCCGTCGCCTTCCACGACCCGCAGGTGCCGCGGTGGTCGGTGGACGGGGTGGCCGTGCCCCGCGTCGACGACCTGACGGCCGCGGCGCGCGAGTACGACCTGACGATCCTGCTCCAGGACCACTCCGCCTACGACCTGACGGCCCTCGCGGACACCGCGCGGCTGCTGTTCGACACCCGCGGGCGGATCCACCGGCCCGGTGTCGAAGTCCTGTAGGCCCCTCACCCCCTCCGCGCGTCCTCGGGGAGTCGGAAGGCACCACCATGCGGATACTCGTCGTCACCGTCGTCCACCACCCCGAGGACGCGCGCATACTGCACCGGCAGATCGCCGCGCTGTGCGAGCGCGGCCACGAGGTGGTGTACGCGGCGCCGTACGCGGCCCGGGACGTCCTCCCCCGGCCCTGTGTCGAGGGCGTGGACCTGCCCCGGGCGGCCGGCCGGGACCGGCGCGCGGCGCTGCGCGCGGCCCGGACGCTGCTGGCCGAACGCGGCCCGGCGGCGGACGTGATACTGCTGCACGATCCGGAGCTGCTGCTCGCCCTGCCCGGCACCCTGCGCCGGCTGCGCCGGGCCGGGGCGGCGCCGGTCACCGTGTGGGACGTGCACGAGGACACGGCGGCGGCCCTGGCGATGAAGGGCTGGGTGCCCCGGCCGCTCAGGCCGCCGCTGCGGGCCGCGGTGCGGGCGGCCGAGCGGCTGGCCGAGCGCCGGCTGCGGCTGCTGCTCGCCGAGGACGCCTACCAGGACCGGTTCCGGCGCCGCCACCCCGTCATACCCAACCTCGCCGCCCCGCCGCCCGGTCCGCCCCCGCCGCCGGGTCACGACCGGGTGGTCTACCTGGGCCAGCTGTCCCGGGCGCGCGGCGCGCTCGAACTGATCGACCTGGCGCGGCTGCTGGCCCCCGCGGTGCGGGTCGAGGCGATCGGCACGGCGGACCCGGAGGTGCGGGACGCGCTGGCGGCGGCCGACCGGGAGGGGGTGCTGCGCTGGTACGGCTTCCTGCCCAACGACCGCGCGCTGGCCCGGCTGTCCGGCGCCCTGGCCGGCCTGTCCCTGCTGCACGACCAGGCCAACTACCGGCACTCCCGGCCCACCAAGGTCGTGGAGTACATGGCCCACGGCATACCCGTCGTCACCACGCCCACCCCCCTGGCGGCGGAACTGGTCGAACGGCACGGCTGCGGACTGGTGGTGCCCTACCGTGACCCACCGGCTGCGGCGCGCGCGATACGCCGCCTGGCCGACGACGCCGGGCTGCGCCTGCACACCGCCCGGCAGGGTCGCCAGGCAGCCATGACGGAACTGAACTGGCGTCACCGGGCGGCCGACTTCGTGGACCTGCTGGAGATGTGGGTCAAGGAGGAGACCGCCGGAGCGGGCACGGCCTGACCCGGCCGCCCGGGGACTCAGGTCGGGCGGCACGCCGCGGGCACCGGACGGCGGCACACCGGAAGCCGGGCCGGAACCGGTCGGGCCGGGCCGGGCCGGACGCCGTGGGCCGGGCGGCGGATCGGACCGTCGGCCGCCGGGCCACGCACCGGGCAGCGGGCCCGGGGGCGCGCGGGGCCCACCGAGCGGCAAACCCGTTCACGGACGCGCGACGGCACGCCGGCCAGCCGGCCCAACCAGCGCCGTGCAGGCGACGTACGCGCACACACCACCCAGCCACCGACGTACGCGCACACCCCACCCAGCCACCGGCGTACGCCCCCCGGACGGCAGGCCCAGCCAGCGGCGGGCAGCGGCACGCCGGGCAGCAAGGATCGGTCAGTGGTGGGCGGCGGCGTCGAGCAGGGGGCCGAGTTCGCGTACCGCGGTGGTGAGGGGGGCGGTGCTCCGCTCGGCCCGGGCCAGCAGGATCGCGCCCTCGATGGTGCTGATCATGAGCGTGGCCAGCGACTCGGCCCGGGCGGCCGGCACGCCCAGGTCGGTCAGCGCCGCGGCGAGCGGCCCGCGCCAGGCCGTGAACGCGGCAGCCGCCGCCCGGCGGGTCGCCTCGGCCGAGCCGGCGCGGTCGACCGTCGCGGCGGCGACCGGGCAGCCCGCCGCGAAGCCGTCCGCCGCGTACTCGTCGGTCCACTGCGCGGCCATCGCCGCGAACAGGCCGCTCGGCGTCGGCTCGTCCAGCCCCGCGAGAAAGCGGGCGATCCGCTTGCCCGCGTACCGCCCGGCCCACTGGACCGCCTCGTTGACCAGCTGTTCCTTGCCGCCCGGGAAGTAGTGCTGGAGCGAGCCGCGCGGTGCCCCGGCGTGCGCGGCGACCTCGCGCATACCGGTCCCGGCCACCCCGTGCCGCCGGATGAGCTGGGCCGCGCTGAAGACCATCCGCTCCCGCGGTCCGGGCCCCTCCTCGGTCATGCGCCACCTCCGTTCCTCACCCACCGCCTCACCCGCCACCTCACCCTATGACCGCCGTCATGACGCCCGCTACTATGACCGTTGTCATAAACGACGCGCGGCGCGAAGGGCGGCCGGCCATGAACGTCGGATTCATCGGTCTCGGAGTGATGGGCGGGCCCATGGCCCTGCGCCTGGCGCACGCCGGCGTCCCGCTCGTGGTCTGGAACCGGACCCCGCACCGGACGGAGCCGCTGCGCGCGGCCGGCGCCGAGGTCGCGGCGGACGCCGCCGAGGTGTTCGCACGGGCCGGCGTGGTGCTGCTGATGCTCGCCGACGAGGCCGCGGTGGACGCGGTCCTCGGCCGGGGCACACCGGAGCTGGCCGCGCGCGTCGCGGGCCGGACCGTCGTCCACATGGGCACGACCGCCCCGGAGTACTCCCGTGCGCTGGAGGCCGACATCCGCGCGGCCGGCGGCCGGTACGCCGAGGCACCCGTCTCCGGGTCCCGGGTGCCGGCGGAGCAGGGGCAGCTGGTCGCGATGCTGGCCGGCGAGGAGGACGCCGTGGCCGCCGTACGGCCGCTGCTCGCGCCGCTGTGCCGGGAGACGTTCGCGTGCGGGGCGGTGCCGGGCGCGCTGCTGATGAAGCTGTCGGTGAACCTCTTCCTGATCACCCAGGTCACCGGGCTGGCGGAGGCGTTCCACTTCGCCGAGCGGCAGGGGCTGGACCGCCGGCTGTTCCTGGAGGTGCTGGACGCGGGCC
The DNA here is from genome assembly GCF_040636485.1 of Streptomyces sp. NPDC038707. Classification (NCBI taxonomy): domain Bacteria; kingdom Bacillati; phylum Actinomycetota; class Actinomycetes; order Kitasatosporales; family Streptomycetaceae; genus Streptomyces; species Streptomyces sp. NPDC038707. The sequence continues at coordinate 15,416 of NZ_JBEZUP010000007.1, forward strand.
CGATGGCGAGCGCGGTGTCCCGGATGAAGGCGCCCAAGCTGCGCGAGCGGGACTTCGCGGTGCAGGCGGCGGCGCTGGACGTGCTGAAGAACAACCGGCTGATCGCCGACGCGGCCCGCGCGGCCCGTCTCGCCTCCCCGCTCCTGGACGTGTGTCACGCCCTGTTCCGGGAGACGGTGGCGCGGGGCCACGGCGGGGAGGACATGGTGGCCGTGCTGCGGGCGATCGAGGCCCGGACGGCGCAGGCGCCGTAGCCGGGCGGTCCTGTCCCGCCCGGCGCCGCGGCGCGGGTCAGCTCTTGCGGGGGACGCCGTACGCCCGCTCGACGTGCAGCCGCAGGACCAGACGGCGGTCGCGGACCATGGTGGCGCGGAAGTCGTCCCAGTCCGGGTGTTCGCCGAGGACGTCCCGGTAGAGCCGTTCGAGTTCCGCCACGGTGTCGTCGCCCGGGCCGGCGGCGACCGGGGTCAGTTCGGCGGTGCCCTCGGCGACGGTGTACGCCCAGCGGTCGGCGCTGGTGACGTGGTACGAGGCGCGGGGGTCGCGGCGCAGGTTGCGGGTCTTGGCGCGGTCGTCGGTGACCGAGACCCGGATGATCCGCTCCTCGGGGTAGTAGGCGTGGGTCACGTTGGACAGCTGGGGGCGGCCGTCGCGCCGCAGGGTGACCAGTACGCCGCCGTGGCCTTCGGAGAGCAGGCCGAGCAGCGCCTCTTGCGTGGGGTCCTGAGTCATAGTCCGGTCAACCCGCCCGGGTGGCCCGCGCATTCCCCGCCGCCCAGCCTCCGCGGACACTGCCCACGGAGGTTGGTAGACACTGTCTACGGAGGGCTGGTAGACACTGTCCATGACCGAGTCCGACACCAGCCTGCGCGACCGTCTCGTCGACGTCGGCGTGGAACTGCTGGCCGCCGAGGGCCCCCAGGCGCTGACCCTGCGCGAGATCGCCCGGCGCGCCGGCGTCTCGCACGGGGCCCCGCGCCGCCACTTCCCCACCCACCTGGAACTGCTGTCCGCCATCGCCCTGCGGGGCTTCGCCGGCCTGGCCGAGCGGGTGCGGCAGACGCTGGACCGGGAGAGGGGCGGGGCCCGGGACCGACTGGCGGCGCTGGCCCGGACGTACCTGGACTTCGCGCTGGAGCAGCCCGGCATGTACGAGCTGATGTTCCGTCACGATCTGCTGGAGAGCGGCCGGCTGGGGCTGCGGGAGACGAGCCTGCCGCTGTTCTCGCTGCTCACCGGGCTGGTCGCCACGGCCGACCCGGACGCCGACGCCCCGCGTGTGGCCGGCGCCCTGTGGGCCAACCTGCACGGACTGGCCCAGCTGTGGCGCTGGCGCAGTCTGCAACTCGCCACCGGCCAGGACGACTTGGCCCCCCTGCTGGAGACCGTGCTGGCCGCGCACCTGGGGCCCGGGGACGGCCGGTGAACCGGTCCTGGACGCTGGCGAGCAGCGTCGCGGGCGCGGTGGTCGTCGCGCTGGACGGTACGGCCCTCACGGTCGCCCAGCCCAGCCTCCAACGGGACCTGGGCGCGTCGTTCACCGAGGTGCAGTGGACCAGTACCGCGTACCTCGTCGCGGTGGCGAGCCTGCTGGTGTTCGCGGGGCGGCTCGGCGACCGGTACGGGCAGTGGCGCCTGTTCGGGCTCGGCATGCTCGGCTTCGGGGCCGCCTCGGCGGGCATCGCGGCGGCGCCCGGGGTGGGCTGGGTGATCGTGCTGCGGGCGGTGCAGGGGGTGTTCGGGGCGCTGGCGCAGCCGGCCACGCTGGGCGTGCTGCGGGCCGCGTATCCGCCGGACCGGCTGGCGTCGCCGCTGGCGGTGCGGACCGCCGCGATCGGGCTGGCGGCGGCCGCGGGGCCGCTGGTGGGCGGGGCGCTGGTGACCGGCCTGGGCTGGCGGGCGGTGTTCCTGGTCAACGTGGTGCCCGCGCTCGCCTTCGGCCTGCCCGCCCTGGTGCGCCGGAACCGGCCCGCCGCGCCCGCCCGGACCCCGCTGGACCTGCCCGGGGCCGCCCTGCTCGCGGTGGCGCTCGCCTTCCTGGTGTACGCGGTCACGGCCCGGCCGGTCTCCGGCGCGGGGCTGGCGGCGGCCGCGCTGACGGCCGCCGTGCTGGTGCGGCACGAGCGGCGCGCGGCGAGTCCGCTGCTGCCGCCGGAGGTGATCGGCGCCCGGGCGGCCGGGGCGGCGCTCGCCGTCCTGGTCACCGTCTCCGCCTCCCTGTTCGGCACCCTGTTCGTCACCACGTACGTGCTCCAGCGCCGGCTCGGCCTGGACCCGTTCCACAGCGCGCTGCGCGGCCTGCCGCTGGCGGTGCTGATGGTGCTGTCGGCGGCGCTGTGCCCGGCGCTGCTGCGCCGGCGGGGTGCGCGCGGCGTGACGGCCGGGGCCGCGGCGGCCCTCGCGCTCGGGATCCTGCTGCTGTCCCGGACCACCGCCCCGGCCGGGCTCGGCCTCGCCTTCGCGCTGCTCGGCGCCGGTTTCGGCACGGTGCTGGTGGCGGCCACGCAGGTGATCGTGCGCGGGGCGGAGGTGCGGACGGCCGGGGTGGCGGGCGGCCTGCAGCAGACCGCGCTGAACGTCGGCCCCGCCGTGGGGGTGGCGGCGGCGACCGCGCTGCTCGGCGCGGGCACCGGGGCCGCGCTGCTCGTCCTGGCGGCGGTGGCCGCGCTCGCCGTGCCCGTGGCCCGCCTGCTGCCGGGGCCGGCCGGTACCGCGGCGTCCGTTCCCGCCCCGCACGACCCTGTCCCGGCCGGTGGTCCTGAGCGACGATGAGAGGCGGGACGGACGCGACGGGAGGAGAGCCATGGGACGGCTGCGACAGGACGTCGACCCGGCGGAGGCGGGACTGGACCCCGGGGCCCTCGCCCGGCTGGACGGGCACTTCGCCCGGTACGTGGACGAGGGGCGGCTGCCCGGCTTCCTGGTGGCGGTGGCCCGCGGCGGCCGGGTCGCCCATCTGACCACGTACGGGCTGCGGGACGTGGCGGCCGGGCTGCCGGTCGAGCCGGACACGCTGTGGCGGATCTACTCGATGACCAAGCCGGTCACCGCGGTGGCGGTGCTGCTGCTGGTCCAGGACGGTCTGCTGTCCCTGGACGACCCGCTCGACCGCCATCTGCCGGCCTTCGCCGGGCCCCGGGTGTACACGGGCGGCTCGGGCGACGACGTGCGCACCCGCCCGGCCGCCGGCCCGGTCCTGATCCGGCACCTGCTCACCCACACCGCCGGCCTGACCTTCGGCTTCTACCACCGCCACCCCGTGGACGCGCTGTACCGCGCGGCGGGCCTGGAGTACTCGGTGCCGCCGGGCAAGGACCTCGCCGGGACCGTCGACCTGTACGCGCGGCTGCCGCTGCAGTTCGACCCGGGCACCCAGTGGAACTACTCGGTCGCCTCCAACGTACTGGGCCGGGTGATCGAGCTGGTCTCCGGGCAGCCGCTGGACGCGTTCCTCGCCGGACGGATCCTGGGCCCGCTCGGCATGACCGACACCGGCTTCCACGTCACCCCCGGACAGGCGGACAGGCTGGCGGAGTTGTACGGCGAGACGGACGCGGGCGGGATCGAGCCGGTGCCGGGGCTGCCGGTGCGCGGCCGCCCGCGCTTCCTGTCCGGCAGCGGCGGCCTGGTGTCCTCCGCGTACGACTACCACCGGTTCATGGAGATGCTGCGCCGGGGCGGCGAGCTGGACGGCGTACGGCTGCTGGACCCCGGCACGCTCGCCCTGATGACCCGCAACCAGCTGCCCGGCGGGGCCACCCTCCGGTCCTTCGGCGCCCCGGTCCACCGGGAGCCGGGCATGGACGGGCTCGGCTTCGGCTTCAACGTCTCCGTCGTCACCGATCCCGCCCGCACCCTGGCCCCGTCCCACCTCGGCACCTACGGCTGGACCGGCGTGGCCGGCACCGCGTTCTGGGTCGACCCGGCGCACGAGCTGACCGTGCAGTTCCTGACCCAGGTGCGCCCGAAGCGGCTGAAGGTGTTCCCCGAGCTGCGGCGGCTGGTGCACGAGGCGGTGACGGGCTGAACGCACCGGCGGTTACTGGCCCAGGGTCAGCGTGAAATCCAGTCCGTCGTCGACGAGTTCGGCCAGCCAGCGGTCCGCGCGCTGCGGGGTCTCGGCCGCCCGGTGCAGTCCGGGGGGCAGGCTGTCGTCCAGGATGTGCCGGACGCCGAGGGCGAGCGCACGGGAGACGCACCGGGCCATCGCGGACTCCTCGGCGTCGCCGGTCAGGTCGAGCAGATACGCCCCGGTCCACGCGCGGCCCTCCCCCGCGTCCACCTCCAGGCGGACGGAGAGCACCACCCGGTCCAGGTCGGCCTTGGTGGCCGGGTAGGCCGCCGCCAGCTTCCGGGCGAGCGCGGCGATCCGTTCGTCGTCGCCCTCGGTCAGCTCCGCGAAGACGGGTTCCCACGCCGTGCGCCAGCCGGCCGGCCGCAGGGTGCCGCGCACGAAGGTGTGCGGGGTCCAGGCGGCGGGCAGGCCGTACCGGGCGAGGAACGGGATGCTGTCGCGGTTGGGGTACGCCTCGAAGGTCTCGCCGTCCAGGACCAGCGGCCGGGTCGCCTCCCAGGGCCGGCCGGCCGTGGTCTCGGTGCCGCCGTGAAGGTAACGGGCGGGTGTGCGCAGGGCGTTGAGGACGCCGAGCGGGGACCAGCTGAAGCGGTACCTGAAGTCGCCCGGGACCGCCGGGAGGCCGCCGCAGTAGGAGGTGAGCCGGTAGGAGGCCGGGGTGCGCGCGCCGATCCGGGCCCGGGCCCGGCCGATCAGGCTGTGTGCGAAGAGGTGGTCGATGCCCGGGTCCAGGCCCGTCTCGGTCAGCACGGTGAGCCCGGCCGCGCGCGCCGCGTCGGTGTGCGCGAGCAGGTCCGGCGAGACATAGCTGGAGCAGGCGAAGTGCGCCCCGGCGCGCACACAGGCGGCGAGCAGTCCGGCGTGCCGGCCGGCCGGGAGCATCGACACCACGACGTCCCCGGGCTCCAGCGCGGCGGCGAGGGCGTCCGGGGTGAGGGCGCGGGGCTCGGCGCGTCCGGTCAGGCCCCGGCGGGCCATGGCGTCGGCCGCGCGGTCGGCGGTGCGGTGCCACAGCAGGACCCGGCCGGCCGTGCCGCACAGGGCGGCCAGTCCGCTGCCGGTGGACAGTCCGGCGCCGACCCAGTGGACGGTGCCGCTCGCCGGGACGCGGTCGGTCATGTGCCTGTCTCCCTTTGCTCGATGCCGAGTTCACGGCAGGCCTGGTGGTACCGGTCGAGACAGCGGCCCCAGGCGCCGCCGGGGCCGAAGGCGAGCAGCTGCGGCAGCAGGGCCGCCGAGAAGTCGGTGCTGGACTCCCTGGGCAGCAGGGACGGCAGGTTGTCGATGGCGATCAGGTCCAGCGGCGGTTCCTCGCGCAGCCGGCGCACGGGCTCCGCCCAGTCGGTCGTACGGTCGTAGAGGGGCAGCACGTTGAACGGGGAGCCCACGTCGCAGGTGACGTCGCACAGGGTGCGCAGCCGGCGGGCCGGGGCGTCCAGGTCCTCCTCGCGCAGGAACGGCGGGACGGGGGCGGTGGCGAGGACCGCGTTGACCAGCACGTCGTGCCCGAGCAGGGCCGGCCGGTCCAGGTCGCGGGTCTCCGCGAGGTCCCAGCGGGTGGGCTCGGTGCCCGCCGTGCGGAAGGCGGCCACGGCGCCCCGCCCGCTGCGGCCCAGGGCGCCGATGACCAGCGCCGTGCTCCGCGCGTCCCGGGCCCCGTGCCGCAGTACGGCGTCCAGCTCCTCCTTGGTGGTGGGGACGAGCGGCGCGGTGAGCCGGCTCCGGTGCTGGAGCACGGCGAGCGCGGCGCCGAGATAGCCCGCCCAGAACCCGAAGGCGGCGACTCTGCGGCCCTCGTCGTCCACCAGGTACTCCAGGTCCAGCAGCGCCCCGCCGCCGGCCGCGAACCTGCGCAGCAGCCCGGCGGCGCCCGGCTGACGCTTGTAGGCGTGGCCGAAGCAGATATGGCGGTGCATCAACTCGCCTGGACTGTCCGGGAGTTCCTTCAGGCCGATGATCACGGCGTCGCGGGGTGCGCCGGCCCAGGAGCCCGTCGGCGCGCGCCGGCAGCCGGCCGCCTCGTACTCCTCGAGCGGGAAGATCCGCTGCGGTGACTCCTCGACGGTCAGCGTCACCCCGCCGTCCACCAGGCGGCGGGCGTCGGCGGGGACGACCGGCGTGCGCCGTTCGGTCGTACGGGGCTCGTGGCGCAGCCACAGGTGGAGCGTCATACCAGGTTGGCCTCCGGGCGCGGGGCGTCGGCCGCGAACCGGCCGGCGCTCAGGGGGCTGACGTCCAGGAAGGGTACGCGCCCGAGGTACAGGTCGCGGATCACCTCGCCGACGGCGGGTCCCTGGAGGAAGCCGTGTCCGGAGAAGCCGGTGGCGTACAGGAACCTGGACACCGTCGGCGCCTCGCCGATCAGGGCGTTGTGGTCGGGGGTGTTCTCGTACAGGCCCGCCCAGCCGCCGGTGCGGGGCAGGTCGAGCAGGGCGGGCGCGCGCCCGCGCATCGCCTCGGCGAGCCGGGGGATCCAGCGGTCGTGGGTGCCGGTGGCGAACCCGGGCCGCTCGTCCGGGTCGGACATGCCGAGCAGCAGGCCGGGGCCCTCGCGGTGGAAGTAGAGACTGGTGGTGAAGTCGATGGTCATGGGCAGCGTGGCCGGCAGGCCGGGCACCGGCCCGGTGACGGCGATCTGCCGGCGCAGCGGCCGTACCGGCAGGTCCACGCCCGCCATCGCGCCGACCGCCCGCGACCAGGCGCCGGCCGCGCAGACCACCGTGTCGGTGGCGACCGTGCCGAGGGTGGTGCGGACGCCGGTGATGGTGCCGCCGCGCAGGTCGATGCCGGTGACCTCGGTGTGGCGCAGGACGCGGACACCGAGGGCGCGGGCGGCGTTCGCGTAGCCGTGGACGACGGCCTCGGGGGTGCAGTGGCCGTCGTCCGGGGAGTACGCGGCGGCCAGCAGGCCGTCGGTGGTGATCAGCGGGGAGAGCCGGCGGGCCTCAGCCGGGGTGATCAGCCGGCTGGGCACCCCGAGGGAGTTCTGCAGCCGCACGCCCGCCTCGAAGGAGGCCACCTGCTCCGGGGTGGACAGCAGGAACAGATAGCCGACCCGGTGCAGCCCGATGTCCTGTCCGACCTCCTGTCCGAAGCGGCCGAACGCCTCCAGGCTGCGCGCGCCGAGCCGGATGTTCAGCTCGTCGGAGAACTGCGCGCGTACGCCGCCGGCGGCCTTGGAGGTGGAGCCGGCGGCGAGTTCGTCCCGTTCCACCAGGATGACGTCCCGCACTCCGGCGCGGGCGAGGTGCCAGGCGATGCTCGTGCCGATCACCCCGCCGCCGACGACGACCACCCGGGCCCGGAGCTCCATCGCCGCCTCCCTCCTGGTCGTCCACGCGTTCCCGTGCGGTGCGCAGATACGTGATGCTGCTCCCGCACGGCCCGATCGGCAACGGCACCCGCTCGGCCACCTGGACGCGCCCTGCGACCCACCGGCCCGTGACGGCCGGCCCGTCATCTCGGCGGCAGCCGCCGGACACCGGTACCCCGGCGAGCGGTCCCACCCGTTCCGAGGCTGTCGGTGCCCGGCCCCGGGGCCCGCTCGCCCGGAAGGACCAGTACCGCCGCCGGCGGTAGCGTCGCCAGGACGGCCCAGGGCAGGGCCGGGGGCAGCCCGAGGTCGAGGAGCGCGCCGGAGGCCGTGCTGCCGAGCAGGACCAGCAGGCCGGAGACGGAGGACAGGGCGCCGGTGTAGAGGCCGATGCGGCCGGGTTCGGCGAGGTCGGGCAGCCAGGCGCGGGCGACCGGGGCGACCAGCATCTGGCCGGCGGTGAGCAGGACGACCAGGACGGCGAGCGGGGCCAGTCCGGGCAGGCCGGTGAGGCCGGCCGGCCGGGCCACGGCGACGGCGGCGAATCCGGCGCCGGTCAGCAGCAGCCCGGCGGCCAGCGAGCGGCGCGGGGTGAGCCGGCGGCCGGCCCAGCGGGTGACGGGCAGTTGGGCGCCCACCACCAGCAGGGAGGACAGCGCGAACAGCCAGGCGACCGGCGCCTGGGAGCCGGTGGTGCGCCGGACCTCGGCGGGCAGGGCGAGGTAGAGCTGGTTGTAGGCGAGGAGTTGGGCGCCGTAGCCGCAGCACAGGGCGAGGAAACGGCGGTTGCGCAGCAGCGGTCCGAGTCCGCCGCGCACGGCGACTGGTGCGCGGCCGGGGAGGTGCCGGGGCAGCAGGACGGCGTGCCCGGCGAGGACGGCGGTGAAGACGGCCGCGCCGGCCAGGCAGACCGTGCGGAAGTCGGCGGTCAGCAGCAGGGCGCCCAGCAGCGGGCCGGTGAAGGCGCCCGCCTGCCCGGCGACGGTGAACAGGGCCAGCACCCGGGCCCGCGGCCCGCCGCCCGCCTCCTCCCGCAGGACGGCCTGCCGGGCGACCTCCGACTCCACCGCCGGGGAGAACAGCGCGGCGGCGCAGCCGATCAGCAGCACGGAGCCGATCACCGACCAGGTGCGTTCCGCGTGTGCCAGCCAGGCGAACCCGGCGATGCGCAGCGCGCAGCCGGTGAGGACGACGGGCCGCACGCCGTACCGGTCGGCGAGGGCGCCGCCCACCACGAACAGTCCCTGCTGGCTGAAGGTGCGCAGCCCGAGCACGACGCCGACCAGCCAGCCGGCCATGCCGATCGCCGTGCCGAGGTGGTCGGCGAGGAACGGCAGTACGGCGAAGAAGCCGATGTTGAAGGCGAGTTGGGTGAGGATCAGCAGCCGCAGCAGCGGTGTCAGCGGGGTCCGGTCGGTGCGCGGGGCGCTCATCGGGCGGACTTCTCCCTCGCCGCACCGGGGAGTTGGGCGGGACGACGGTGCAGGGCGCCCGCGGAGGTCACCACCAGCGCGCCGAGGACGGCGAGGACGGCGGCGGGCGCGAGGACGGCCCAGGGGGCACGCTCGGCGTAGGGCTGGTTCTCGGCGAGCAGCCGGCCCCACTCGGGGGACGGCGGCTGGGCGCCGAGGCCGAGGAAGCCGAGCGCGGCGAGGGCGAGGGCGGTGCCGGGCAGCCGCAGCAGGGCGTGCCGGGTCACCGACGGGACGACGGCGGGCAGGAGTTCGTGGCGCAGCAGGTACCAGCGGCCGGCGCCGAGGGCCCGGGTGGCGGTGAGGTGCTGGGCGGCGCGTTCCTGGCGGAGCAGGGCCGAGGTGTGGGTGGCGAGCGGTGCCCAGGCGACGGCGGCGACGGCGAGCGCGGGGGTGGCCGGGCCGCCCCCGGTGACGGCGGTGACCAGCAGCGCGGCGAGCACGGGCGGTACGGCGTTGACGGTGTCGGCGAGCGGTCCGGACAGCCGGGGCAGGAGGCCGAGCAGCAGTCCGGCGAGCAGGGTGCCGGCGCTGATCGCGAGCGCGAGCAGCAGGGTGTCCAGGGCGCCGTGGGCGACCCGGGCGAGCAGGTCGCGGCCGAGCGCGTCGGTGCCGAGCGGGTGGGACCAGGACAGGGGCCTGAGGCGGGCGGTGGTGTTCAGGGCGAGCGGGTCGCGGGGCAGACCGGCCGCGAGGACCGTGAGCAGTGCCCCGCCGAGCAGCAGCGGCGGGGTGCGGCGGACCGCCGGGGTGAGCCGGGGCGGGGCGGGCAGGGCGCCGTCGCGCAGGGCGGGGCCGGTGAGCAGCCGGACGGCGAGCCGGGCCGCGCCGGTGGCGAGCGCGGCGAGCAGCAACAGGGCGAGGGTGCCGGCCTGGAGGACGGGCAGGTCCTGGGCGAGGGCGGCCTGGAGGGTGGTGCGGCCGAGGCCGGGGATGTCGTAGAGCTGTTCCACGGCGACGGCGCCGCCGGTCATGCCGACGACGAACAGGGCGGTGTTGGGCAGCAGTCCGGGCAGGCAGCGGCGTACCGCCTGGCGGGCGACGCGCGCCCGGGGCAGTCCGCGCGCGGCGGCGGCGCGCGCCCAGGGTTCGGCGAAGGCGCCGGGCAGCTGGTCGTCGAGGAGCCGCCCGAGGACGGCTCCGGCGGGCAGGCCGAGGGCGAGCGCGGGCAGCACGGTGTAGCGGGGCCCGTACCAGCCGAGGGCGGGCAGCCAGCCGAGCTGGACGCCGACGACGGTGGCGAGGACGGAGGCGGTGAGGAACTCCGGCAGGGTGGCGAGCATCGCGGAGCCGGTGCCGCCGGGCCGGGTCCGGCCGCCCCGGTACAGGGTGCGGGCGCAGACCGCGGCGGCGGTGCAGGCGGCCACCAGAAGGGCGACCGCCATGAGCAGCAGGGAGGCGCCGAGTGCCTGTACGACGACCGGTCCGGCCTCGGCCCCGGAGATCCAGGACCGGCCGGCGTCACCGCGCGGGAGCCCGCCGAGCCAGCGCCCGAGCAGGGACAACGGACCTGTGTCCAGGCCGAGTTGGTCGCGGATGGCGGCGAGCACGGCGGGGTCCGGGTCGCGGTCCTGGGCGCGCGCCCTGAGCACGGTGAGCGCGGGGTCGGTGCCGCTGAGCCAGGGCAGCAGGCCGATCCCGCACACCAGGGCGGAGGCGAGCGAGGCCCGCCACAGCACGGTCCGCACGGGTCAGCGCCGGGTGCCGGTGCCGATGAGGGTGCGCTCGTAGGGGTCGAGCAGCACGCCCTTGACGGAGCGGCCGACGCCGGTGATGACGCGCTGGTGGACCAGCGGTACGACGGAGTCGGTGCCGAGGACGCGGGCCTCGGCGCGCAGTGCCGCGTCCTGCCGCTCGACGGTGCCGGCGGTGCGCTCGGCCTCGGCGACGGCCCGGTCGACGTCCTCGTCGCAGAGCCGGGCCAGGTTGTAGTTGCCGTCGCAGGTGTAGTCGCCGGCGAGGATGGCGACCGGGTCGCCGGTGTCGACGAGGCTGTTGCGGGCGAGGACGAAGGCGTCGAACTTCCCGGCGAGGGCGTCGCTCTCCAGCCGGGCGTACTCGCGCACGACGAGCCGGACGCGGAAGCCGGCCTTCTCCAGCTGCTGCTTCAGGACCTGGGCGGCCTCGGGGAGTTCGGGCCGGTTGTCGTAGGTGGCGAGGGTGATCCGGGTGCCGTCGGGCCGCTTCGGGGCGGCCCTGCCGACCGGCTGGGGGTGCCGTCCCTCGGCCCAGGTGACGGCGGGGCCGTAGATCCCGGTGCCGCGGTCGGCGTGGCCCTCGTAGACGCCCTTGGCGAGGGCGGCGGTGTCGACGGCGGCGCGGGCGGCGGCGCGCAGACGGGCGTCCTCGAACGGACCGGAGCGGTGGTTGAGCAGCAGGCTGGTGGTGCGGGTGGTGGCGGTCTCCCGGCGGGTGTCCGGGTCGAGCGTGGCGGCCTGGGCGACGGGGACGGCTTCGGCGATGTCCGTGTCGCCGCCGCGCAGGGCGTTGGTGCGGGCGGTGCCGTCGGGGACGAAGCGGACGTCGATGCCGGCGGCCTGGGCGCGTCCGCCCCAGTAGGCGTCGTAGCGGTCGAGGGTCGCGGAGGTGGCGCCGGTGACCTTCTTCAGGACGAAGGGGCCGGTGCCGGCGCCGGCCGGGTCGACGTGGTCCTGGTCCCGGTAGGCCTTCGCGGAGAGCACGGCGAGGCTCGGGCTGGACAGCCTGAGCGGCAGGATGGGGTCGGGCCGGGCGGTGGTGACCCTGATCCGGTGCCGGTCCACGGCCTTCGCGGTGAGCGTCACCCCGGACAGGGCGGCCGGGGCGGGCCGGGCGTGCGCGGCCCGGCCGAGAGAGGCGGCCACGGCGTCGGCGGTGACCTCGGAGCCGTCGTGGAAGGTGGCCTCGCGCAGGGTGAACTGCCAGGTGCGCGGGTCCTGCCGGCGCCAGGAGGAGGCGAGGGCGGGTGCGGCGGTGCCGTTGCCGTCGAGCGCGGTGAGGCCCTCGGTGACGCCGAGCCGGCTGAGGATCGTGGCGTCGGCGCCGTACGGGGAGAGCCGTTCGGCGGGCGGGAAGGCGAGCGCGACACGGAGCCGCGAGCCGTCGGCGGGCTTGCCGTCCGCGTCGCCGGAGGAGGCGAAGCAGCCGGCCAGGAGGGGCGCGGCGAGCAGGGCGGCGAGCAGGCGGGAAGGGCGCGGGGCAGGCATGGTCCTCGGTTCGTGCGGGGTGGGGGTGGCGTGCGGGTGGCTCGGTCGACAGATTACATGGAAATCATTTCCAATAAGTCGCCGCAAGCCCGAGCCCGTCCGCGGTCCGCTCCAGGGGGATCTCGAAGTGGACGACGCCCTGTCCGCCCCCGGCGTCCTCGCGTTCGTCGTGCACGACCGTGCCGAGCGAGCGCCAGAAGGGTTCGGCGCCGGGCACGGCGGGGTCGGTGTGCAGGTACACGGAGCGGTAGCCGCCGTCCGCCGCGGCGAAGTCCAGCAGCCGCGCGACCAGTGCGCGCGCGATGCCCCGGCGCCGGTGCCCGGGGCGCACATACACGCGGCGCAGCTGCGCGGTCCCGCCGGAGGGGTACCGCTCGGCCAGCCGGGGCGGGTTGGGCGGCGACTGGGGGCCGCGCGAGTCGAGGGCCCCGGTGCCGACGACCCGTCCGTCCGCGTCGACGGCGACGAGCAGGGTGTGCCGGGCGGGCGCGAGGTAGTACGCGGCCGGGTCCACGATGTCGGCGTGCCACCGGGGCACGTACCCGGTGCCGAAGTCGTGGTAGACGGTGTCGAGCATGACGGACCTGGCACTGTCCAGGTCGTCGGCGGTCGCGGGCCTCACGCTATACATACGCACTTGCACATCATATGCATCAAGCGGCAGGTGGTGATCATGGGGCAACCTTCCCGCCCGCTCGGTCGTCGCCTCTGCGGAGGCGACGCCTCCGGGTCGCGACCCGCGGCCTCCGGCCCTCTGAGCGAGACACCTTGACCGAGAGCACCACCACCCTCCGGGGCGGGCACGCCCCTGCCCCGCCCTCCCCCGCGGAGATACGCGCCGAGCGCCGACGGCTGATCGAGTCGGTCCGCGCCCTGCGCCGTCTGCTGGACGGACGCCGGGCCTTCGAACTCGCCGACCGGCGGCGGCTGAACCGCCAGGCCCGGGACCGCGAGCGCGCCGAGGCGGCCTGCTTGAAGACCCTGCAGCGCGTCCACGAGCGGCGGCTGCGCCGCGAACGGTCCCTGGCCCGGCGGCTGAACGGCCTCGACGGCAAACGGGAGCACCAGGAGCGGCACGCCCTGACGGTGCTGCGCCGGGAGTCCGTCGAGAACTCGCTGCGCGCCACCCGGCTCACCACGAACGACGTCAACGGCATCGGCGCGGGCCTGATCCGGGACCTCGCCGCGGCCGGGATCCGCACGGCCGCCGACTTCACCCGGGTCAGCTGGGGCAAGGCACCGGGCGGCAAGGGCGGCGAGGTGCTCTACATCCACCGCCCGCACGGCCGCAAGGTGCACATCAACGGGATCGGGGAGCACCGCGGCCGTCCGCTGATGGAGTGGCGCCGGGCCGCCGTGGCCCGCGCGAAGGCCCGGGCGCCGCAGGAGCTGCCGGCGGACCAGCGGCATCGCATCGCCGAGATCATCGAGGCCGAACGCGCGCGGCTCCAGGCGGAGGCGGCCGAGCTGCCCCGGGAGGCGGACGCGGCCCGCGAGGAGGCGGTACGGCTGCGGACCGAGGCGCTGTCCCGGATCGCCGGGGCGGCGCGCGAGGCCGGCCGGGCCGCCGCCGAGCGCCGGGCGGAGTTCGACGCGATGGCCGAGCGGCTGATCGCCCTCCAGGCGGAACTCGCCGCCCACCGGGACCGGTACGGCGACGCGGGCCGTCGCCTGCGCCGCGCCCAGACCCGCGCCCTGCGCCCGCTCCCGGCCGTCCCGGCTCCCCGGACACCCGGCGCCCCGGCCGGGGCCGCAGAGCCCGGCAGCGGTTCCGGGGAAGGCACTCCGGCGGACGACCCGTGGGCCGTGGGGGCGCCCGGCACGCACGTGCGCGCGAGCCTCGCCTGGCTGCTGCCCGTCCTCCTGTTCGCCCTGTTCACCGTGGCCGGCGTCGGCGAACTGGGCGACACCACGCCCCCGCTGTGGCTGCGGGTGGGCTCCCGGCTCACCGCGCTCGCGGTCACCGCGGAGCTGCTGCGCCTGTGGGTCCCGCGCCGGCGCCCGAGGACGGCGGGCCCGATGCCGCCCGGCACCGGCACGCAGACCACCGCGATGTTCCTGGCGCTGGTCGCGGCGGGCATGTTCGGCTCCGGGGACCCGGACGTCCGGGTGGCCGCCTGGGTGACCGCCGCCCTGTCGGCGCTGCTCCTGGCAACCGGCACCGGGCGCCGCGGGAAGGGCTGAGCCGCCGGGGAAGCCGGCCTCCGCCCCGCTCCCCCGGCGCGGAGGCCGGGTCAGCCCTTCTGCTCGACCCGCACCCAGTCGACCTCGGCCCGCACTCCCCCGGCCGCGATCCTGTCGACACTGGACTGGGGCAGCCCCCAGTAGGGCGCGGTGACCTTGTTCCAGCCGGCCGGGTAGGCACCGCCGAGGGCGAGGTTCAGGATGAGGTACTGCTGGTGGCCGAAGACCCACTGGCCCCGGGTGGATTCCAGCTTGTTCCGGGTCGTCTCCTGGACCGGGCGGTCGTCCACGAAGAAGCGCATCGCCGTCGGGGTCCATTCGACCGCGTACGTGTGCCACTGGTCGGCGGTGCCGCCGTTCGGGTAGGTCTGGCGGGCGCCGATGTTGCCGTCCGCCGAGTAGCCGGGGCCGTGCAGGGCGGAGCTGGTCCAGTCCCGGTAGCCGATGTTCTCCATGATGTCGGTCTCGCCGGAGGCCGGCCAGGACACCGAGGGGTCGTCGACGTCGCTGCCGAGCAGCCAGAAGGCGGGCCAGAACCCGTCGCCGACCGGCAGCCTCATCCGGGCGCTGACCCTGCCGTAGGTGAAGTCGAGGTGGGTGTGGGTGTCGACGCGGCCCGAGGTGAAGTCGTAGGTGCCGCCGCCCGCCCGGGTGCAGCCCTTGCAGTACTTCGCCTTCAGGAGCAGGCTGCCGTCGCTGACGCTGATGTTGTCGGACGAGTCGGCGTACGCCTGCGACTCGCCGTTGACCGGGCCCATCTCGGTGCCGGTGCGCACCACCCGCCACTTGGAGCGGTCCAGCGAGGCGCCGGTGAAGTCGTCGAAGAAGGTGGTGCGGTAGTCGCCCGGCGGGTCGGCCGGGAGCGCCGGGTACGCCGCCGAGGCACTGCCGCCGGTGCCCCAGACCTCGAACTCGTAGAGCGAGTAGCCGAACTGGGCGGTGGCGGGTGCCGGGTTGTAGAAGGAGCGGCGCTCCTTGCCGAGCATGCGGACGTAGCGGCCCGTCACCGGCGTGGGCAGCCGGACCGAGTCGTGCAGACCGGCCGCTTCGGACGGTGACCTGACGTCGGCGCGGCGGGCGGCGATGTCGGCGGCGGAGGGCTCGTGGACCGTGCGCCAGGTGCGGTTGTCGTCGGACACCTGGAGGAGGTAGTCGACGGCGTAGGCCGCCTCCCAGTAGAGGTCCACCGTGTCGATGGTGGCGGATGCGCCGAGGTCCACGGACACCCAGCGGTCCGTGTTCCAGTCGCTGGACCAGCGGCTGGCGTCGCCCTTGAGGTCGGCGGGCCGGCCGCCGTCGGTGAGGAACGCCGGTGAGTGGCCCGCGTCCTGGTAGCGGTTCGCGTACGCCGGGTGGTTCAGGGCGAGGTTGGTGCGGGTGGCCGAGGCCGGGGCGGGTTCCCCGCCGTAGACCTTGAAGTTCCACAGCGAGTAGCCGTAGGGCGTGGCTCGTTCCAGGCCGCGCAGCCGGACGTAGCGGCCGGTGACCTCCTGGGGGTAGGTGTGCGCAGTGACCGAGCCGCCGGTGCCGGCGGTCTCGGTGTAGAAGGGCGTCCAGTCGGTGCCGTTCTTCGACACCTCCAGGACGTAGCGCTTGCCGTAGGCGGCCTCCCAGTCGAGGGTGACGCGGTCGACCCGGAGCACGGAGCCGAGGTCGACGCGGATCCAGGCGGTGTCGGTGAAGTCGCTGGACCAGCGGGTGCCCGCGTCACCGTCGAAGGCGAGGCCGGGGCCGGTGCCGGCGTTCTCGCTGCCGGAGGCGGTGACGGCGGCCGGGTTCAGCGCGTAGGCGGCGGCCGCCCGGTCGGTGTCCCAGCCGACGGCGGCGGGGGCGGCGGAGGCGGGCGCGGTCAGCAGCGGGCCGGAGCACAGCAGGGTGGTGGCCGCGAGGGCGGCGAGCAGGGTGCGGGGTCGCATGCGCTCTCCTTGTGGGGTGGATGTGTATTTGTCGTGCTCATGACACATACGGGGCGCGGCGCGCCGGTGGACACGGACTCCCCTGCCGTGTCCACCGGCCGTCCGGGCCGGGGCTCAGGCGGCCCGGCGTGTGAGGCCGCGGTGGGCGCGGACGAGGTCCGCGTACCGCCGGCCGCTTCCCTTGATCGTGCGGACCTGGGTGCGGTAGTCGACGTGGACCAGCCCGAACCGCTTGTCGTAGCCGTACGCCCACTCGAAGTTGTCCAGCAGGGACCAGGCGAAGTAGCCGGCCAGCGGGGCGCCCCCGCGGACGGCGGAGGCGCAGGCGGCGAGGTGGCGTTCCAGGTAGTCCTGCCGCTCGGGGTCGGCCACGCTGCCGTCGGGGCGTACGACGTCCGGGAAGGCGGAGCCGTTCTCGGTGACGTACAGCGCGCGGGCGCCGTACTCCTCGGTGAGCCGCAGCAGCAGCGTCTCGATGCCGGAGGCGTCGATCTCCCAGTCCATGCCGGTGCGCGGGACGCCGTCGCGCCGCACCGAACGGGCGTACGGCGCCGGGCCGTCCGGGTCGTCGGCGATGTACGCCGGGAAGTAGTAGTTCAGGCCGAGCCAGTCGAGCGGCGCCGCGATGGTCGACAGGTCGGCGTCGTCCAGCGGGAGTTCGACGCCGTAGGTGTCCCTCATGTCGGCGGGGAAGCCGCGGCCGTGCACGGGGTCGAGCCACCAGCGGTTGACATGGCCGTCGTGCCGGCGGGCCGCCGCGACGTCCTCGGGACGGTCGGTGGCCGGGTGCACGGTGGAGAGGTTGTTGACGATGCCGACCCGGGCGCCGGGGGCGGCGGCGCGGATCGCCTCCGTGGCCAGGCCGTGGCCGAGGAGCAGGTGGCAGGAGGCGCGGACGGCGGCGGTGAGGTCCGTCCAGCCGGGCGCCATGGTGCCTTCCAGGTGACCGATCCAGGCCGAGCAGGAGGGCTCGTTGAGGGTGGTCCACAGGGTGACCCGGTCGCCGAGGCGGCCGGCGACGACGGAGGCGTACTCGGCGAACGCCTGCGCGGTGTCCCGCTCCGGCCAGCCGCCGCGGTCCTGGAGCGCCTGGGGCAGGTCCCAGTGGTAGAGGGTGACGGACGGGGTGATGCCCGCCGCCAGCAGGGAGTCCACCAACTCGTCGTAGAATGCGAGCCCCTTGGCGTTCACCGGTCCGGTTCCGCCGGGGATCACCCGGGGCCAGGCGACCGACAACCGGTAGGCGTTCAGGCCCAGTTGCCGCATCAGGCCGAGGTCCTCGCGCCAGCGGTGGTAGTGGTCGCAGGCGACGTCGCCGTTGTCGCCGTTCGCGATCTTCCCGGGGGTGTGCGAGAAGGTGTCCCAGATCGAGGGCGCGCGGCCGTCCTCGGCCACGGCACCCTCGATCTGGTACGCCGCGGTGGCCGCGCCCCACAGGAAGTCGGGCGGGAAGGCGGCGAGGTCGATGGGTTCGGACACGGAAGTCCCTCCGGGATCAGGGGTGGGGGTCACTTGACGGCGCCCGCCGTCAGACCCGCGACGAGATAGCGCTGGAGCAGCAGGAACCCGGCCACCACGGGCACGCTGACGACCAGCGAGGCGGCCATGATCTGGTTCCAGTAGACGTCGTTGAGGGTGGAGTAGGCCTGGAGGCCGACGGCGAGGGTGCGGGTGGTGTCGTTGGTCATGACCGACGCGAACAGCACCTCGCCCCAGGCGGTCATGAACGCGTAGACGGCGACCGCGACGATGCCGGGGATCGCGGCCGGGACGACGATCCGCAGCAGCGCCTTCAGCGGGCCGCAGCCGTCCACCAGCGCGGCCTCGTCCAGGTCGCGCGGCACCGAGTCGAAGTACCCGATCAGCATCCAGATGGAGAACGGCAGCGAGAAGGTGAGGTAGGTCAGGATCAGTCCGCCGCGCGAGCCGAACAGGGCGATGCCGGTGGCGTTGCCGATGTTGACGTAGAGCAGGAACAGCGGGAGCAGGAAGAGGATGCCGGGGAACATCTGCGTCGACAGCACGGTCACCGTGAAGACGCGCTTGCCGCGGAAGTCGTAGCGGCTGACGGCGTAGGCCGCGAACACCGCGATGACGACCGAGCAGACGGTCGCCGCGCCCGCCACGATCAGCGAGTTCACGAAGTACCGGGCCAGCGGGACGGTGGACCAGATGTCGACGTACGGGCGGACGGTCAGCCCGCTGGGCAGCCAGTGGAACGCGCCGGAGACGTCCGCGAGCGGCTTCAGCGAGCTGGAGACCATCACGTACACCGGGACCAGCACGAACCCGGCCAGCAGGGTGAGGAAGATCCGCCGCAGCCACAGGAACGAACGCGCCGGTGCCATGGGCGAGCGGGGGCTAGACATCGGCGGCCCTCCGTCCGCGCGAGGTGAGCAGCAGATAGCCGCCCGTGACGACGAGCAGGAAAAGCAGCAGCAGGACGGACATGGCGGAGCCGGTGCCGAAGTTCCAGGTGACGAAGGACGCCTGGTAGATGTGGACGGAGACGAGGTCGGCGGCCTCGGGCGCGGACTTGCCGAACAGCACGTACGGCGTGTTGAAGTCGTTGAACGTCCACAGGAACAGCACCAGGACGAGGACCTGGTTGACCGGGCGCAGCGAGGGCAGGGTGATGCGGCGGATCCGCTGCCACGTCCCGGCACCGTCCAGCGCGGCGGCCTCGTACAGCTCCTTGGGGATGTTCTGGAGTCCGGCGGTCAGGATGAGGAACGCGAACGGCCAGCCCTTCCACACCGAGACGGTCAGCAGGGCGTAGAAGCTGTTGTCGCCGATGAGCCAGAAGGAGGGCTTGTCGGTGAGGTGCAACTGGTCGTGCAGGACGTGGTTCACCAGGCCGTTGTCGTGCTGGAACATGAACACCCAGGTGATGACGGCGGTGTAGACGGGCAGCGCGTACGGCACCAGGAACAGGGCGCGCAGCAGTCCGCGCCCGCGGAAGGTGTCCTGCATGAAGACCGCGGCGGCGGTGCCGATGAGCCAGCACAGGCCGACCGACAGCAGGGTGAAGCCGACCGTGACGAAGAAGGAGTGCAGCAGGGCCTCACCGACAGGGGCGTCGAAGTCCACCGACACCCGGTAGTTGCCGAGGCCGGACCAGGGTGCGGCGCCCCAGTCGCGGATGTAGAACTGGGTGAGTTCCTTGAAGCTCATCACCGCGCCGATGACCATCGGCACCAGGTGGACGAGGAGTTCGAGCAGCAGGGCGGGCAGGAGCAGCAGGTACGGCAGCGAGATCCGGCGCAGCGGTCCGGGGCGGCGGGGTGCGCGCGCCGCCGCCCCGGACGGGGCCTGGCGCACCGGCTCCTTGAAGGCGGTGGTGGTCATCGTCGGCTCACGCCGCCGGCATCTGCTGCTGGGCCTTGCGCAGCTTGGCCTCGACCGAGCCGGCGGTCACCGGCCGCCCGGCGGCGGCGTCGGCGAACAGTTCCTTGACGGCCGTACCGACCGTCGTCTCGAACTGCGACTCGGACGGGACCTGCGGCAGCGCGGCGGCGCTCGTGGCCAGGGTGTTCTTCAGCACCGCGGTGTCCTGGGCGCCGAACGCGGGGTCGGCCTGCGCGGCCTTGACGGGCGGGATGGCGCTGTAGGCCTTGTTGAGGATCTTCTGCTCCTCGTCGGACGTCATGAACTTCACGAACTTCCTGGCGCCGTCGAGGTTGTCGGTGTTCTTGAAGACGGCCATGTTGATGCCCATGACCGGGGAGTTGACCTGGGTGCCGGCGCCGGGCGTGCCGGAGAGCACCGGGACGGGCGCGATGCCGTAGGCGTCCTCGCTCATTCCCTGGGACTTGAGGTTGGCGGAGGCGGTCTGCCAGAGCAGCATGGCCTGCTTGCCCTTGGCGAAGTCGCTGACGGACTGGTTCTGCGCGTACTCGGCGTCACCGGCCGGGATGACCTTGTCCTTGGCCATCAGGTCGACGTAGCTCTTGACCGCGTCGACCACCTTGGGGTCGGTGAAGTCGGGCTTGCCGTCGGCGGTGAAGAAGTCGGCGCCGTGCTGCTTGGCGAAGACGAAGACGTGGTGGATGTTCTCCGACAGGTTCGAACCCTCCGCGCCCAGCGGGGACACGCCGTTCGCCTTGATCTTCTTGCCGTCGGCGACCAGTTCGGCCCAGGTGGCCGGGGGCTTGGAGAGACCGGCCTCGGCGAAGATCTTCTTGTTGTAGTAGAGGGCGTACGCCATCGAGTACAGCGGGACCGCCGCCGGGTCCTTGCCCTGGGCTCCGGTCGAGCCGAGCGCGGTCTCGGCGAACCGGTCCCGCCCGCCGATCGCGGCGAAGTTCTTCTCGTCCCAGGGCAGCAGCGCACCGGTCGCCTGGAGGGAGGCGCTCCAGGTGTTGCCGATGTTCAGCACGTCCGGGCCCTGTCCCGACGTGGTGGCGGTCAGGATCCGGTTCAGCAGGTCGGACCAGGGCACGACCTCCAGCTCGACCTTGATCCCGGTCCGCTGCTCGAACTTGTCCAGCTCGGGCCGGAGCACCTTCTTGTCCGCCTCGATGCTGGCTCCCTGATTGGATGCCCAGTACGTCAGCGTCTTCGGCGAGTCGTTGGACCCGCCGCCGGTGGCCGATCCGCCTCCGCAGGCCGTGGCCGCGAGGGCGAGTGACAGGGTGACGGCGCCTACGGCCGCGGATCGGATGCTGCGCATGCGTCCCGGTGTCCCTTCGGGGGTTGCACTCATGACTTAATTTAGGACGTGAGTTAATCCGCCGGAAGGGCGATCGTCAAGGGATGCGACAGGTGATCGTCGGGATTGCGGGGCACGGACGGACCGGGCCGGGAGGCGGGCCGGGGCGGAGGGACCGGTGGGCCGCCCGGCGTGGCGGGTCGCGGATGGCCGGTTGGAGAGGTGCCGGTGGTCGGGCTGGGGTGGCTCCGGTGGCCGGCCCGGGGGGTGCTGGTGGCCGGCCCGGGGAGGTGCCCGGCCCGGGGAGGTGCCGGTGACCGGCCCGGTGAAGTGCCGGTGACCGGCCCGGTGAAGTGCCGGTGACCGGCTCGGTGAGGTGCCGGTGGCCGACCCGGCGACGTACCGGTGGCCGGTTGGCGACGTGCCGGTGGCCGACCCGGCGACGGACCGGTGGCCGGTTGGCGAGGGGCCGGTGGCCGACCCGGCGACGTACCGGTGGGCGAACCGCGAGGTGCCGGTGGCCGGTTGGCGAAGTGCCGGCAGCCGACCCGGCGCAATCCCGGCGACCGACCCGGCGGGGCCTCGGCGACCGACCCGGCGGGGCCTCGGCGACCGACCCGACGGGGCCTCGGTGGCCGGCCCGGTGTGCCGCAGTTGGCCGGCAAGGCGCCGACGGCCGGTCCGGCACGTGACCCAGCCGTGCCCGCCCGGAGCCGGCGGCACGATATCGGGGCCCCAGGGCCGGCGTCCGTCGACGCGGCCGGACCGGCGTCCGCCGGCCGGTCAGCTCTCGCGCACCGTTTCCCGCAGGCCGGTCGCCGCTTCCTCGGCACTCCTGGCCGCCGCCGCCCCCATGCCGGCCGACGCCCCGCCGGTGCGCCCGAGTTCGGGCAGGACCGTGACCAGACCCACGGCGGCGAGGCCGGCGCCGAGCCAGAGCGGGGCGCGCAGGCTCCACAGGTCGATGGCGGCGGCACCGAGGGACGAGCCGAGGATGACGCCGAGGGTGATGAAAGAGGAGTGGACGGTGTTGACCAGCGGCCCGGCGTTGCCCGCGCGCTGCACCCGGGTGACCATGGCCGGGTTCATGGTGACGCCCACCAGGCCGATGCCCAGCAGGCAGACCACGGCGGGGGCGGGCGCGCCGGCGAGGAGGGCGAAGCCGGTCAGGAAGAGCACGTTGAGCACCAGGCCGGCGGCGAGGACCGGCAGGGTGTACCGGTCGGCGAGCCGCCCGACGACCGTGTTGCCGACGACGGTGGCGGCGCCGTAGGCGATCAGCAGCAGCGGGACGGTGTCCGAGGAGAAGCCGGAGAGACCGGTGAGGATGGGGTTGAAGTAGCTGAAGGCGGAGAAGGTGGCACCGATGATCAACGTGCTGGTGGCCAGCGCCAGCCACAGTCGGGGCCGGGCGAACACACCCGCCTCGGCGCGCAGGCCGCCGCTCGGCGCGGCGTCGAGGCGCGGCACACCGGCGGCGGTGGCCGCGGCGGCGGCCACGGCGAGCGCCGAGACGGCCCAGAAGGCGGCCCGCCAGCCGAACCGTTCGCCGATCAGGGTGGACAGCGGCAGTCCGAGCAGGGTGCCGAGCATCAGCCCGTTCATGACCACGGCGACGGCCCGTCCCCGGACCTCGGGCCGGGTGAGCCGGGCGCACAGCGAGATGGCGACGCCGAAGAACGCCTGGGAGGCGACGCCGGTCACGACGCGGGCGGCGAGCATGGTGGCGTAGCCGGTCGCGGTGGCGGCGAGCACGTTCCCGGCCACGAAGACGGCGAACAGCACCAACAGGGCGGTGCGGGGCGGGAGTTTCATCACCGCCACGGTGAGCACCGGGCCGCCGAGGGCCATGGCGGCGGCGAACGCGGTGATGAGGTAGCCGATCTGCGGCACGGTGGCGTGCAGTCCGGCGGCCATCTGCGGCATCAGGCCGGCGACCGCGAACTCGCTGGTCACCATGGCGAAGATGCCGAGCGCCAGGACATAGACGGCACGGGGCACGGGCACACTCCTTCAGGACGGGCCCGCGCTGCGCGACGGGCGGTCGAGTTATGGATGGAGCTGTCCAAAACGAGGGCTCGTTTTGGACAGGTCAGTTCAAAATTAGGGCAGCCGCGAGGGTGGCAACGCGCCTATCCCTGACCGGCCCTGCCGGACCAGTCCGGCAGGGTGATCCGGCCGGCCGGTCCGGCAGGACGGGAGGAGGCAGCCCGCCCCGAGTCAGGCGGCGGTCAGGGCATCGAGGGCGACGGCGGCGACGGCGTCCAGGGCGGCCCGGTCGGCGCCGCCCTGGGCGGCCACGCGCAGTCCCGCGATGGTGGCGTTGATGAAGCGGGCCAGGTCGCCCGCGTCCCTGGTCGAGGTGATGCTGCCGTCCCTGCGCCCCGCCTCGACGGCGGCACGCAGGGAGTCCAGCCGACGGGCCGTGTCACGCTCCAGCATCCCGGCGGCGACGGCGTCCCGCCCGCCGAGTTCGACGGTGGTGTTCACACCGAGACAACCGAGGCTGCGGCCGGTGGGCCGGTTCTCGGCGTCCCCGTCGAGCACCCGGGCGATCAGGGCGCGGATCCGGTCGGCACCACTGAGTGCCGGATCCTCCAGCACGGCCAGCTGCCCCGCGTTCATGGTGGTCAAGTAGCGGTGCAGGACGCGCTGGAACAGGGCGTGCTTGCTCTTGAAGGCGTTGTAGATGCTGCTGCGCCCCAGCCCGGTGGCGGCACACAGATCCTCGGTGGAGGTGGCCTCGTACCCCTTCCGCCAGAAGGTCCGCATCGCAGCGTCCAGAGCCTGCTCCTCGTCGAACGTCCTCGGTCGGGCCATGCGCAGAGCCTACGGTTTTGGACTGCCCATTGCAATACAAGCGGCTCCGACGAAGCGTTCGGCCTCGATCGGGTTCCGGCTGACGTCCTGTCACCTGGACTCAGGCAGCGGCCGGGAGGCGGCCGGCCCCGGAGTCGAGCGAGCGCAGGAGCCGTGTCTCCTCCTTCCGGGCGGCAGCGGAAGAGATGCGGCCGGTGGCGCGACGCAGGGCGAGCCGGGCCAGGGCGTCGGCGGTCTCGTTGAGGTCGTGTCCGATGTGGCCCTTCAGCCAGCGGACCTGGACCCGGTGACGGTGGCGCACCAGGGCGCCCAGCAGCTGTCGGCTCTCCGGAAAGAGAAGGGTGCGGTGGCCGGCCGCCGCAGTACCGGAGCGCAGGGCCGCGTCGACCACGCCGACCGCCTCGGTGCTGTCGCACAGGAGGACCACGGGTGCGTGCCCGTGGCGCTCCAGAAGGCTGAGGGCGGCCGTACAGACACCGATGACTTCGGCTTCACCACTGCCGGCGGCGAAAGAGTCGCCGTGTCCGGTGGTCCCGTCCTCGGCCGCCCACCCGTAGCCGCACCGTGCGGACTCGTCGCCGACAGCGGCGTCGGCCACGGCCACCACGGCGGTCTCGGGGAGGTCGGCGAGCAGGGCGTAGCGGTCCGCGTCGGCCGGAATCCCCGCCGCCGTGAGTTCGTCGTCACCGTCCTCGTCCGTACCGGCAGGAGGGGCGTCGGCGGCGAGGACGGCGGCGAGCGCGTGATGGCAGCGCGGGCAGCCGTCGGCCTGTTCCGGGCAGTCCGCCCGGTGCCGCGCGGCCAGCTCGCGCACGCCGCGCCACGCCGCGGGCTCGGCGCCGGTGAAGCGCGCCAGGGCCGCGGCCCGGCACTGCGCGACGAGCTCCGCGAAGGGTCCCGTGGTGACACCGGCCCGCATCCGGTCGTGGAGATCCGTGACCAGGAGCAGGGCTTCGCGGGAGCGGGCGGCGAGCACCGCGCTGTCCTGGTAGGCGTCATCCAGGGCGTCGAGCCGGGTGCGCCGCGCGGAGAGGGGGCGGGCGAGCACGTCGCGTTCGGCCCGGCCGATCGCATAGCGGCCCCAGGCCTGCGCGACGCGGGCCTGACGGTTCCACCGTTCGACCACCGCATCGTGCGGGAGGTACGGATTCTCCTCCTCGCGGGCGTCGCGCAGAAGGGCCGCCACGAAGGTGTCGTCGTCGCACTCCCGCAACTCGCGCACCGGCGCCGGCAGTTCGCCGTCGGCCGTCTTCCGGTGCCAGGCCCACTGGGCGAGATCGCTCTCCGGCGCCTGCGGCGTGCCGTCCGGCAGGCCCCTGGCGCGCAGTTCCTGCCTCAGGGCCGCGTCGAAGGACGGCGTGAAGGCCGTCCGCGCCACTCTCCACTCCAGTGGGGCCACCGGCCGGGAGCGGCGCCCGGGCCGACGGGCACGCTCCTCCCTGTACCGGGTCTCCGCCTGGGACCGGGCGCGCCGCACCCTGCGCGCGTGCGCGCGCAGCCGGCGCAGCCGCTCGGGAGGCTGCGCCGAGAGTTCCGCACGCCGTACGGCTCCACGGGCGAGGACGTCGGCGTGGGCGAGGACGACGGTCACGGGACCGACGAGCGAGGCGTGTTCCAGCACCGCGGCGGTCTCCGGAGTGCGGACGCCGTGCACCTGGGAGAGCACGGCCTCCTGCAGGGCGGTGAAGTCGTCGGCGAAGCGACGGATCAGCTCGGTGTGCTCTGCGGTCGTCATGGGTGTCCTCCCAGGCAGGTCGCGGGCGGGGTGGGCAAAGGCCGCACAGGGTGTGTCCTTCACGCCGCGGGAGCCACGCTCACCGACGGAAGCAAGCAAAGGTAAGCATGACCGTGAAAGCGTTGTCCAACAGCTTCTCAAAGTTGACGCGTGCTGTATGGTGTGATCACGCCGACCGTAGGAACCAGGACCACACCCATGCCGCAGCCACCCGCCCCATCCGCCCAGGTGACAGCCGCCGAGATCTCCCGCATCGCGGGTGTCACGCGCGCCACCGTCAGCAACTGGCGACGCCGGCACGACGACTTCCCCGCGCCCTCGGGCGGCACGGACAGCAGCCCGCTGTACGACCTGGAGGAGGTCCGGGTCTGGCTCGCCTCCCGCGGACAGCACACGGCGGCCACGCCCAGCGGCGAGTTGCGCACCACCCTGCGCCTGCGCGAGCGGGCCGACGCCGGCACGTCCGACCTGCTCCTCCTGGTCCTCGCGGCGGCCCGCCGCCCCGCCGGCGGCCTCACCGCTCTGCTCGCGCTGCCCGACGACGACCTGGTGAAGCACGCGAACAACGCGGCCATCGAGGTAGCGGACGTGGTGCCGGACACCGAACCGGTCCGCTTCACCGGCGCCGACACCACGGTCCTGCGCGCCCTGCTGCTCTGCGTCCGCGACGAGGGTGCGCAGACGGCGCTCGGCGTCCTGGCGGAACGGGAACTGGAGGACAGTGCCGCCAGTGGCGCCTACCGGACCCCGGCCCCGCTCGCGGACCTGCTGGCCCGTCTGGTCCCGGGCTCCCCCGCCCGCGTCCTCGACCCCGCCTGCGGCAGCGGCACCCTGCTGACGGCCGCCGCCGCGCGTGGCGCGCGCGAGCTGTACGGACAGGACAGCCTGCCCGTCCAGGCACGGCGCACCGCGGTCGGCCTGACCCTGACGGCCGGGGAGGGCGCGGACGTCACCGTGCGCACGGGCGACAGCCTGCGCGCCGACGCCTTCGCGGACCTCACCGTCGAGGCCGTGCTGTGCAACCCGCCCTACGGCGACAGGGACTGGGGCCACGACGAACTGGCCTACGACTCACGCTGGGCGTACGGTTTCCCGCCCCGCGCCGAGTCCGAACTGGCCTGGGTCCAGCACGCGCTGGCCCACCTCGAACCGGGCGGCCACGCCGTGCTGCTCCTTCCGCCGGCCACGGCGTCCCGTTCCTCCGGCCGCCGCATCCGCGCCGAGCTGATCCGCAGCGGCGCGCTGCGCGCGGTGGCGGCCCTGCCACCAGGGGCGGCGATCCCGCTCCACATCGGTCTTCAGGTGTGGGTGCTGCAGCGCCCGGAGCCGGCCCGGCCGGCGTACCAGACGGTGCTCTTCGTCGACACGGTGGGCGAGCCGTCCGTGCCAGGACGCGGCGGTACCCGTTCGGGTGCGGTGGACTGGGCGCGGGTGACCGAGCAGATCCTCTCCGCGTGGACGGCGTACGCCGCGGCCCCGGACCGGTTCGAGGCGCAGGCCGGTGTGGCGCGGGCGGTGAGCGTGGTCGACCTGCTCGACGAGGTCGTCGACGTGACCCCGGCCCGGCAGGTGCGCACCGCCCAGGCGGACATCGCCCCGCAGGCACTGGCCCACGAGGCCGCGGCGGCCCGCGAGGGGCTGGCGGCGGCGGTGCGGACGGTGGCCGAACTGGCCGGCACCACGTCGTGGGACGCCGCGGGGGCTTCGGCCCGCGACTGGCGCACAGCCACGGTGTCGGACCTGGCCCGGGGCGGGGCGTTGAAGGTGCTGCGTGCGGTTCCGGTCTCGCCGCGGGCGGTGGCCGCCGAGGCGGAGGACGCTAAGGCGGCAGCCGGCAGCGGGGCGACTCGCCCCGTCCTGACGGGCGGTGACATCGCCGGCGGCACCGGACCGACAGGGCAGGCCTCGGACGTGCAGGCCGGGCAGATGCCGGAGATCGCCGAGGGGGACGTCCTGGTCCGCAACCTGGTCGGCGGCACCGGCCCCGTGGCCCGGGTCGCGGACGAGGCGGAGGCCGGTGCCCTGCTGGGGGCCGGCGTCCATCTGTTCCGCCCGGACCCGGCGCGCCTGGACCCCTGGTTCCTCCTCGGTTTCCTCAGCTCCGAGGCCAACCTGGCCGGCGCCTCGACCGGCAGCTCCACACTCCACCTCACGCCGGGGCGGCTGCGCGTACCGCTGCTGCCGCTGGAGGAGCAGCGCCGGTACGGGGAGGCCTTCCGGCACGTGGAGGCACTGCGTGAACAGGCGCGGCGCGCACGGGACTTGGCCGAGGAGACGGCGCGGCTCGTGAGCGGGGGGCTCACGGGCGGACAGCTGGTGCCGGAACCCGCCTAGGCTCCGGTACCACCCCCACTCCAGATGCGGACGGACGAGGTCCCACCCTCCCCCGCACGCACAGTCATCCGGACCATCCCCGGAAGGGAAGCGGAAGAAGTCTTGAACAGCAGCAAGCACACGGAGTTGGCGAACCACGCGTGGTCCGTCGCCGACCTCCTGCGGGGGGACTACAAGCAGTCCGACTACGGCAAGGTCATCCTGCCGTTCACGGTGCTGCGGCGACTGGAGTGCGTGCTGGAACCGACCCGTGAGAAGGTCGCCGGGATCGCGGAGCAGTACAAGGACAGCGACATCGACCCGGACCGCTTCCTGCGCCGGGCCTCGGGACACTCCTTCTACAACCGGTCGAACCTGACCCTGAAGAAGATCGCGGCGGACCCGCAGAACGCGGCGAAGAACCTCGCGGTGTACGTGGGCGCGTTCTCCGACAACGCCCGCGGCGTCCTCGACCGTTTCGAGTTCGCCCAGCAGATCAAGCGGCTGGACGGCGCGGGCCTGCTCTACCAGGTCATCGGCAAGTTCACCGACCTGGACCTGCGTCCCGAGGTCGTGCCCAACCACAACATGGGCTACATCTTCGAGGAACTGATCCGCCGCTTCGCGGAGCAGTCCAACGAGACGGCCGGTGAGCACTTCACCCCGCGTGAGGTCATCCAGCTCATGGTGCGGCTGCTCGTCGCCCCCGACGGTGACGCGCTCCAGCTCCCGGGCGCGGTGCGCACGGTCCTCGACCCGGCCTGCGGCACGGGCGGCATGCTCTCCGCGATGGACGACCTGATCACGGAGCTGAACCCGGACGCCACGGTGGAGGTCTACGGACAGGAACTCAACCCCGAGTCCTGGGCGATCTGCCGGTCCGACCTCATGATCAAGGGGCAGGACCCGGAGAACATCGCCTTCGGCAACTCCTTCTCCGACGACGGCCACGTGCGCAAGACCTTCGACTACATGCTGGCCAACCCGCCGTTCGGCGTGGAGTGGAAGAAGGTCAAGGACGAGGTCACGGCCGAGCACGAGAAGCTGGGCGAGGCGGGCCGCTTCGGCGCGGGCCTGCCGCGCGTCAACGACGGCTCGCTGCTGTTCCTCCAGCACATGGTCTCGAAGATGAAGCCGGTGGACGTGGACGGCGGCAGTGGCTCGCGCCTGGCGATCGTCTTCAACGGCTCGCCCCTCTTCACGGGCGCGGCCGGCTCGGGCGAGTCGGAGATCCGCCGCTGGATCCTGGAGAACGACTGGCTGGAGGGCATCGTCGCCCTGCCGGACCAGCTGTTCTACAACACCGGCATCTCGACGTACTTCTGGATCCTGACCAACCGCAAGAGCCCGGACCACAAGGGCAAGGTCGTCCTGCTGGACGCCCGCGACCAGTGGCAGAAGATGCGCAAGTCGCTGGGCGACAAGCGCAAGGAGCTGGGCAAGGACCACATCGCCACGGTGGTCAAGCTCTACGGCGAGGCCCTGGCGGTGGCGGACGACGCCGAGCACCCGCTGCACGCCAAGGTGAAGGTCTTCCGCAACGAGGACTTCGGCTACCAGCGGATCACGGTGGAGCGCCCGCTGAAGCTGCGCTTCGAGATCACGGAGGAGACGCTGGCGGCGCTGGAGGCGTCCAAGCCGATCCAGAGGCTCCCGCAGGCCCCGGCCCTGATTGACGCCTTCAAGTCCCTCATGGGCACGAGCTGGGGCACGAAGCAGGAGGCCTGGCTCGCGCTGAAGGACGCGGTCGTGCGGGCCGGCGGAACATGGCCGACGGGGGCGCCGTTCAACAAGGCCCTGCGCGAGGTCGTCGGGGTGCGGGACCCGGAGGGCGAGGTGCAGCGCGTCAAGGGGGAGCCCGAGCCGGACTCCGAACTCCGGGACTACGAGAACGTGCCGCTGGGCGAGGACGCCGAGGAGTACCTGGCACGGGAGGTCCACCCGCACGTGCCGGACGCGTGGATCGACCACAGCAAGACGAAGACCGGGTACGAGATCCCGTTCACGCGGCACTTCTACGTGTACGAACCGCCGCGGCCCCTGGCGGAGATCGACGCGGAGCTGAAGGCGCTGGAAGCGGAGATCCAGGAACTCCTCGACGAGGTGACGGAGTGACCCTCTGGCCGGACATGAAAGTAGGACGCGCCGCCCGGTTGATCAGTGGCGTCGGCTTCCCTCACCACTTCCAGGGCAGGACGTCGGGAGCGCATCCCTTCCTCAAGGTTTCGGACCTCAGCTCGGTAGCGTCCGGACAGCGCCTGGTCACCGCGCAGAACTGGGTCGACCAGGGGGACCTCGTGGCGCTCGGCGCCCGGCTGGCACCGCAAGGAGCCATCGTGTTCCCCAAGGTAGGAGCCGCCCTGCTGAAGAATCCCCGCCGGCTCCTCGGTGTCCCGGCGGCCATGGACAACAACCTGATGGCCGTCGTCCCGCTCCTGGGCGAGCCGCGGTTCTGGTTGTACGCCCTCAGTACCGTCGACCTGGGCGAGATCGCGGCGGGCGGCGCACTCCCCTATGTCAACGAGGGACAGGTCCGCGACCTGCGTATCCCGTTTCCGGACCCCGAGGAGCAGCGCCGCATCGCCGACTTCCTCGACACCGAGTCCCGCCGCATCGGGAAGGTCCTGCGGCGCACGGAGGCACAAGCCGATCTGCTGCGAGTCCGGCGACGAGCGTTCATCGACGCCCACCTGGCCGAGCGCGACGGAGACCACCGCATGGTTCCGTTGCGCTACCTTCTGCGGCCCTCGTTCGTATCCGAGCGACCTGACCTGCAAGTACTTTCTGTCTACCGAGACTACGGCGTCATTCCCAAGAACTCTCGCCAGGACAACTTCAACAAGACACCGGAGGACGTGAGCCGCTACCTCGTCGTGCACCCTGGTGACCTGGTCGTCAACAAGATGAAGGCATGGCAGGGGTCGCTCGGCGTGTCCCGGCATCACGGCATCGTGAGCCCGGACTACCTGGTGGCGAAGGTGACCTCCGATGCCTACGACTCCTCGTACCTTCACTACCTTCTGAGGTCACCTCGACTTGTGGGCGAGTACGCGGTCCGGTCGCGCGGAATCCGGCCTTCCCAGTGGCGTCTCTACTGGGAGGATCTGGCGGCCATCCGTGTGCCCGCCATCCCGAAGGCCGAGCAAGAGGCGAAAGTGCGTGAACTCGAGCGCGAGGACGCCTGGGTGGAGAAGTCGCTCGAGGCCATGCAGCTCCGTACACGCTTGCTGGTGGAACGCCGCCAGGCCCTCATCGCCGCCGCCGTGACCGGCCAGTTCGACGTCACCACCGCCGGCGGGCGCGACGTGACCGAAGGAGTCTCCGCATGAGCCCCGCACACGACGAGTCCTCCTTCGGCTCCGCGATCGTCGCCGCCCTCCGCGAGCGAGGCTGGCGGGAGGCGAACCCCGAGGACTACCGGGCCGACCTCGGTCTCGACACCGACGAACTGTTCACCTTCATCGACGCCACCCAGCCCGACGAGTGGGACGAACTGCTCACCGTGTACGGCGGCGATCCCCACGAGGCACAGCGCGGTTTCGCCCAGCGCCTCGACCGGGCCATCGCCGAAGACGGGTTGCTCCACGTCCTCCGCAACGGCGTGAAGGACCGTGGAGTCCGGCTCCGCGTCGTCTTCTTCAGGCCCAACCTCATCTCCGCGGCCTCGGTCCTCGACGGCTACCGCGCCAACCGCCTCACCGTCGTCCGCGAGCTCCCCTACGCCACCAAGCAGGCCGACCGGGGCCACCGCCTCGACCTGACCCTGTTCCTCAACGGCATCCCCGTCGCCACGGCCGAGTTGAAGAACCCGCTCACGGGTCAGGGCGTCGAGCAGGCCAAGGAGCAGTACCGGACCGACCGCGACCCGACCGAGCCGATCTTCACGCGCCGCGTCATCGCGAACTTCGCCGTCGACCCGGATCTGGTCTTCGTCACCACCCAGCTCCGTGGCAAGAACACCCGCTTCCTGCCGTTCAACACCGGCTCGAACGGCCCGGGCCGGCCCGGCGGCGCCGGCAACCCGGCCCCGACCGCCCCCGGCAAGTACGCCACGTCCTACCTCTGGGAAGAGGTCTGGCAGCGCGACAACTGGCTCGACCTTCTCCAGCGGTTCGTCCACCAGCAGAAGGAGAAGACGCCCGGCGGCGGAACCACCAGGACGACGGTCTTCCCCCGCTTCCACCAGTGGGACGTGGTCCGCAAGCTCACCGCGCACGCGTCCGTCCACGGCGCCGGCCAGAACTACCTGATCATGGCCTCCGCCGGCTCCGGCAAGTCGAACACCATCGGCTGGCTGGCCCACCGCCTCAGCGATCTGCACGCCCGCCAGGACCCCGCCGTCCTGCGGCCCGACGCGCTCGCCGACGGCCGTATCAAGCCCGGCGAGCCCGTCTTCGACAAGGTCGTCGTCATCACCGACCGCCGCGCACTGGACGCCCAGCTCTCGGCGACCGTCGGCAGCTTCTCGCAGACCGACGGCCTGGTCGTGAAGATCGACGAGAAGCACGGGGCGAAGAGCGAACAGCTGGCCCGTGCCCTCTCCCGGGACACCGGCAAGATCGTCACGGTCACCCTGCACTCGTTTCCCGCGCTGCTGGACTACATCAAGCGCAACCCCACCGAGATCAAGGGCACCCGCTTCGCGATCATCGTCGACGAGGCGCACTCGTCCCAGTCCGGCGACGCGGCCACCGCCGTGAAGTCGGCCCTGCGCGACCTCGGCCTGGACGCCGACTCGGACGACGAGGGCGCGACCACGGTCACCGTGGAGGACAGGCTGAAGGCGAAGGCGGTCGAGCGCTCGCGCGCCTCCGACCTCTCCTACTTCGCCTTCACCGCCACCCCGAAGGCCAAGACGCTCGAACTCTTCGGCACGGAGGCGGTGGAGAACTGCAAGACCGTCTACCGCCCCTTCCACACGTACTCCATGCGGCAGGCCATCGAGGAAGGCTTCATCCTCGACCCCCTGCGCAACTACGTCACCTACAACACCTACTGGAAGCTCGCGAACCTCAACCGCGACGAGAAGGAGGTCGACCCCTCCAAGGCGAACAGCCTGCTCGCCCGGTTCGCGCTCATGCACGAGCACACGGTGTCCCAGCACGCCCAGGTGATCGTGGAGCACTTCGTCGCCCACACCCGCGGCCGGCTCGGTGGCCGGGCCAAGGCCATGGTGGTCACGGCGTCCCGCCAGTCCGCCGTACAGATGGCCCGCGCCATCAAGAGCTACGTCGCCGACCGCGAGTACGACACGAAGTACCCGGACCTCGGCGTCCTGGTCGCCTTCTCCGGTTCCCTCACCCTCGACGGCGAGGAGACCACCGAGAGCAAGGAGAACGGCGGTCTGCCGGAGAGCGCGCTGCCGAAGGCGTTCGCCTACACCCGCGCGGACGACAAGGCCGCGAAGGCCGGCGGCCGGGGCCGGCCGGAGTACCGGATCCTCGTCGTCGCCGAGAAGTACCAGACCGGCTTCGACCAGCCGCTCCTCACGACGATGTACGTCAACAAGACGCTGACCGGCATCGCCGCCGTGCAGACGCTCTCGCGCCTCAACCGCACCGCGGACCGCAAGTCGCAGGCCGACCTGGCAGTCCTGGACTTCGTCAACGAGGCCGAGGACATCCAGGACGCGTTCCGCCCGTACTTCGAGGAGGCGCACACCCTGCCCTCCGACCCGAACCTCCTGTACACGGCCCAGAGCCGCGTCATGTCCGCGCCGGTCGTCTCGGAGCAGGACATGGACGAGTTCGTCGCCGCGTACTTCGAGGCACAGGAGAGGGCCGGCGGCTCCCAGGCCGCGTGGGAGAAGCTCCACGCCGAGCTGTACCGGCTCCTCTCCCCCGCCGTCACCCGCTTCAGCACCCTCCTGGAGAGCGAGGAGGAGGACGACGTCGAGACGGCCGAGGAGTTCCGGGCCCACCTCAACGACTACGTCCGCAAGTACGGCTTCCTGGCGCAGATCGTCCCCTACCAGGACGCCGACCTGGAGCGGCTGTATCTGTACGGGCGTCACCTGCTCAACCGGCTGCCCCGCCGCGCGGACGGCGGTGTCGACATAGGCGAGGTCGACCTCAGCCACCTGCGCGTCGAGAAGACCGGCGAGCACGACAAGTCGCTCGTGTCCGAGGGGCCGGCCGAACTCAAGGGGTTCGGCGACGGGGTCGGTGGCGGGACGGACCCCGAGAAGTCGCTCCTGTCGGAACTGATCGAGAAGTTCAACGCGAAGTTCGGCACGGAGTTCACGCAGGAGGACATCCTCCCGGCCTTCAACGCCACCAAGGAGGACCCGAAAGTCGTGGCCGCCGCCCTCGTCAACGACGAGGAGAACTTCGGCATCGTCTTCGACAAGAAGTTCGAGGAGAACATGATGGACCATGTCTCCACGATCGACACGCTCGGCAAGCGGTACTTCGGGGCGGATCGGGGCTTCAAGTCCAACCTGGACCGGAGTGCGCGCCGCGCCGCGTGGCGGATGATCCGCCGGGAGAAAGGGCTGGACGACTTCTGACGGTGGCTGGGGTTACCTCAACCCGGGAACGGGCTTGCGCCGCTGCTCCGCACTCCGTGATCGAAGAATCAGGGGCTCCATCACCCGTGCTCACGCCCGAAGCAAGTGAGGTCCGATTGTGACGGGCAGGTACCCAGACCGCGGAGCCAGCCACACTCAACCTGCTTCTCGGGCGATCCGCCGTATCCGCCGGCGGATACGGCGGATCGCCCGAGAAGATCGACGCTAAACTCCGTCAGGAGACACAGCGCATGACACTGGGGGAAGACTTGAACGAAGCAGAGCGCAAGGCCGCGACGGCCCCTATCCGCATCCATCAGATTCGCACTGCGCTTCTGCAGCAGTACCAAGGGCTGATCTACGACGAGGACCTCAAGGGGTACAACCAGCAGGGATACGAGCAGCGCTTCCTCTCCCGCGCGTTGACCGCGGCTGCCGTGCGCGAAGTGACCGGCTGCGACCACAAGGCCGCCGGCGCCTCCGTCATCGACGGAGAAGATGACCAAGGCATCGATGGCGTGGCAGTTACCGAAAGCACACAAGAGGTCTGGCTCGTTCAGGCCAAGTGGAGTGACGAAGGCAAGGGAAAGCTCGACACCAACGCCGCCCACAAGCTCGTCGCCGGTCTCCGTCTTGTCGAGCAACGAAGTTTCGATCGCTTCAATGACCGCCTGGAGCCGATCGCAGCTCGTGTCAACGCGGCAATGCATGACGCCCGGTTGAAGGTCACTCTGGTCATTGCCGTCATGGGGACGGGAACCCTCAGCAACGAGACTGTCAATGTTCTGGAAGACGCTCGTGCCGAGTTCAATGGCCTCGGGCCAGTTCTCGAGTACCGTGTAGTCCACGCCGGGCACATCCTCCGACAGATTCGTGAGGATCTCTCACCCGAACCCGTACGGGTGTCCGTGCGCATGACGAACTGGCTGCGTCGGAACACCCCACTCACCGCTTACCAGGGCACTGTTCCTGCCAGCAATGTGGCCGAGTGGTATAAGATTCATGAAAATCGTTTGTACGAGCAGAACTTGCGACAGTCCCTCGGCACTACACCTGTCAACTCAGGCATGTTGAGCACCTTGGTGAACGAGCCGGAGAACTTCTGGCTGTTCAACAACGGAGTGACGGTCCTGTGCGATCAACTCGAGGAGGAGTGGCCGGGGCGCCGCCGTCCGGACGAACCCGTGCATTTGCACCTTTCAGGGGTCAGCGTCGTCAACGGCGCACAGACCGTCACGGCGGCACACCGCGCTATGGAGACATCCTCCGATACTGTCGAGGATGCCGAGGTCACGGTCAAGGTGATCGTTGTCGACAAGAAGATCCCGGGTCTCGCACAGCGGATCACAGAGACAACCAACACCCAAAACCACGTCGAGCAACGAGACTTCATCGCCTTGGACGAGGTACAGGCGATGATCCGCGAAGACTTCATGCTGTCCCTGCAGAAGTCCTACGTCTTCAAGCGCGGTGAGCCCGACCCCGCACCGGACGAAGGCTGCTCGGTAGCACATGCCGCCATCGCCCTGGCTTGTGCGCACCGCAGCACAGAACTCACTGTGCGGGCGAAGCGGGACATGAACCTGCTTTGGGAGCGCGGCAGTAAAGGTGCCTACCCTCGTCTTTTCGGGGAACGTCCCAGCGCCTTCCAGATCTGGCGCTCAGTACTCGTGCATCGCGCCGTTGGTGCTGCTCTCAACGAAGAACGCAAGCAGTTTCAGAAGCGCGCCGCCGACGTGAGTCAGCGAGGTGACCTGCTCGTCACCCACCTGGTTTTTCAGCTTCTCGATCAGGATCGCATCGATGATCCTGAGTACGACTGGGACGTGGCACTGCGAGAGGTGCCTGCACTCACCAATCGAGTCCTGACCTGGTTGATCCACCACATCGATGCGGAGTACGGGCCGACCTCCTTCCTCAGCGGAACGCTCACCGATGCCGGGCGGTGCAAGCGGCTTGCGGAGCTCGTGCTACGCGACGCCGAACGCGAAGGCGTAATCCCAGAACTGCCGAGCATCTACAAGGCCACCAAGAAGGGCAAGCGCAAGTCACGTCGCCCAAACGCCGTGCCCACTCTCGTGGACAGTGGGGCGATCAAGGACGGCACGCCGCTCCGGCTGCGCCTGTGGAACAAGCCCGAGATCGAAGCGTTGACGCCTTGGCTAGCGGAGGATCCTCGGCGCGGCGAAGCTACATGGGTGAACGATCGGACTCGGTGCCTCGTGTGGGCGGTCGACGGACTTGCCTACTCACCGACCCGCCTGGTATTGAACCTTTACGAGCTCGCCGGCTGGGAGCAGGCCCCTGTGGCAGTACAAGGACCCGCACGGTGGACGCTGGACGGTACCGCTACTCTCTCCGATCTCGCGCGAGCGCTGCACGATGAGCAGATCGAGCAAGAGTGAGTACCGTTTGTGCCACAACCATGCTGCGGCGTCCCGTTGCTCAGTGCGTGATCGAGTAGTAGTGACACAGAAGAACCAGAACGCACTTCAGCTCCCGTCCCGAGGCACGTCTGGCCCGCCGGTCCTTCGGGGAACGATTCACTTCTGAGGTGCGCAGTACGGCAGCGAGAGGCACGACGCGGTCTGGACCACGATGGCGCGATACGGCCCGTCCGCCGCGCCATCGTAGGACCTGGCTGGACGCAGTGATCCGTTTCCGGGGAAACTGGCCGCATCCGAGGGGGGCTCGGCGGAACGGGCGAGCGCGAGTGCAGGACGCGGGGCGGGGACAGGTGCCGGACAGACCGATCGCGGGTCGCTACGAGTTGCTGGAGCGGCTCGGCAACGGCGGTATGGGCGACGTGTGGCGGGGTTACGACGCGGTGCTGGACCGGCCCGTCGCGGTGAAGCGGATCCGGCCGCAGGCCGTGGCCGCCACCCCGCAGCTGGCCGAGGAGTTCGAGCGGCGCTTCCGCCGCGAGGCACGGATCACCGCCCGCATCCAGCATCCCGGCGTGCCGCAGGTGTACGACGCCGTCCTCGACAGCACGCACGAGCACCTGTTCCTCGTCATGGAGCTGGTGGAGGGCACGCCCCTCACCCGGTACGTGCACGAGGAGCGGCCCCTCCCGGTCAGCTGGGCGGTGGCGGTCGCGGCGCAGGTCGCCACCGTACTGTCGTACGCGCACGACGTGCCCGTGGTGCACCGTGACCTCAAGCCGTCCAACATCCTGGTCGCGCGGGACGGCACCGTGAAGGTCCTCGACTTCGGTGTCGCGGCGATCCTGCAGACCGATGCCACCAGGCTGACGGCCTCCGGCCGGCCCATCGGCACACACCAGTACATGTCGCCCGAGCAGGTGCGCGGCACCCGGGTCACCCCGCACACCGACCTCTACGCCCTCGGCTGCGTGCTCCACGAACTCCTCTGCGGCAGGCCGCTGTTCAGCGCGCACAGCGACTTCGAGCTGATGGACCAGCACGTCCGCGCCGCGCCGGCCCCGCTGCGACGGCTGCGGGCCGACGTGCCGGAGGAGCTGGAGGCACTGGTCCTGCATCTCCTCCGCAAGACCCCGGAGAGCCGGCCGGTGGATGTGCAGGAGGTGTACGAGCGGCTGATGCCCTTCCTGCCCGCGCCCGGTGAGTCCTCCGCCCTCGGGGAGGCCGGGCCGCCCGGTGCGCCCGATCCGACCGGACTCTTCCGCCGCCCTTACGCGCCTCGCGCCCGGGCCGAGGGCCGTCCCCGTGCCGCCCCGGACACGGCGGCTCCCGGCCGGGTCGCCGAGCACGTGGTCTCGCCGCCCGAACGGGAGCTGCTCAGGGCCCGGTTGCGGGAGGTCGACGAGCACTACATCGCCCTCATGGAGGAGGAGCGCTACACGCAGGCCGCCGAGGTGGCGGGCGAGATGATCGAGCCGCTGGCGCGGGCCCTGGGTGCCGAGAACAAGGCCGTCCTGCGGCTGCGCCGCCACTGGGCGGTCAGCCGGCAACTGGCGGGCGATCACCGGGCGGCCCTGCCCGAGTTCGAGACGCTGGCCGAGGCGTACGGCCGTATCGACGGGCCGGCCGACGAGGCCGCCCGTTACTGCCGTGCCCAGGCCGCCCGCTGCCGTGGCGAACTCGGCCAGACGACGGAGGCGCTGGCGGAGCTGCGGGCGGTCCTGGAAGTCGAGCGGGCCGTCGAGAGCGATGTCAGCGACGCGGCCGTGGAGTTGCGCCGCGACATCGGCATGCTGCTGCTCGGTCAGGGCAACCCGCGGGAGGCGCGGGCCTGCCTGGAGGCCCTCTACGAGGACATCGTGCTCGTCCACGGTCCGCGCCACGATGTGGCCGCCGAGGCCGCGGAGGTCCTGGCGATGCTCCGCCGGGAACTCGACGGCGGATGACCGGCACAGTCCCGCCGGCCCGCCAGCGGACGCCAAGGGGCTCGAGTACCGTTGCCCGGCCGTCGCATGCGTCAACGACCGTGCGCTGCCGAACCCTTCGGCCATCACCCCGCAGGAGGTCGACCGGCTCCAGCACGAGGCCGACCTCGCCGCGGAACGCTGCCTGCTGTTCGTCGCCTGCACCCGGGCCCGGGACGGCCTGTACGTCTCGTGGTCCGGGCAGCCCAGCCCGTTCCTGGTGGAGGCAGGCTGCGGGGCGGAGCAGCCGCCACCATGCGCTCATCTCACCCAAGTTGAGCGCGCGTTACCCACCAGAGACAGTTTGACGACGCTTTCATCAATATGGGAAGGTGCACTCGGTTCAGCTCTCGGGATGCCCCTCGGTAGGGCGCTCAAGGAAGGGGCGTGTGATGGCTGACGAGAAGGATTCCGGCGAGGGAGCGGTCGAGAAGGCCGGGCAGTGGCTCGCCGACCTCGCGGAGAAGGTCATGGTGAACGGCGTGGG
Source organism: Streptomyces sp. NPDC038707 (assembly GCF_040636485.1). NCBI lineage: Bacteria > Bacillati > Actinomycetota > Actinomycetes > Kitasatosporales > Streptomycetaceae > Streptomyces > Streptomyces sp. NPDC038707. The sequence continues at coordinate 54,423 of NZ_JBEZUP010000007.1, forward strand.
GCCGGTCAGCGGGTCGGCGACCTGGGCCGAGGACCGCCTTTCGCGCAGGCAGGGTGCCGGCTACCGGGCGCCGGACGACGACGAGCGCCGTCCCCCCGAGGACATGAGGGACGACATCGACGCGGTCGTCGCCCGCCTCATCAAGGAGTCGGTGGCCGCGGCCGGGACCCAGGGGTTCATCACCGGCCTCGGAGGCCTGATCACCGCGGGCGTGACGATACCCGCGAACGTGGCCGCGTCCGTCGCCATCAACCTGCGGCTGGCCGGCGCCATCGCCCACCTCCGGGGACGGGACATCCGTGATCCGCACGTACGGACCGTCGTGATGATGCTCGCGATCGGGATGAGCACCCAGAACGTCCTGGCGGCCTTCGGGGTGAAGGTCGGTCAGAAGTTCGGCGAGCAGATGCTCAAGAAGATACCGATCGCGGTGCTCCGCGCGGTCAACAAGAAGGTCGGTTTCCACCTCGTCTCCAAGTACGGGACCAAGCGCGCCGCGATCACCCTCGCCAAGGGCATCCCGATCCTGGGGGGCGTCGTCGGAGGAGCGGTGGACGCGGGCGCGACCGCCGTCATAGGCCGCGCCACGGACAAGGCCCTCCGCGACGACACCCTGTGGGCCGAGGGTTCGCAGTAACGGACGGGGGGACTGTTCGCAGGTGTGTCCGGCCGGCGGACCGGGAACGGACGTGCGGAGCCTGAAGAATCCGGGCGGGCTCGACCGGCACCGGACGCTCGTCCTGATGGATGCCGCGCGGCGGGGGCTCCGGACACGATCTGGAGGCGCTGCGTCGTCACCCGGGGGCCGGGCCCGTGGACGTGTTGGCGCACTCGGCAGGCGCCCTGACCGCCCGGCACTACGCCGCCTCGCGATGGGGTGCGCCGTCTCGCACGGGTCACGCCCACCGGCCGCATCGGGCGAGAGGCCGACGAGGCCGATGAAGCGGGCGGCGAAGGGCCCCTTTGCCGAGGACTGCGCCGCCGGCACCGGCCGGCCATGCTGACCGCGTCGCTCTGTCGGCGCGGCCGGCTCGAAACCGTTCCGGGAGCCGGGCACCATCCTTGGCTGGACACGCCGGAACACTTCCGGGACTTGATCGAGAGCTTCCTCAGGAACTGACTCAGGTCACATGGTCGGCCACGTCACACCGCGAGAAACAGAAAGACCCCAGATAACTGGGGTCTTCGCTGGTGTCCGAGGGGGGCCTGAACTCTCCACGCGTCCGTCCCTGGTCAGGCTTCCCGGACGGCGCCACGTGGCTAGGCCTAGTCTGCACGGGCGCGTACGTGACCACGTACCGGGGGTTGACTGGGGTGGTCGGGAACCTGTTTATGCAAGGACACGCATAGTCGCGTTCACGCATAGACGCGTAGCGCCACCCCCTCTACTGTCGGTGGACAGGCGGCTCAAACAGGGCCAGAGCAAGGGGGTTTGGCATGTCCGAACGTTCGACACTCACCCGGCTCACAGGCAATGGCAACGGCGAGTGCGGAGAGAAGGACTGCCCGAACGTGTACCGCACGGCCACGGGGTCGTTCGTCGTGCAGGGCGACGTGTCCGAAGCCTTCACCCCGCCCGCAGGGGAAGGGCTCGTGGAAATTCCGGAGGCGGTTCTCAGGGAGGCATTCCGTGCACTTGGATGGTGACGCGTGGAATAACTGCTTTGATTCCATGAAGCGTGAGGCGTGGCGGCTGGAAACGCTTCCCGTCTACACCATGCCCCAGGAAGCGGAGAAGTTGAAACGCTTCCTCGCCGGGGAGAAATCCCCGGACGATTACACGTCGGCCTGGATGGACGAGGTTCGACAATGGGCTTCGGAAGGAAAGAACGTCGGCAGGGTGCATGTCGTGACTTGCCCGCTCTCGGACTACCTCCGGTTCGAGTTCGAGTATTACTACCGGCACCACGTGAAGGCGGGCGAGGATATCCGTATTCTCGACCTCACCGACCGAGAGAACCCGGGGCTTCCGGATCAGGACTTCTGGATGTTCGATGATTCCAAGGTGGTCCTGATGAACTACCGGGCGGACGGGACGCAGATAAACCGAGAACTGTACGAGGGTGAACCTGAGCCGTATCGGCAGTGGAAGCGGATTGCCGTTGCCGAGTCGGTTCCATTCCTGGAGTACGTGAGCGGGTGACGTTCGATCCTGAACAGTTGGGGCAGCCGAAGCAAGAACTGGCCGCCCTGCTGAAAGAACTACGCAAGCGAGCCGGCCTCACTGGGGACCGGCTCGCTCGGCGTTGCAACATGTCCCAATCGAAGATCAGTCGGATCGAGAACGGGAAGGCACAACCGAGCCTGCTCGACCTAGAGAGAATCCTCCGGGCTGTCGTTGCTCCGCCTGAGGTCATCGAGGAAGTCATTGCCCTCGCGAGGCTGGCCAATACCGAGTGGCAAGACCTGCGCTCGCTGCGCCGCAGAGGACTGGAAAAGAAGCAGACCGAACTTGCTGCGCTCGAATCCTCCTCCACCGAGTTCCGTTTCTTCCTGCTCTCGATGATTACGGGACTGCTCTCCACCCCTGAGTACATCCGGGCCAGCCTCGCCCATTCCCCGGCTGATGTCACTAAGACGATCGCGCGGAAGCTGGAACGGCAGGAGATTCTTTACGACACGAAGAAGCAGTTCACCTTCATCCTCACCGAACAGGCCGTGAGGTGGCCACTCCTGCCCCCCGCCACGATGGCGATTCAGATTGACCGGCTGGCCTCACTGACGCACTTGTCGAACGTGAAGCTCGGTGTTATCCCAATCGCGGGATATAAGCCAATGGCTCCGATGGACACCTTCACTGTCTACGACAACACCCTGGCCACTGTGGAGAACACCACCGGTATCGTGATCCTGAGAGATCCACGCGACATCGAAATACATTTGGAACTTTTCTCCACGCTGGAGGGGTACGCGCTGTTCGGGGCCGAAGCGCGAGCCTTGTTGACGGAGTGGGCTGCCGCCTTCCGCTCATGATCTTTAGTCCATGACGGGAAAGAACTACACAGCCCCCGCTTTCTGGGCCAATGATTTCCCCCATGACAGCGACCGAGCGAAACGAGAAGCGAGACCGCGTCGGCGTGGGCCGGTTGCTGGACTACCGGCAGACGTTCGGCCCTGATGGTGAGGTGCGGTCATGACCGCGCGTATGACTCTGCGGGTGTCGCACGACGGCGGCCGGACGTATGGCTTGGTGCGTGAGGTTCAGGTGGAGCCGCGCAATGCGGTGATCCTGGGTTCACCGACCAAGTACCCGCCGTGCGGGTGCACCCGGTGCACGGGCAGTGGCTCGTTGTCTGCCAGCGCTCTCCGCCCCGTGGCGGTGGAGCCTGAGCCGGAGTAATGCGCGGCCTGCGCCTGTGGGTGCTGCGTCGCTTCGGCCGGTACGCGGGTCCGCTCTACCTGGCCGTGATCCTCGGCAGCGTGGCCCTGTTTCTTGCCGGAGCCCTAGCGATGCGGTAGCGGCCTCACTGGCTGCTGCCCTCCCTGTCTTCCCGCCCGACCCCTGGCGGGAGTTCCCGAGAAGAGAGAGGTAGTCCGATGGTGGAAGAGAACACCGGTTCGGTGGCCCCCGAGGGGGGTGGCCTGCTCGTCGCGAAGCGGAAGATCGTGGCCGCGCGCACCCGCGCCGAGCAGGAGTCGGACGTCAGCGGTGGTCGTTCCGACGGCAACGACTGACGGGAGCGCCCACGTTGGTTGATGCAGCCTCGTGGGCGGGGCGTCTGGGCGGGGACAAGTTCCTCGCCCGGACGTACCACCGCTCCTACGCGTACTTCCCCGGAGCCGCCGACACGGCGGGGCTGTTCTCCTGGAACGACCTGAATCGGATCATCGCCACGCAACGGCTGGAGCCGCCCCGGCTGCGCCTGTCGGTCGACGGTGAGATGGTCCCGATCCACCGCTATGCGATCCCGACCACAAACCGCCGGTCGGTCACGTGGTCCCGCATCCAGCCGTCCGACTTCCACGCCCAGCTCAGGGACGGGGCGTCGCTGGTCCTCGACGCGGTGGAGAAGATCCACCCCGCCGTGGGAGCGGCTGCCGAAGGGCTGCAACGCTTCCTCGGCACCTCCGTGCAGGTCAACGTGTACGCCTCGTGGACCGAGCGGGAGGGCTTCGGCCGACACTGGGACGACCACGATGTGGTGGTGGTCCAGCTGCACGGCTCGAAGCGGTGGCGCCTGTGGGGCATGACCCGTGAAGCGCCCACCTTCCGGGACGTGGAGTCGCCGGAGGAGCCGGAGGGCGACCCGGTGGCCGACCTCGTTCTGTCCCCGGGTGACGTGCTCTACCTGCCGCGCGGCTGGTGGCACGCGGTCACCGCTGATCAGGGGACGGAATCCCTCCACCTGACTTTCGGCATGGTCACGCATACCGGCGCTGACCTCATGCTGTGGGTCGTCGATCAGCTTCGGGCGTCCCCTGCGTTTCGCAAGGACATTCCACGGTTCGGCTCGCTGGCGGAACAGTCGGACTTCATCGAAGCCGTGCGTGGTGAGGTGGCCGACATGATGGCGGACTCCCGCCTTGTGGAGCGGTGGGCGGAGTCGATCGACACGACCGACCTGGGCCACGCGATTCCCTCGCTGCCGTACGTGGACGGGCTCCCCGCACGGAGGGAGATCACGGTAAAGCTCACCGCTTCGAGGGGTCGCCTGACCCCGAACCGAGCAGAGGGCACAGTCACGTTCTCGGCGGCCGGTACCGCGTGGGACTTCGCCGAGTCCGCAGCGCCCGCGCTGGGCACGCTGCTGACCAACCAGCCGACCACGCTCGGGGAGCTTGCCGACTCCGCCGGACTGGAGGTCAAGGACGTGGCCGAACTGGTCTCCGCCCTCATCGACGGCCATGCCGTCGCAGTCGTGGGGACCGCGCTGTGACCGCCGCGCTCTCCCTAGGGACATACCGCGTGCGTGCCGTCGGTCAGGCGGCACGCACCGCCCTGGCTGCCGGTAGCCCGTGGGTGGACACGGCACCCAACTACGCCCATGGTCGGGCGCATGAGGAGTTGCGCCCGGTTCTCGGGGAGTACCCGACCGTGCGGGTAGCTACGAAGGCGGGGTTCTTCACGGCGGAGCAAGGCCGCACCGCCCTGGACGAAGGCGTGCTCACCCGGTATGAGACGGCCGGCAGGCACAGCCTTGAACAGGGCTTCGTCCGATGGCAGACGGAGCGTTCGTTGGCCGCGCTCGGGCGTGTGGACCTGGTGTTCGTACACAACCCGGAGCACCACGGGCACGGCCTTGACCGTGCTGCTCTGCACTGGCGTGTTCGGGAAGCCTTCACGGCGTTGGAAGGGTTCGCCCGTGCGGGCAGGATCGGCGGGTACGGCGTCGCCACCTGGACGGGTCTGCGCTCGGGAGCGTTCAGCGTGCCCGAGCTTCTCGCGCTGGCGCGGAAGGCGGCGGGTTCCGCCAGCCATCACTTCACGGCCTTGCAGATGCCCGTCAGCCTGATCATGGACGAGCCCATCACGCAAGCACTCAACGGCGGCGGGCCGCTCGTGCAGGCGAAGGACGCGGGGCTGATCACGTTCGGCTCCGCTCCCCTGCACGGCGGCACACTCCTGGACGCCATGACACCTGGACTGGTGAACCTCATCCGCCCCGGCCTGTCGGCCGCAGCCGCTGCCCTGCTGGCTGCTGGCTCGTGTCCTGGCCTCGATGTCGTCCTCACTTCCGCGAGCACCCGCGACCACTGGGACGATGCGGCGATGGCTCTGGCTGCCCCGCTGACAGCCCAGGAACTGAGGAGGGTGACCGATGAACTCGCCGCTGAATAAGGACGTGCAGACCCTGATGGAAGCCGCCCACGACCGGGCGGCCAAGGCACTGGGCCTCACCTGCACGGGGCCGATGGCATGGGGCTTCCTCGGCGTCACCCTCGGACGCCAAGCGGGGGACCGGTGGCTACGGGTCAGCCGGATGGCGAAGCGCAACACGGGCAGGAAGCAGGGGGAAGGCATCGTGGGGGCCTCCCTGCTCGTGCCCGACGCTGTCCCGCGCCCGCGCCTGTACGAGGTGCACGACTGGACTGACGGCGAGTGGGCTTTCGAGGCCGAAGTCCTCGACTGCGTCACGCAACCCATCGTGTCCCCGGACCGAGCCGACATCGACCACGACCCCGGCTTGCCTGACGAGTGGTGGGCGGACCTTCGCCGAGCCCTTGCCTTGCTCGCTGAAGCGGAGGGGGTGAAGGTCACCGTCCGGGACGGCTGGATCGAACGGGCCTTCCCCCAGTTCCTCGGCGTCCCGGCGCCCGCAAAGGTGGAGCGGGTGACCGGGCACGGTGACCTGCACTGGGGAAACCTCACGGCCGCGCCCCTGTGCCTGCTGGACTGGGAGCGCTGGGGCCTGGTGCCCTTGGGCTATGACGCCGGACTCCTCCACGCGAACAGCCTGCTGGTGCCCGAGGTGGCGGACCGCATCCGGCTGGAGTTCGCGGCCTTCCTCGACACCCCTGCCGGCCGAATCGGAGAACTCGCGGCCCTGGCCGAGATGCTGCAAGCCGTAGCCCGTGGCTGGTACCCCGACCTTGCGCCCCACCTTGTCGCCCGCGCGGAGGCGCTCACCGGAGTGCGCCCGCCCGTCCCGGTGCGCTCGGAGGTGAGCGCCTGACTGCGTCCCTGTGCGCCCATCTCAGGCGCTCTCTCCGATGCGCCGGTCAAGGTGGCCCGGGAGATCCCCAGGGCCTTGGCGCTGGCGGTGACGCTCTCTCCCTTGGCGTGCCTGGCACGGGCTACGGCTAGCTCGTCGTCGTCCACGACGGAGGGGCGCCCACCGTGGTTGCCCTTACGGGCCGCACCTTCCAACGTCTTCTTGCAGGCGGGGATGTTGAGTGCTCGGTGGTTGTTGTAGACCCACGCGGGCGTCACGCCCAGGTACTCGGCCAGGTCGGTAACGCTCATCAGACGGGTGTTCTGCAAAGGACGGCTTTTCGGTCAGTGGAGGGATTGGTTCCCCTGGGGCTGCCCATCCCGAGTTATCAGCCTGCTTCCGTCAAACCCGGATGTGTCACATCCGGACTTGTCTGGTTCGTTGTGTTCAGTAGGTTGGCGACCGTGACTGAGAAATCAGAGCTTCCCGAAGAGGGGAAGTACCTCCCCGGAGAGCACTTCACGGAGATGGTGCAGGACATCGGGCCGTGGCGGGTTGCGATGCTGTGGCCGCCCGACGCTGTCGGGGGCGGTCCGCGATCCATCCACATTGAGCCCCGTGATGGTGCTGACTCCCAGGAAGTTGCACGGGGCATCACGACCACGGTCCTCCGCAAGGTGGACATCGCCGCAGCGGCGAAGGAAGCGGAGAGCTCCGCCCCGTTGACGCGCATCGCACGTGGGGCCGTGGAGACTGAAGGGGATCAAGGGTGAGGAAGCGCCACAGCCGTAGCGGCTGGGACAGAACGAGGGGGAACTAGGCGGGTGGCAAAGCGCGGCAACCGGCTCGGTAGGACCCCGGTGGAGATCCCGCGCACGGGCCGACCGGACACCTGGGGCGTGCGTACGCCCCTGCACTTCAACCCGGTGACGGGAGAGGGAGCGCTACTGGATAGGGCGCGAGTGCAGGAACAAGACCGAGGCGGAACGGGCACTCCGTAAGTGACACAGCGACCACGTGGCAGGCACCCTCACGCCCCGCTCAGACATGACCATGGCCCAGCTCATGGACGGGTGGCTCGCCAAGCACCGGGGCGAGGACACCACGAAGGAGGGGGACGAGCCGAAGATCCGGCTGCACATCAAGCCGCACATCGGCAAGGTGAAGGTGGTGGAGGTGACGGACGCGCGACCGGACGAGTTGTAGCGGCTCTTGGAGAGCACGCCCATCGAGGCGAACGGGAACAAGCCGCTCGGCCCCAAGAGCGTCCGCCGCATCCACAACATCTTCTCGGCCGCGCTGGACTCGGTGACCGGACCGAGGAAGCTCCTCGCGGTCAACCCCGCCCATACTGCCAACCCGCCCACGGAACGGCAGATCAAAGCGGCACAGCCGGACTTCCCCACGCTCAACGATCACGAGACGGGGCGGTTCCTGGCGGACATCTGGAAGCCGTGCGGCAACCGGGCCCGTGACGGCGGGCTGACTCACCACTGCCTTCGGGACGCCCCGCTGGGACCTCGTACGCGGCCACCTCATGTCGACGCAGCGAAGTGCTGGGGTGGAAGTGGTCGCTCATCCACTGGGATGAGTGCGCCATCGAACTGGCCTGGATCGTGGTCGAGGAAGGCAACACCTACCGGCTGCGCAAGCTCACCAAGGACGGAGACGACAACGCGATCATCTACGTAGACCAAGCCCTGATGAACGTCCTCAAGTGGCAGAAGGAATGCCAGGACGCGGAGCGGGAACGCCTCGGGGATCTCTGGGTGGACCATGACCTCGTCTTCGCCCGCGACGGCTTCAAGCTGTACCGGGGCGAGGCAGGCGGACCCCAGGACCCCGAGAAGGTGTCGGCCCGCTGGCGCACGGCACGCAACCGTCCGCACCTACCGGAGAACTTCCGGCTGCACGACTGGCGGGCATCGAAGATCACGAACGGCCTCGACAACCACGAGAACCCGGTAGAGGTCTCCGCCAACGCCCGGCACCACTCGCCGGGCTACACCATGGCGCGCTACGGCAGGCGTCGCGCCGAAGGGGCGAAGAAGCTGGCTGCTTCCAGCGCTGCCCGAATCGGCCTGTCATCCCTGGTCTGACCAGGAAGTTCGCTCGGCTGTTGGTCACGTGGTTGGTCACGCCACAGCCGGAGAAACAGAAAAACCCCAGATCAACTGGGGTCTCTGCTGGTGTCCGAGGGGGGACTTGAACCCCCACGCCCGATAAAGGGCACTAGCACCTCAAGCTAGCGCGTCTGCCATTCCGCCACCCGGACCAGGTGTCTGCCGCCTTGCGGGGTGTGTTCCCCGCGGCGACATGGACAACAATACCAAGGTTTCGGAGTGCGTTTCACCTGCGTATCCGCCGCCGAGCCGCGGCGCGGGGTGCTCCCACCTGCGCGGCACTCCGGACGTACGCCGACCGCGACGGACCCCTCACGGTGCGCTACGGGCCGGATTCCGCCGAGTCGCGGTGGCCGGAAGTGCACCTGCCCCTCTGGACACCGCCCACCGGATGCGGGATAACGAGTCCATACAGTATTCGTCGACTGTATGCAATGTACGGTATGCGCACCTACGAAGGGACCTCGTCATGCCCGACACTTCCGACGGCAACCAGGACCCCCACCCCGCCCAGGACCTCGTCTCCGGCGGCCACCTCGTCGCCAAGGCGCTGAAGGCAGAGGGTGTCGACCGGGTCTACACCCTCTGCGGCGGCCACATCATCGACATCTACGACGGTTGCGTGGACGAGGGGATCGAGGTCGTCGACGTACGGCACGAGCAGGTCGCCGCGCACGCCGCCGACGGCTACGCCCGGATCACCGGCAAACCGGGCTGCGCGGTGGTCACCGCCGGCCCCGGTACGACCGACGCCGTCACCGGGGTCGCCAACGCCTTCCGCGCGGAGTCCCCGATGCTGCTCATCGGCGGCCAGGGCGCCCTCGGCCAGCACAAGATGGGGTCGCTGCAGGACCTGCCGCACGTCGACATGATGACGCCGATCACCAAGTTCGCGGCGACCGTGCCGGACACCGCCCGCGCCGCGGACATGGTGTCGATGGCCTTCCGCGAGTGCTACCACGGCGCCCCCGGCCCCTCCTTCCTGGAGATCCCCCGGGACGTCCTCGACGCGAAGGTGCCGCGCGAGCGGGCCCGGGTGCCGCGGCCCGGCGCCTACCGGGCCTCGACCCGCTCGGCCGGTGATCCGGAGGCGGTCGAACGGCTCGCCGACCTGCTGGTGCGCGCCCGCAAACCCGCGATCCTGCTGGGCGGCCAGGTGTGGACGACCCGCGGCACCGAGGCCGCCGTCGAGCTGGTGCGCACCCTGAACATCCCGGCGTACATGAACGGCGCCGGCCGGGGCACCCTCCCGCCCGGGGACCCGCACCACTTCCAGCTGTCCCGGCGGTACGCCTTCTCCCACGCCGACGTCATCGTGATCGTCGGCACCCCGTTCGACTTCCGTATGGGCTACGGCAGGCGCCTCTCCCCCGACGCGACCGTCGTGCAGATCGACCTCGACTACCGGACGGTGGGCAAGAACCGCGATGTCGACCTCGGCATCGTCGGCGACGCCGGACTGGTCCTGAGGGCCGTCACCCAGGCCGCCTCCGGACGGATCGACGGCGGGGCCGTGCGGCGCAAGGAGTGGCTGGACGAGCTGCGCGCGGCCGAACAGACGGCCGTAGGGAAGCGGCTGCCGCAGCTCAGGTCGGACGCCTCGCCCATCCATCCGTACCGGCTGGTCAGCGAGATCAACGACTTCCTCACCGAGGACTCGGTGTACATCGGCGACGGCGGCGACATCGTCACCTTCTCCGGGCAGGTCGTCCAGCCCAAGTCGCCCGGCCACTGGATGGACCCGGGCCCGCTCGGCACCCTCGGCGTCGGCATCCCCTTCGTGCTCGCCGCCAAGCAGGCCCGCCCGGACAAGGAGGTGGTCGCCCTCTTCGGCGACGGCGCCTTCTCGCTGACCGGCTGGGACTTCGAGACCCTCGTCCGCTACGACCTCCCCTTCGTCGGCATCGTCGGCAACAACTCCTCCATGAACCAGATCCGTTACGGCCAGGCCGCCAAGTACGGCAAGGACCGCGAGCGGGTCGGCAACACCCTCGGTGACGTGCCGTACGACAAGTTCGCGCAGATCCTGGGCGGTTACGGCGAGGAGGTCCGCGACCCCGCCGACATCGCCCCCGCCCTGCGCCGGGCCCGCGAGTCCGGGAAGCCGTCACTGATCAACGTCTGGGTCGACCCGGACGCGTACGCCCCCGGAACCATGAACCAGACCATGTACAAGTGAGGTGAACGCCCATGACCGCCAGGGCACTTGAGGGCATACGGGTCCTCGACATGACCCACGTCCAGTCCGGGCCGTCCGCCACCCAGCTGCTCGCCTGGCTCGGCGCGGACGTCGTCAAGCTGGAGGCGCCGGCCGGCGACATCACCCGCAGGCAGCTGCGGGACCTGCCGGACGTCGACTCCCTGTACTTCACGATGCTCAACTGCAACAAGCGCAGCATCACGCTGAACACCAAGACCGAGCGCGGCAAGGAGATCCTCACCGAGCTGATCCGCCGCTCGGACGTCATGGTCGAGAACTTCGGGCCCGGCGCGGTCGACCGGATGGGCTTCGGCTGGGAACGCGTCCAGGAGATCAACCCACGGATCGTGTACGCGTCCATCAAGGGGTTCGGGGACGGCCCGTACACCCGGTTCAAGGCGTACGAGGTGGTGGCGCAGGCCATGGGCGGGGCGATGGCGACCACCGGCTTCGAGGGCGGGCCGCCGCTGGCGACGGGGGCCCAGATCGGGGACTCGGGGACGGGGGTGCACGCCGTGGCGGGGATCCTCGCGGCCCTGTTCCAGCGGGAGCGGACCGGGCGCGGGCAGCGGGTCGACGTGGCCATGCAGCACGCCGTGCTCAACCTGTGCCGGGTGAAGCTGCGCGACCAGCAGCGCCTGGCCCACGGGCCGCTGCCCGAATACCCCAACGAGGACTTCGGCGAGGAGGTCCCCCGCTCGGGCAACGCGTCCGGCGGCGGTCAGCCGGGCTGGGCGGTCAGGTGCGCGCCGGGCGGCCCGAACGACTACGTGTACGTCATCGTCCAGCCCGTCGGCTGGCGGCCGGTCACCGAGCTCATCGGCCGGCCCGAACTCGCCGACGACCCCGAATGGGCCACACCGGAGGCCCGGCTGCCGAAGCTGAACAAGATGTTCCAGCTGATCGAGGAGTGGTCGGCCACGCTGCCCAAGTGGGAGGTGCTGGAACGGCTGACCGCGCACGACATCCCGTGCGGCCCGATCCTGTCCACCAAGGAGATCATCGAGGACGCCTCGCTGGCCGCCGAGGGCATGGTGGTCCGCGTCCCGCATCCCGAGCGCGGCGAGTTCGTCACCGTCGGCAGCCCGATCAGGCTCTCCGACTCCCCCGTGGAGGTGACCGCCTCACCGCTGCTCGGCGAGCACAACGAGGAGGTCTACGCCGGTGAACTGGGACTCGCCGTGGACGAGTTGCCCCTGCTGAAGTCGGACGGGGTGATCTGAGGCGATGGACGCGGACCGGGTGGAACGGGTGCGGGCGGTGCTGGAGTCGGTGCGGGCCCAGGGCCGTACCGCGCTGACCGCGCCCGAGGGCAGGGTGGTCGCCGAGGCGTACGGGATCGCCGTACCGGGCGAGGAACTGGCCGGGGACGTGGACGAGGCGGTGGCCGCGGCGGCGCGGCTGGGCGGGCCGGTGGTGCTGAAGATCGTCTCACCGGACATCCTGCACAAGACCGAGGCCGGCGGGGTGGTCGTGGGGGTGGAGGGCGCGGAGCGGGTGCGGGCCGCGTTCCACGAGATCGTCGGCAACGCGCGCGCCCACGACGCCGGGGCCCGGATCGAGGGCGTGCTGGTACAGGAGTTGCTGCCGGCCGGCCAGGAGGTCATCGTCGGCGCGGTCACCGATCCCGCGTTCGGGAAGGTGGTGGCGTTCGGGCTGGGCGGGGTGCTGGTGGAGGTGCTGAAGGACGTGACGTTCCGCCTCGCGCCGGTCGGTGCCGACGAGGCGCTGTCGATGCTGGACTCCATCCGGGCCGCGGAGATCCTGCGCGGGGTCCGGGGGCGCGCCGGGGTGGACCGGCGGGCGGTGGCCGAGCAGATCCGGCGGGTGTCCGAACTGGTCGCGGATTTCCCCGGGATCGCGGAGGTGGACCTCAACCCGGTGATCGCCACGCCCCGGGGCGCGGTCGCCGCCGACATCCGGATCATCCTCGCCGAGCGGCCGCCCGCACCCCGGCGGACGTACAGCCGCGAGGAGATCCTCACCTCGATGCGCCGGCTGATGCGGCCGCGGGCGGTCGCCGTGATCGGTGCCTCCAACGAGCCGGGAAAGATCGGCAATTCGGTGCTGCGCAACCTGATCGACGGCGGCTTCGCCGGTGACATCCACCCGGTGAACCCGAGGGCCGACGACATCCTGGGCCGCAAGGCGTACCGGAGCGTCGCCGAGGTGCCCGGCGAGGTGGACGTGGCCGTCTTCGCCATCCCGGCCCGGTTGGTGGCGGCGGCGCTGGAGGAGGCGGGACGCAAGGGCGTCCCCAACGCCGTGCTCATCCCGTCCGGGTTCGCGGAGACCGGCGAGCACGCGCTCCAGGCGGAACTGGTGGAGATCGCCGAGCGGTACGGCGTGCGCCTGCTCGGTCCGAACATCTACGGCTACTACTCCACCTGGCAGGACCTGTGCGCCACGTTCTGCACGCCGTACGACGTCAAGGGTCCGGTGGCGCTGACCTCGCAGTCCGGTGGCATCGGCATGGCCGTCCTCGGTTTCGCGCGCACCACGAGGACGGGGGTGTCGGCGATCGTCGGCCTCGGCAACAAGGCCGACCTGGACGAGGACGACCTGCTCACCTGGTTCGGCGAGGATCCGCGCACCGAGTGTGTCGCCATGCACCTGGAAGACCTCAAGGACGGGCGGGCGTTCGTGGCGGCGGCCCGTGAGGTCGTGCCGAGGAAGCCGGTGGTGGTGCTGAAGGCGGGCCGTACGGCGGCGGGCGCGAAGGCGGCCGGCTCGCACACCGGGGCGCTCGCGGGCGACGACGCGGTGTACGACGACATCCTCCGGCAGGCCGGGGTGATCCGGGCGCCGGGTCTGAACGACCTGCTGGAGTACGCGCGCGCGTTGCCGGTGCTGCCCACCCCGAAGGGGGACAACGTCGTCATCGTCACCGGCGCGGGCGGCAGCGGGGTGCTGTTGTCGGACGCGGTGACGGACAACGGGCTGTCGCTGATGGAGATCCCGCCCGATCTGGACGAGGCGTTCCGCCGGTTCATCCCGCCGTTCGGCTCGGCCGGCAACCCGGTCGACATCACCGGGGGCGAGCCGCCGTCGACGTACGAGGCGACGATCCGGCTGGGCCTCGCGGACCCGCGCGTGCACGCCCTGGTCCTGGGCTACTGGCACACCGTCGTCACCCCGCCGATGGTGTTCGCGGAGCTGACCGCGCGCGTGGTGGCCGAGTTCCGCGAGCGCGGTGTCGAGAAGCCGGTGGTGGCCTCCCTCGCCGGGGACGTGGAGGTCGAGGAGGCCTGCCGGTACCTGTTCGAGCGGGGGGTCGTGGCGTATCCGTACACGACCGAGACGCCGGTGGCCGTGCTCGGTGCCAAGTACCGGTGGGCGCGGGCGGCCGGCCTGCTGCGGGGCGGTTCATGAGGTGACCCGGCGGGGTCCCGGCCCGGTGGACCACGGGCCGGGACCCCGCCCGGCGCCTCGGCACCACGGGTTCAGCCCGCCCCCGGTGCCTCGGCACCACGAGTACGGCGTACCCGCCTTCCTCCTCCGCACGGCGCCGGGCCCCACCCCGCGTCCGGCGCACCGTCCGTCCTCCATCCGTTCCCCCCACCGGCGAGGAGCTGGCCTGACATGACGTCAGATCACATGAAGACACGGAGAGTCCCGGCCGAGCCGGACCGGTCGCACCACAACACCTACCGCGAGGTGACCGACGCCCGCGGCCGGGTCTACCGCGTCGGCGAGACGGACCGGGACATCCTCGGTCACTCCCGCAAGCTCATGGTGTACCTCCCCTGGCTCTCCATGATGGCCATCAGCGTCTCGGAGTACGCCTACGGCTCCGCGGAGGACACCTTGTCCGCGGCCCACGGCTGGACCCAGAGCGACACGTTCTGGATCCTGAGCGTCTGGATCTTCTTCCAGGCGGGCATCGCGTTCCCGGCGGGCTGGCTGCGCGAGCGGGGCCTGCTCACGGCGCGCCGGGCGATGTACATGGGCGCCGTGATGTGCCTGCTCGGCTTCCTGGCCCTGGCCCACCTGCGTGACGTCGTGCCGGCGATCGTCGGCTTCGGGGTCGTGGGCGGGGTCGGTTCCGGGCTGATCTACGCCACGTGCATCAACATGGTCGGCAAGTGGTTCCCGGAGCGGCGCGGGGCCAAGACCGGCTTCGTCAACGGGGGATTCGCCTACGGGTCGCTGCCGTTCATCTTCATCTTCAACTACGCCTTCGACACCGGGAACTTCGAGCAGGTGCTGGACCTGATCGGCGGGTACGTGCTGGTCGTGGTCGCGGTCTGCGCGTTCTTCTTCCGGGACCCGCCGAAGAACTGGTGGCCGGCCGATGTGGACCCACTGGCCCGTCCCGGGAACGGTGCCGGTGCCGGTGCCGGTGCCAGTGCCAGTGCCAGTGCCAGAAGCCTGGTGAAGAACCCGCCCGCGGTGCGCCAGTTCACGCCCGGGGAGGCGGTGCGGACCGGGATGCTGCCGCTGATGTGGGTCATGATCGTGATGACCGCGGGGGTGTCCATCTTCGGGATCTCCTTCCAGGTCGACTACGCCAAGGAGGTCGGCTTCGGTCCCCTGGTCGCCGCGTCCTCGATGGGTGTCATGGCCGTCATCAACGGCATCGGGCGCGCGGTGGTGGGCTGGCTGTCGGACCTGTGGGGCCGCAGGACGACGCTGGTGTTCGTCATCGTGGTGCTCGGGCTCGCGCAGTTCGGCGTCATCTGGGCCGGCGAGGCGAAGAACCAGTGGCTGTTCCTGTTCTTCGCCTTCCTCTCCGGCTTCGGCGGCGGCGCGTTCTATCCGCTGTTCGCGGCGCTGACCCCGGACTACTTCGGCGAGAACTACAACGCCACCAACTACGGCCTGGTGTACAGCGGCAAACTGATCAGCGGCCTGTTCGGCGGCGGCCTCGGCTCGATGGTGGTCGGCGCCTGGGGGTACGACGGCGCCTACGCGCTGGCCGGTGGTGTCTCGATGGTGGCGGCGGGGCTCGCCCTGCTGCTGCGGCAGCCGGGCCGGGGCGGCACGGACCGGGTACCGGCGCCGAGGCCGCGTCCGGCCGCCTGACGGCCGGCCGGTCCGACGAGCCGTCATGCCCCGGGCGTTCCCCCCGTTCCCGGCCGGACGGGGGGAACGCCCGGTGCGCGTTGCTCAGGCGCTCTCGCGCTCGTGGTACGACCGCCGGGTGTGCTCGGTGTGTTCGCGCATCAGCCGGGTGGCGCGCTGCTCGTCCCGGGCGGCGATGGCGGCGATCAGTTCCCGGTGCTCGGTCCACGACTGGCCGCCGCGCTGCCGGGCCACCGGGGTGTAGTACCAGCGGACCCGCCGGTCCACCTGGGCGGCGAGCCCGGCGAGGACGGTGTTGCCGGCCAGTTCCATCACCTTGCCGTGGAAGGCCGCGTTGAGGGCGACCGCGCGGTCCACGTCCTCGGCCGTCACGGCCTGCTCGCCCTCGGCGCACAGTTCTTCGAGGACGGCGATGCCGGCGCTGTCCGCGTGCGCGGCGGCCAGCCGGGCCGCCTCCGCCTCCAGCAGGGTGCGGACCGTGAGCAGCTGGTCGGCCTCCTCCTCGGTCGGCTCGTGCACGAACGCGCCCTGGGCGGGCCGCAGATCGACCCATCCCTCGGTGTTCAGCCGCTGCAGCGCCTCGCGCACGGGCTGCCGGGAGACACCGAGGTGCCCGGCGAGTTCGCTCTCCACCAGGTGCTGGCCGGGCCGCAGGGCGCGGGTGGTGATCAGCTCCAGCAGCGCCTCGTACACGCGCTCGCGCAGCGGGCCGGGCCTCTCCAGCCTGGGTACCGCCCCTTGCGGCAGTCCGGTCGACAACATCGCGGTCCTCCTGGGCGGGTCTGAACGCGTGGACGATGGACGCTCAGTATCGATTGTCTTTCGTCTACAGTCTACGGTGCACAGGATCCCAGCTACAGTGCACAGGATCTCCGCTACGGCGCACGGGATCCCGGTCTGGGAGGCGCCAGGACGGACGCGGGGCGCGACGACGGAAGACGCAGCCGCGCGCGGTCCGTTCGCCGGACGTCCTCAGGGGCAGCGCACGACCTGCCCGGCGTACGACAGGTTGCCGCCGAACCCGAACAGCAGGACCGGGTCGCCGCTGCGCAGGGCCCCCCGTTCGAGCAGCTTGGAGAAGGCGAGGGGGATGCTGGCGGCCGAGGTGTTGCCGGACTCGGTGACATCGCGGGCGACCACGGCGTTCACGGCGCCGAGCTTCTCGGCCAGTGGCTCGATGATCCGCAGGTTGGCCTGGTGCAGGACGACCCCGGCGAGGTCCTCGGGGGCGACCCCGGCCTTCTCGCAGGCCTGGCGGGCGATGGCCGGCAGCCGGGTGGTGGCCCAGCGGTAGACGCTCTGGCCC
The DNA here is from genome assembly GCF_040636485.1 of Streptomyces sp. NPDC038707. Taxonomy (NCBI): domain Bacteria; kingdom Bacillati; phylum Actinomycetota; class Actinomycetes; order Kitasatosporales; family Streptomycetaceae; genus Streptomyces; species Streptomyces sp. NPDC038707. The sequence goes on from NZ_JBEZUP010000007.1 coordinate 71,670, forward strand.
TCCTGCGCGAACCGGGGCGGGGTGCCCTCGATCCGCACGGCGTGCCCCATCTCGGGCACCGAGCCCCACAGCACGGGCCCGATGCCGGGTTCCGTGTCCGGCGGGCAGGCGGTCAGGACGGCGGCGCCGGCCCCGTCGCCGACCAGGACGCAGGTGCTGCGGTCGGTCCAGTCGGTGACGTCGGACATCTTGTCGGCGCCGATGACCAGGGCGCGGGTGGCGGCGCCGGCCCGCAGGGTGTGGTCGGCGGTGGCGAGCGCGTGGGTGAAGCCGGCGCAGACCACGTTGACGTCCAGTGCGGCGGGCCCGGGGATGCCGAGCCGGGCCGCGACGCGGGCGGCGGTGTTCGGGGAGCGGTCGATGGCGGTGGAGGTGGCGACGAGGACCAGGTCGATGTCGTCCGGGGTCAGGCCGGCGGCGGCGAGGGCCTTGGCGGCGGCGTGCGCGGCCAGCTCGTCCACGGGCTCGTCGGGGCCGGCGATGCGCCGGGTCCGGATGCCCACCCGGCCGCGGATCCACTCGTCGCTGGTGTCGACCAGGGCCGCCAGGTCGTCGTTGGTGAGCACCCGGGCGGGCTGGTAGTGGCCGATGGCGACGATGCGCGAGCCGTTCATTGCGGAGATCCCCTCGTTGCCGTGGGTGGCGGGATCCACCAGTGTGCGCAGTGACCGGCCGGTACGGCGGCAGGTGAGGCCACAGGAAACGGGCGCCGGGATTGTGGCCTCCGGTCAGACGGTCGGACGTCCATGTAAGCGGACCCCCCTGCGGGTGATGCGTGCCCCAGGTGCAGGACAATGGGACGGTCGGCGGCCAGCACGCACAGAACCGGGGCTGATCGGAACATGGGACGAGTCACGGAACGACGCAAGGTCCTGCGCATCCGGGACGGGGCGGTCTCCACCCGGGCGGACACGCTCGTCGCGGAGGAACCCCTGGAGATCCGGCTGAACGGCAAGCCGCTCGCGATCACCATGCGGACCCCGGGCGACGACTTCGCGCTGGCGGCCGGCTTCCTGGTGAGCGAGGGCGTGCTGGGCACGGCGGCGGACCTGCGGAACATCGTCTACTGCGCGGGGGCCACGGCGGACGGCTCGAACACCTACAACGTGGTCGACGTGCGCACCGCCCCCGGCCTCGCCCTCCCGGACTTCACCCTGGAGCGGAACGTCTACACCACCTCCTCGTGCGGCCTGTGCGGCAAGGCCAGTCTGGACGCCGTCCGGACGACGGCGCGCTGGCCCCTCGCCGACACTCCCCCGCTGCGGGTCACCCCGGAACTGCTGGCGGACCTGCCCGGCCGGCTGCGGGCGGCCCAGCGGGTGTTCGACCGGACCGGGGGTCTGCACGCGGCGGCCCTGTTCGACGAGGACGGGGAGCTGCTGGACACCCGCGAGGACGTGGGCCGGCACAACGCGGTCGACAAGCTCGTGGGCCGGGCACTGCGGAACGACGCGCTGCCGCTGTCCCGGACGATCCTCATGGTCTCCGGCCGGGCGTCGTTCGAGCTGGCGCAGAAGGCGGTCATGGCGGGCATCCCGGTGCTCGCGGCCGTCTCGGCGCCGTCGTCGCTGGCGGTGGACCTGGCCGCGGAGACCGGCCTGACCCTGGTGGGCTTCCTGCGCGGCACCTCGATGAACGTGTACGCGGGCGACCACCGCATCGCCCTGCGGGAGCCGGCCGCCCACGGCTGACGGGAACCCCGGGCGGCGGCGTCAGCCCGCCGTGGACGTCACCCCGGAGATGCGGGCCAGCAGCTCCAGGAACCGTTCCCGTTCGACGGCCGACAGCGGGGCGAGCAGTTCGTCGTTGGCCTCGCGCGCGGCCTTCTCGCAGCGGACGAGGAGCCGGGCGCCGTCGTCGGTGAGGCTGACGGCGTTCTTGCGCCGGTCGCGGGGGTCGGGGGCGCGCTCGACCAGGCCCTGGGACTGGAGGTCGTTCAGGATGCCGACCACGTCCTTGGGGTCCAGGCTCACGCTGCGCCCGAGGTCGGCCTGTGCGACCGGGGCGAGGTCGCGGACGGCGGAGAGGACGACGTGGTGCCACATCCGCAGCCCCTCGGCCGCCAGGGCGTCGGCGACCAGGGCGCGGCCCCGGGCGGCGGCCCGGCCCAGGAGCCAGCTCGGCAGGGAACGGATCGCGGGCAGGGGTGCTTCGGCCATGACCGCAGCGTAACCGAAGAACCATTGGACTTCCCAACGAACCTCCCCTACCGTTGGGACCCCCAATGAATCCGTGGGAGTTCCCGGCGAACGCTCCCGCGACCGACGGTGCCGGCGTGCCCGGCCCGAGGAGGTGTGCGATGCGTCGCGTCCGGTACGAGTCCCCCGCCGGCCCCCTGTTCCTGGAGGAGGCGCCCGTCCCCGAGCCCGGCCCGGGCGAACTGCTGGTGCGCTGCGCCGCCGTCGGTCTCACCCTGCCGATGGTCCGCAAGGTGACCGAGGCCGCCGCGCCGGTGCCGCTGGGCGGGGAGGTCGCGGGCGAGGTGGTGGCGACCGGCCCCGGTGCGGCCCGCTTCCGGACCGGCGACCGGGTCACCGGGCTGTGCTTCGGCCACGGGTACGCCGACTACGCCGTGATGCACGAGGCCATGGCCTCGCCGGTGCCGGACGACGCCGGCTTCGTCACCGCGGTCGCGCTCGTGCGCAGCGGCCTGGTGGCGTACGGCGCGCTGGAGGCCGCGCGGTTCGCGCCGGGCGAGTCGGTCCTCGTCACGGCGGCGGCGAGCGGCGTCGGGCACCTCGCGGTGCAGCTCGCCCGGGCGCGGGGCGCGGGCCGGGTGGTGGGGGCCGTCTCCGGCGCCGCGAAGGCGGACTTCGTCCGCTCCCTCGGCGTGGACGACTGCGTGCGGTACGACGACGGAAGCTGGGGCGAACCCGTCGACTGCGTCCTGGACGCCGTCGGCGGCGAGCTGCTCACCCCGGCCCTGGCCGCGCTCGCCCCGCACGGCCGTCTGGTCGCCTACAGCTCGGGCGGCGGCACGATCGCGGCGTACGACCTGCTGACGGGCGCCAAGTCGGTGATCGGCTTCCAGATGGCACTGGTCGCCCGTGAGCGGCCCGAGGTGTACGAGCGGTGGCGGCGGGAGCTGTGGCGGCTGTACGCCGAAGGCGCCCTGAAGCCCGCCGTGCACGGGGGGTTCGCCTTGGCCCAGGCGGAGGAGGGGCACCGGGTGATCACCGCCCGGGCCAATCTCGGCAAGGTCGTCCTGCGCCCGTGAGTGCACGCTTCTTGTGAGCCGCGCGGCCCGCAACTACCTTCGGTGGAGCGCACGTTGACATGGGATGTCCGGATGTCCGTATGTCCGGCCGACGAAGGGCGGGTCGCACCGTGCCGTCATGCCTCAGCGCCCGCCTCGGATCCGTACTCGCCCTCGCCGCCGGCCTGCTCCTGCCCCTGTCCCCCGCCCATGCCCAGCCGGCCTCCCCGGCAGCGGAGTTCGAGCAGCAGGTGCTGTTCAAGGCGGCGCAGGATCCCGGTTACGCCTGCTTCCGCATCCCCGCGGTGGTGCGCACGACCGACGGGACCCTGCTGGCGTTCGCCGAGGGCCGGGTCCTCAACTGCGGGGACGCCGCGGACATCGACATCGTGCTCAAGCGCTCCACCGACGGCGGGCGCACCTGGGGGCCGCTCCAGGTCGTCACCGAGGGCGCCGGTGACACCCACGGGAACCCGGCGCCCGTCGTGGACCGCGACACCGGCCGGATCTGGCTCGCCGAGACGTACAACACGGGCCGTACGGACGGCGCCAGCTGCCGGGTGCCCTGCGACCGCACCCCGCACCTCCAGTACAGCGACGACGACGGCGAGACCTGGTCCGCGCCGCGCGATCTGAGCCCCGAGATCCTGCCCGCCCACTGGAACTCCTGGTACGCCACCGGTCCCGTGCACGGCATCCAGCTCACCCGCGGCCGGTACGCGGGGCGCCTGGTCCTCGGCGTCAACACCGAGACCTGGGACGGCACGAGGGTCACCGCCAACCACGCGGCGCTGATCGTCAGCGACGACCACGGCGGCCACTGGCGGATCGGCGCCACCGACACCTGGCCCATCGCCGCCGACGGCACCTTCCGGCAGAAACCCTCCGAACTCACCCTCGCCGAGCGCGCCGACGGCTCCGTCCTGGTCAGCGGTCGGGAGCAGGACGGCACCGACCTCGGACACCGCACCCAGGCCGTCAGCCGCGACGGCGGCACCTCCTTCGCCGGGCCGTTCCGCGGCCTGCCGGACCTGTACACCCCGCAGGTGCAGGGCTCGCTGCTGCGGCTGGGCGACCGGCTGCTGCTCGCCTGCCCCGGCGACCCCGACCGGCGCCGCACGATGATGATCCGCTCCTCCTGGGACGGCGGGCGGACCTGGGAGAGCGCGGACCGGGGCACGGTCGTCACCACGGACTGGTCCGGCTACTCGGACCTGGTGCGCATCGGCTCCACCACGGCCGGCCTGCTCTACGAGGGCGGGACGGCGGACGCCCGGGACGAGATCCGCTTCGCCCGCTTCACCGAGGACACGCTCGCCCCGCGCCGCGGCCCCGGCCCGGTCACCCCCGACCTCGCCCCGCACGCCCGCCCGGCGGCGGTGCTCGGCGGCCCCGGGCGGACCGACGGTGTGTCGGGGAGCGCGCTGGAGTTCGACGGCACGGGCGACGCGGTCCGGCTGCCGTACCGTGCGGGGCTCCCGCTGGGCACGGAGGACTTCACGGTGTCGCTGTGGTTCCGGTACACGGCGACCGCCGGGGAGCAGCCGCTGCTGTGGATGGGCGGGATCGGCACCGGCCAGCCGCAGGTGTGGCTGCGCGGGGAGCCGGCGAGCGACCGGGTGCAGGCACTGATCACGGTACGGAACGCGGCCGCCTCGCCCCAGTCCGCGTCCGTGCGCACCGCGACCGCCTACAACGACGGCCGGTGGCACCACGCCGTGCTCCGCCGGGGCGGCGGGCTGCTGTCGCTGTCCGTCGACGGTACGGCCGTGTCCACGGCGGACCGGCCGGGCTCGGTCAGCCGCAACTCGCCCTTCGGGGTGCACCTCGGTCAGCGCATGGACGGCCGCGCCTTCCTCACCGGCGCGCTGGACGAGGTGCGGGTGTGGGACCGGGCGCTGACCGACGGGGAGCTGGCGGACCCTGACGTGCTGCGCTCAGCGCAGGACACGGTTGTGTGGCTGCCCCTGGACCGGGTCCGCGGCTGACGCAGCGGGCGGGTCCTCCGGGCGCGGGGACGCGTCCTCGGCCGCCTCCGGGTCGTGGGAGCGGCGCTTGGCGATGACCGCGCACACCATCAGCTGCATCTGGTGGAAGAGCATCAGCGGCAGGACGGCCAGGGAGGCCTGGCTGCCGAACAGGACGCTCGCCATGGGCAGCCCGGAGGCGAGGGACTTCTTCGACCCGGCGAACTGCACGGCGATCCGGTCCGCCCGGCCGAAGCCGAGCGCCTTGGCGCCGTACCAGGTCAGGAGCAGCATCACCGCCAGCAGGACGGCCTCCACACCGAGCAGCCCGGCCAGCCGCAGCGGGCTGACCTGGTGCCAGATGCCCTGGTTCATGCCCTCGCTGAACGCGGTGTAGACGACCAGCAGGATGGAGCCGCGGTCGACCAGGCCCAGCACCTTCTTGTGCCGGGCGACGAACTCCCCGATCCAGCGCCGCAGCAGTTGCCCGGCGACGAACGGCACCAGCAGCTGGAGCACGATCTTCACCAGCGAGTCCGTGGAGAACCCGACCGCGTCGCCGCCGAGCAGTCCCGCCGCGAGCAGCGGGGTCAGGACGATGCCGGCGAGGGAGGAGAAGGACCCGGCGCAGATCGCCGCGGGCACGTTGCCGCGGGCGATGGAGGTGAACGCGATGGACGACTGGATGGTGGACGGCACCAGCGTCAGGAACAGCAGGCCCTGGTAGAGCGGCTGGGTCAGCAGGACCGGCACCAGCCCCCGGGCGGCCAGCCCGAACACCGGGAAGACGACGAAGGTGCAGATCAGCACGGTGAGGTGCAGCCGCCAGTGGCGCAGTCCGTCCAGCGCCTCCCCGGTCGACAGCCGGGCGCCGTAGAGGAAGAAGAGGAAGGCGATGGCGGCCGTGGAGGCGCCCGAGGTCACGTCGGCGGCGGTGCCGCGGGCCGGGAGGAGGGCGGCGAGCCCCACCGTCCCGAGCAGCAGCACGATGTACGGGTCGATCGGCAGCCAACTGGGCCGGCGCAGGCGTGTCACGGTGCTCCGATTGCTCTGTCGTGGTGCTCTGTGTCGTACGGTCCCGGGCCCGCAGGGCCCCCCTCCATCGTCCTCCCCTCACCGCCGATCGGGAATCCGGTACACCGCTCTGACTGTGATCGTGGTCCGTGATGACCGCGCTAGGCTCGGGGTGTGTACGACCCGACGCACCTGCGCACCTTCCTGGCGGTCGCCCAGACGCTGAGCTTCACCCAGGCCGCCCGGCGGCTGGGGCTGCGCCAGTCGACGGTGAGCCAGCATGTGCGGCGGCTGGAGGACGCGGCCGGGCGGCAGCTGTTCTCCCGGGACACCCACTCGGTGGAGCTGACGGAGGACGGCGAGGCGATGCTCGGGTTCGCCCGCCGGATCCTGGAGGTGCACGAGCAGGCGGCGGCGTTCTTCTCCGGCACGCGCGTGCGGGGCCGGCTGCGCTTCGGCGCCTCGGAGGACTTCGTGCTGACCCGGCTGCCGGAGATCCTCGAGGGCTTCCGCTACGACCATCCGGAGGTCGACCTGGAGCTGACGGTGGAGCTGTCCGGCACGCTGTACGAGCGGCTGGCCGCCGGGAAGCTCGACCTGGTGCTGGCGAAGCGGCGCCCCGAGGATCCGCGCGGCGAGCTGGTGTGGCGCGACGACCTGGTGTGGATCGGAGCCGAACGGCTGCGGCTGGAGGCGGACCGGCCCGTGCCGCTGATCGTCTATCCGCCGCCGGGCATCACCCGGGCCCGCGCCCTCCAGGTGCTGGAGCGGCACGGCCGTCCCTGGCGGATCGTGTGCACGAGCGGCAGCCTCAACGGGCTGATCGCGGCGGCCCGGGCCGGCCTCGGGGTGATGGCCCACTCCCGGCGGCTGATCCCGCCGGGCCTGTTCCGGCTGCCCGACCGGGCGGGCCTGCCGGACCTGGGCAAGGTCGACTTCGTCCTGGTGCACGGGCGCCGCCGGGGCCCGGCCGGGGACGCCGCGGACGCGCTGGCGGCGGCGGTGCTGGCGGGCGGCGAGCGGCTGCGGCGCAGCGGCGGCTGACCGGCGCGGGCGGCGCGAACGTCACCGCGTCGGCCGGTAGGTCAGCTGCTTGACCCGGCGCAGGAAGGGCGTCGCCTCCACGTGCTGCACCCCGTCCAGGTGGCCGAGGGGGCCGCTGAGGTAGGCGTACAGGGCGGCGGTGTCGCGGACGACGGCGGTGACCACGAGGTGGGAGGGGCCGGCCGTGGCGGCGGCGAACGCGATCTCGTCGTGCCCGGCGAGGGTCCGGCCGACGGAGTCCAGGGCGCCCGGGGAGGTGGTGATCCACAGGATGGCCGACTTGGGGTGGCCGAGGGCCGCGGTGCTGTACTCGATGTCGACGTAGACCGCGCCGGAGGCGATCAGGGCGGACAGCCGGCGTCTGATCGCGGACTCGGAGCGGCCGGTGGCGCGCTGGAGTTCGGGGTAGCCGGCGCGGCCGTCGCGTTCCAGGACGGCGAGCAGCGGGGCGTCCTCGGGCTCCGGCCGGACCACCGGTCCCGGCTCGGGGGGCTCGGGGCGGAGCGCGGCGATCTGGTCCGCGTCCAGCGCCCGGAACTTGGGCAGCCAGCCGACCGGGCCGCCGTAGAAGCGGTGCAGCAGTTGCTGGGCGCGGATCTCGACGACGCTCGGGGTGCGGGGCAGCTTGCCGAGCAGCAGGTCGTCGTGGTCGCCGGGGCTGCGCGGCCGGGTGATGCAGGCGATCTCGGTGCCGCCGGAGCACAGCCCGATCCAGTAGGTGTCCGGCCGCCGGGCGAGGGCGTCGGCGATGACGGCGGCGCCGTCGGGCGCGCAGCGCAGCCGCAGCATCCACTGGTCCTCGCCGAGCCGTACGGCGTCCCGCAGCACGACGACCCGCAGCCCGGCCTCGGCGCACAGGCGGCGGTAGCGGCGGGCGACGGTGCGGTCGGAGACGCCGAGCACGGCGGCGATCCGGCTGAAGGGGGCCCGCCCGTCGACCTCCAGCGCGGACAGCAGCTGGAGGTCGAGCAGATCGAAGGTGCCGGATTCCATCCGCAGCATGCGCTCCCCCGTCGGTTTCCGTCGCGTTCGGCGCCGTGAGACGTCCGATCTGCCGCCGTCCGGTCATCGTACGCGGCGGAACACAGCCGTTCGCACAGGGAGTTGAGGAGATTGCGGAGCTGGGGGACGCTCACGGCGATATGCCTGGGCACGTTCATGCTGCTGCTGGACGTGACCATCGTGGTGGTCGCGCTGCCGGACATGACGGGGTCGCTGCACGCGTCGCTGGGTGACCTGCAATGGGTGGTCGACGGGTACGCGCTGGCGCTGGCCGCGCTGCTGCTCGGGGCGGGGGCGGCGGCCGACATCCTGGGCCGGCGCCGGGTGCACGTGGTGGGCGTGGTGCTGTTCGCGCTGGCCAGTCTGTGGTGCGGGCTGGCCAGCGACCCGGGCGTGCTGGTGGCGGCGCGGGCGGTGCAGGGCGTCGGCGGGGCGGCGATGTTCGCGACGACGCTGCCGCTGCTGGGGTCGGTCTACCAGGGCCGGCAACGCTCGGCCGCGCTCGGGGTGTGGGGCGCGGTCAGCGGCGGGGCCGCGGCGGTCGGCCCGGTGCTGGGCGGGCTGATCACCGAGGGGCCGGGCTGGCGCTGGATCTTCTTCGTCAACCTGCCGGTGAGCGTGGTGGCGGTGTGGCTGACGCTGCGGACGGTCCCGGAGTCGCGCGGGCCGCGCGGCATGCGCGTCGACTGGGCGGGGACGGCGGCCTTCGCCGTGTTCGCGGGCGGGGCGACGTACGCCGTCGTACGGGCCGGCGAGGACGGCTGGACGGCGTCCGCCCCGTCGGCCGCGTTCGCCGTCGCCGCGCTGGCCCTGGTGGTGTTCGTGCTGGTGGAACGGCGGGTGGCACATCCGCTGCTGGACCTCTCGCTGCTGCGCCGGCCGGCCTTCACCGGCACGATGCTGGGCGCGTTCGCCTTCAACGGGGTGGCCTTCGGCGGGGTCCCGTACCTGTCCCTGTGGATGCAGACACTGCTCGGGATGTCGCCGGTGCGGGGCGGGCTGACGCTGCTGCCGATGACGGCGGTGTCGATGGTGGTGGCGGTGCTGGTGGGCCGGTTGCTGCACGGGGTGCCCGCCTGGCTGACGGTCGGCGGCGGGCTGCTGCTGGTCGGCGCGGGCACGCTGGGCCAGGCGGTGCTGGGCGCGGGCTCGGACTGGACGGCGCTGGTGCCGGGATTCGCGCTGGTCGGGGTCGGTACCGGGCTGGTGGCGCCGACGGTGGCCGGGGCGGCGCTGGCCTCGGTACCGGCCGAGCGGGCCGGGATGGCGGGCGGCGCGGTGAACACCGTACGGCAGCTGGGGTACGCGCTCGGGGTGGCCGTCTTCGGCACCGTGCTCACCTCGCGGATGACGGGCCGGCTCCCGGACGGTGCGGCGCACGGACTCGCCGGCGGGGGCGCCGGGGCGCTGCTGCGCGGCGGGGTCCCGGAGCACACCCTGCGGTCCGCGTTCGCGTCCGGGCTGAACGGCGCGCTGGTGGTGGCGGGCCTGGCCGGGCTGGTGGCGGGCGTTTCGGTGATGGTGCTGGTCCGCCGGGGCCGGCCGGCGCCCGCGCGGACCTCCGGAGAGGTACCCGAGAAGGCGGTGACGGCGCGCGGCTGAGGGCGCCGGCCCGCGCACGCCGGTACGGACGGAAGCGGACGCACGCATTCCGGTGGCCGCGACGGCACGGCCCGCGGGGCGGCCACGGGGCGAGGGCTCCGGGTCCGCCCCGCGCTCGTGGGGGCCGGTCGCCGGGGCGGCCGGGGCGGTCCGGAGCCGGAGCGGAGGCTGGTCCCGCACCGGCCGGCCCGCGCGTGCGCGAGCCGCTCCTGGAGATCAGCGACGGCGAGACCCGCGTCACCGGCCGTCCCGCGCCAGCGAGAGCCGCCCCGCACCCGCCGCCGGAGCACGCGCCGCCCTCCGCCACCCGGCCCCGGCGCGTGGGTCGCCCGCCCGGGCAGCCGCCCTACGGTCCGGGCCGACGGGCCGGCCCCGCGCACGGGCCGGGCCCCCCACCGGTCCCCGGCATGCCGTTCGCCGGGCCGCCCGCGCGGGAGAGCCACGGCCCGCCTTCCCGCCGCCGCCGGTCCGCGCGTGCGGATCCGGCCCGCCGTAAGCGGCGCGTACAGATTCGGTGGAGATTACGGTACCGAAACTTACGGACCCGTCAGTAAGGTGTCCGGCCCTTCCCCATGTGCGGGTATTTTCCGGAGACCGTCCGGGCGGAACACGAGGTTTGCCCGGATCCGGCACCCCTCCCGCGCACGGAACGTGTGGGGTAGCTTTCACGGCGCTGTTGCGGTGCGTGGACCAGCGACACCGAGACGCGAGAAACGGGGAGCGAGGTTGCGCGAGTACACCAACCCTCCGCTGGTGTCGCCGCCGCCCGCGGGCGGTCTGGCCGACATCGTCTTCGAGCACGCCGAAACCGATCCGCGGCACATCACGCTCGGCCGCAAGGACGTCTCGGGGCAGTGGCGGGACGTGACCGCCGCCGAGTTCCGCGACGAGGTCGTGGCCCTGGCCAAGGGCCTGCTGGCCAGCGGCATCCGCTTCGGCGACCGCGTCGCGGTCATGTCCCGGACCCGCTACGAGTGGACCCTCTTCGACTTCGCGCTGTGGACCATCGGCGCCCAGGTGGTGCCCGTCTACCCCACCTCCTCGGCCGAGCAGTGCTGCTGGATGCTCCACGACGCCGAGGTGTCCGCGGCCGTCGTGGAGCACGAGGACCACGCGATGACCGTCGCCACCGTCATCGACCGGCTGCCGCGGCTGCGCCGGCTGTGGCAGCTGGACGCCGGCTGTGTGCAGGAGCTGTACGACGCCGGGGCGCACCTGGACGACGAGGTGGTGCACCGGCACCGGCAGGCGGTCACCCCCGACTCGGTCGCCACCGTCATCTACACCTCCGGCACCACCGGCCGGCCCAAGGGCTGTCTGCTGTCCCACGGCAACTTCATGTGCGAGGCGGACACCGTGCTGCGGGGGTGGGAGCCGGTGTTCCACTCCCGGAAGGGCGACGAGGCGTCCACGCTGCTGTTCCTGCCTCTGGCGCATGTCTTCGGGCGGATGGTGGAGGTCGCCGCGATCCGCGGCCGGGTCCGCTTCGGGCACCAGCCGCAGCTGCACGCGTCCGCCCTGCTGCCCGACCTGGCCGCCTTCCGGCCGACGTTCGTCCTCGCCGTGCCGTACATCTTCGAGAAGGTGTTCAACGCGGCCCGCCGCGAGGCCGAGCGTGAGGGCAGGGCGGGGCCGTTCGAGAAGGCCGTCGACGTCGCCGTGCGGTACGCGGAGGCGGTGGAGGCCAAGGCGTGGGGCACCGGGCCGGGCCCGTCGGCGGGGCTGCGGATGCAGCACCAGCTGTTCGACAAGCTGGTGTACGCGAAGATCCGGGCCGCGATGGGCGGCCGGATCCGCAACGCGATGTCCGGCGGATCGGCGATGGACCGCCGGCTGGGGCTGTTCTTCGCGGGCGCGGGCGTGCAGATCTACGAGGGCTACGGCCTGACCGAGTCGACGGCCGCGGCGACCGCCAACCCGCCCGGGCGCACCCGCTACGGCACCGTGGGCCCGCCGGTCCCGGGTGTGACCGTGCACATCGCCGACGACGGGGAGATCTGGCTGCGCGGCGGCACCGTCTTCCAGGGCTACCTCAACAACCGGAAGGCCACCGACGAGACCCTGCACGACGGCTGGCTGGCCACCGGCGACCTGGGCGCGCTGGACGCGGACGGCTATCTGACGATCACCGGCCGCAAGAAGGAGATCCTGGTGACCTCCGGCGGCAAGAGCGTCTCCCCGGGGGTGCTGGAGGAGCGGGTCCGCGAGCATCCGCTGGTCGGCCAGTGCATCGTGGTCGGCAACGACCGCCCCTTCGTCGCCGCCCTGGTCACCCTGGACCAGGAGGCGGTCGCGCACTGGCTGCAGATGCGCGGCAAGCCGGGGACGTCCCCGGCGGAGCTGGTGCGCGACCCGGATCTGGAGGCGGAGGTGCGGCGCGCGGTGGTGGCCGCCAACACGCTGGTGTCGCAGGCGGAGTCGATCCGCACCTTCCGCATCCTGGCGCAGCCGTTCACCGAGGAACAGGGTCTGCTGACGCCGTCGCTGAAGCTGAAGCGGAAGGCGATCGAGAAGGCGTACGCGAACGAGGTGGAGGCCCTCTACCGGGCCTGAGGCCGCCGGTCCGGGCAGCCGCCCGGACCGGCGGCGGGAGTGTGTCGCACGGTCAGGAATGCGGAACGGCCGCTGATCGTTGACCATGGGTGCAACACCTGTCGACAACCGAAGGACCAAGAGGCTCGTGAGCAGCAACGTCCCCCCGATCATCCTCAACAACGGCGTCGAGATGCCCCAGCTGGGATACGGCGTCTGGCAGGTGCCGGACGACGAGGCCGAGCGAGCCGTCGCCACGGCGCTGGAGGCCGGTTACCGCAGCATCGACACGGCGGCGATCTACGGCAACGAGGAGGGCACCGGCAAGGCCATCGCCGCCTCCGGCCTGCCCCGCGAGGAGATCTTCGTCACCACCAAGCTCTGGAACAGCGACCAGGGCTACGACGCCACGCTGCGTGCCTTCGACACGTCGCTGGCGAAGCTGGGGCTCGACTACGTCGACCTGTACCTGATCCACTGGCCGCTGCCGTCCCGGGACGCGTACGTCGACACGTACAAGGCGTTCGAGCAGCTGTACGCCGACAAGCGGGTGCGTGCCATCGGTGTCTCGAACTTCCTGCCCGAGCACCTGCGACGGCTGACCGAGGAGACCTCGGTCGTCCCGGCGGTCAACCAGATCGAGCTGCACCCGCACCTCCAGCAGGGCGAGTCGCGCACCGTCCACGCGGAGCTGGGCATCGCCACCGAGGCCTGGTCGCCGCTCGGCCAGGGCAAGGGCCTGCTGGAAGTGCCCGCGATCGTGGCGATCGCGCGCAAGCACGACCGCACTCCGGCCCAGGTCGTGCTGCGCTGGCACCTCCAGCTGGGCAACATCGTGATCCCGAAGTCCGTGACGCCGTCCCGGATCAAGGAGAACATCGCGGTGTTCGACTTCAGCCTGGACGACGAGGACCTCGCGGCGATCAGCGCGCTGAACGAGGAGCGGCGGCTCGGCCCCGACCCGGCCACCTTCGACATGGCCTGATCACCGGCCCGGCGTGGCCGGGCGGTTCAGTCCGGGCGCACGTCGGCGTGCACGACCTCGAACTCCTCGAGGCCGACCACCTCGACGTGCGCCTTGGCCGACGCCTCGTGACGCGCGCCGGCCATGGCCCCGCGCGAGGCGGCCAGCGCGGCACGGTCGGCGAACAGGGCGCCGGCCACGGCCCGGCCCCCCTCCCGGTCGAGCAGCAGGGAGGTGCGGCACAGCCCCGGCAGCGACTCGGCCCGCGGCACCACCGTTGCCCGGAAGGCGTCGACGACCAGGTCCGCGTCGCGCGGGTCGAACTCCAGCCGGGCGGCGCGCAGCCCGCCGCCCGGCCGGGGGCGGGCGAGCTGGTGGAACACCGCGGCCTCGTAGTTGGCGACCGACACCGTGCCCGCGAAGGGATCCAGCAGCGCCTCGCGCCGCTCGCGCATCACCTCGTCGCTGTTGTGCCGCGCCTCCTCGGTCTCCCACCAGCTCACGGTGAGGAGGGCGCCGAGCTCACGGTTCACGAAGATGCCGGCGCCCCGGTATCCCGGGCGTTCCTCCAGCAGGTCCCGCCCCTCGCTGTTCAGCGACCGCACGGCCGTGTCCAGCAGCGCCGGATCACCGGTCGCGTACACCGCGCGTACGAACATGAGACTCGCCTCCGCAAACGGCGACCGCGGATCAGCCGGACACACCGGACATGTCCGACCCCACCAGTCTCTCCAGCGACCGCAATCACCGCAATGCGCCCGCGTTTCAGCCGTTCGCGACCCGAGGATTGACGGGGGCATGCCGTCCGGGCACGGTGGACGCATCCGGTCAGGAAACTTTCCTAACAGAAGGGCTCCACCGTGCGTCTCCGTATCCTCACCCTCGCCCTCGGTTCCGGCACCGCCCTGCTCGCCGCCGGCCTCCTGCCCGCCCACGCCTCCGCCGCCGCCTCCCCGAAGTCCGCCCAGGAGGGCACGGTCAGCGCCGCCGACCTGCTCGCCAAGGTGACCTCCTGTGCGCAGATATCCAACGGCAAGTACCGGACGGACGAGGAGACCTCGGCCACGGTCCCCGTGTGCGGCAAGAACGGCGCGGTGTTCTGGAAGGCGGACATGGACATCGACTGCGACGGTCAACGCACGGCCAACTGCAACGAGGACCGCGACCCCTGGTTCCAGGACGACACCGCCTTCCACCAGTCCGACGGCAAGGCGCTGAACGCGGAGACCCTGCCGTACGTCGTGGTGCCGAGCACCAGCGGCATCTGGAACTACGCGAACGCCGGGATCAAGGGCGGCGGCGTGGTGGCCGTCATCTACGGCGGCAAGGTCGAGTACGCCGTCGTCGGCGACACCGGCCCCTCGCAGATCATCGGCGAGGCGTCGTACGCCACCGCCAAGGCGCTCGGCATCGACCCGGACCCCGAGACCGGCGGCGCGGACTCGGGGGTGACCTACCTCCTGTTCAAGAACTCCCAGGTCTCCCCCATAGAGAGCCACAGCGCCGCGGTCACCCTCGGGGACCGGCTGGCCAGGCAGTTCCTGGCGGACAACTGACGCCCGTCGTCCGTCAGACGGGCTGGCCCACCGGGCGGACGACCACCGTGTTCACATCCACCCCGGCCGGCTGCCGGATCGCCCAGACCACCGAGTCGGCGATCTGGCCGGCCGTCAGCAGGTGCCCCGGGGGCAGACTGCCGTAGCCGTCCCAGAAGGGCGTCTCCACCCGGCCGGGGGCCACCAGCGTGACCCCGACGCCGAACTCCGTGACCTGCCGCCGGGTGTTCTCGGCGAGCCCGGTCACCGCCCACTTGGTGGCGCCGTACAGATTGCCCGGGCCGTGCACGAACCCGGCGACGCTGCCGACCAGGACGATCCGGCCCCGGGTCTCCTTCAGCGCGTCGATGGAGGCCCGGATGAGCAGGGCCGGACCGAGCACGTTGGTGAGGACCATCTCCCTCCAGCCGGCCGGGTCGCCGTCCGCCACGGTGTCATGGGTGGCGAAGCCGGCGTTGGCGACGACGGTGTCCAGCCGGCCGTACGTCTCCAGCGTGCGGTCGACCGCGCGTCGGACGTCGGCGTGTTCCGAGGCGTCGCCGGTCACCGTCAGCAGCCCCTCGGGACGGCCGAGTTCCTCGGCGAGGTCCCGCAGCCGCCGCTCCCCGCGCCCGGTGACGGTCACCCGGTGTCCGGCGTCGAGCAGTCGCCGCGCCACGGCGGCGCCGATCCCGCTGCCGCCGCCGGTGATGAGCGCGACCGGAGAGTCGTTCGTGGTCATGTGTCTGGCCCCCTGCACGTCGGTGAAGTGCCCGGAGTCCATCACTTGGAGAGCACTCCAGGTCAAGTGCGGGATCAGTGCGGGCGGACGGCGGTGTGCACGGTGAGGGCGCCGAGCACGAACACGTCCGGGCGCACGTGCACGCTCGCCGGGTCGGCCGGGTCCAGGAGCCGGCCGAGGGTGGCGCGGTCGCCGGCGTCCAGCGCCTCGCCGACGCCCTCGCGGACCCGGGACAGGTGTGCGGCGACATAGGCGCGGGCCCGGTCGTCGGCCGGGGCGGGCAGGTCGAGCAGGAAGGTGCGGGTGCCGGTGTGCTTCAGGCCGGCCGCGGTCAGCAGGGCGGGCCAGTCCTCCGTCTCGGCGACGGAGCCCGGCAGTCCGGCCCGCATCCGGGCGAACCACTCCTCTTCCAGGGCGTCGAGCCGGGACTGGAGTCCGGGGCGGCCGATGCCGAAGTCCCGGGGCAGGAAGCGGGAAGGGAGTCCGCCCTCCAGGAGGGCCAGGGTGCCGCCGGGGGCGAGGTGGCCGGCGAACGCGGCGAGCGCGGCCCGCTGGTCGCCGAGGTGGTGCAGGCTGCGGCTGGCCCACAGCAGCCCGGCCGGGCGGTCCAGGCGGCCGAGCGCCTCGGGCAGGTCGCCGGCGACGGTGTCGAAGCGGTCCCCGACGCCGAGGCGGGCGGCGCGGTCGCGGGCGCGGTCCAGCAGCGGGGCGGTGCCGTCGACGGCGACCACCCGGGCGGTGGGGAACGCCTCGGCGAACAGGCAGGAGACGACGCCGGGACCGCTGCCCGCGTCCACGACGAGCCCCGGCTCGGCGACCTGCTGCCCGAGCCAGGCCAGGGCCTGCCGGTAGACGGGGGCGAACAACTCCGCCTGCGACTCCAGCAGGTCGGCCAGTTCGTTCCAGTCGATGTCCGTGCCGTGCCCGTGGCCGTGCGCGTGCCCGTGGCCGGCGTGGTGCGGGTGATGCTGCTCGCGGTGTTCGTGCGCCATGGAGATCAGCCTCTCGGTCCGGTGTGCCGTCAGGGTGCGACGGCACACCGGCCGGAAGCCACTTGCGTTGCCGTTCCGGCAAACGGGGATGCCGGAACGGACCGCCGGGGCCCGGGGGTCGGGCGGGCCCCGGCGGAGTCACCGCGTCACGAAAGCGGCGGGTAGGCGTTCTGCACCAGCTGCTGGAACTGGGCGGAGAACCAGTGCCCGGCCAGCGGCGCGTTCGGCAGCGCCCCCGAGGGGTTGTTGCCGTTGCGTGCGTTGCCGCCGTAGGTGGGGTCGCACATCCGGTCGAAGCCCTTGCCCTCGTCGTTGTCGACGGCGGAGCTGGCACCGTCGGACTCCCCCGGGGGCTTGGCCCACACGTAGGCGTCTATCCCGGCGGCGGGAGCCGCGGTCGGCCGTTCGCCGAGTCCGGCACCGCTCTGGTTGCACCAGTTGCCGACGTGGATGCGCCGGTCGATGCGGCCGCCGTTGACGTAGTTGTCGACCGAGGTCAGCGGGCCGGGGCCGGCGGGCCGGGCGGTGCCGCCCCAGCCGTTGCGGGAGGTGTCGATCAGCATGCCGATGTTGGAGCTGAACCCGGTCGAGATCAGCTTGTCCCGCAGGCCCTGCGCGTACGACTGCTCGTCCACGTACTGGTTCCAGTCGACCCACTTCGACTGGCGGACGGTCTGGCCGTTCACCGTGTCGGAGACCTTGAAGTAAGGCTCCTTGGTCGGGCTGTAGTTGGCCGTGTTGACGATGAAGCCGGCCACGTCGCTCAGGCTCGCGCCGTTGGTCGTGGCGACCTTGTAGAACTCCTGGGCGACCGGGCCGAGGTTGGTGTCCCAGCCGAGCCAGCCGTGGTGGCCGGCGTCGATGTAGTTGTAGACGTTCGAGAGGTTGCCGAGCTTGTCCAGGGCGTAGCTCACGCCCTTCTCGTAGTTGCCGTTGGACTTCATGGTCACGCAGGCGTCGGTGGTGGTGTTGGTGCCGCCGGCGTTGGTGACCAGGTTGGGCAGCGAGTCCGGCTCGATGAGCGCGGAGATGCGCAGGCCCGCGTACTTGGCGTCGGACAGGATCGAGGCGATGGCGTCGATGTACTGCGTCTTGTACTTGTCGATGTCCGTCGGGCCGAGTTCGCCGTTGGAGGCGAGGGCGGCGCAGTCGCGGCCGGGGAGGTCGTAGATGACCAGCTGGACGACCAGGTTGCCGGTGCCCTTCTGCTTCAGGGCCTCGTCCAGGTGGGCGCGCAGGCCCATGCCGCCGTTGACGCCGTTGATGGCCGCGATGCGGTCCAGCCAGACGAACGTGGGCTGGCTGGAGACCCGGCTGCCGCCCGGCTCGGCGGCGGCCAGCTTCGACCACTCCGGGTTCACGTAGACCTTGGAGCCGGAGTACGGGTTGTCGACACGGCCGGCGCCGCCCCCACCGGTGTCCCCGCCGCCGCCCGTGTCGCCACCGCCGCCCGTGTCGCCACCGCCGCCCGTGTCGCCACCGCCGCCGGTGTCACCGCCGCCGCCGCTGTCGACGTTGCAGGCGACCCCGTCGAGGGTGAAGGTGGCGGGCACCGCGTTGGTGCCGCTGTAGGTGCCCTGGAACCCGAAGCTGACCGAACCGCCGGTGGCCAGCGAGCCGTTGTAGCTCTCGTTCGCGGCGGTGACCGCGGTGCCGCTCTGGCTGAGCTTGGCGTTCCAGCCGCTGGTGACCTTCTGGTCACCGGCGTACGACCACTTCAGGGACCAACTCGACTTGGCGGGTGCGTTGTTGGTGATGGTCACGGCGGCGGTGAAGCCGGTGCTCCACTGGTTCTGCACCTTGTAGTCCACGGTGCAGGGGACGGCGGAGGCGGTGGCGGAGGCCGACTGCATGCCCACTGCCGTCCCGGAGGCCCCGGCGATCAGCGCCAGGGCGGCGAGCAGTGATGTTCTGGTACGACTCATGAGTGCGGGTGTCCTTCGGTGTGCTGTCGATGTGATGTCGTGCCGTTCGTGCGGTGTGGTGCCGTGTCGGGAACTACGGGGTGACGGCGCGGAGACGGCCGCGCAGCCCGGTGCCGTACGCGGCGGGTGTGCCGGCGCAGGCGCAGGTGGTGCGGGCGGCAGGGAGTCCGCCCGCCGGGTCGGTGTGTTCGCGGGTGTTCCACTGGCCGAGGTCGTCGCGGTACGCCGCCCCGCCGGCCCGTCCGGGCAGGCGACGGCCGCCGCCGTCGAGCCGGAGCCCGGCCGGCCCCGCGACGCGGCCCGGCCGGGTCTTCACCGGACCCTGGAGGTCCTTCGACCACGGGCCGGTGCCGGTTGGAGGTACGGAGAACGGGGGGTGACGCATGAGCGAGACCTCGCAGTGTGGCGCGCCCTGACGGACACGTTCGACTGATGGAATCGCTCCCACTGGTGCGAAGGAAGGTAGCGCCAACTGGCCGGAAAGCCCAGGGGGGTCGCTTTACTTTTTTACGATCGGGCTCCCCGAATCTTTTCGCCATGTCCAGGTCTTGACCCTCCGTTACGCCGTCTTCACTATGGGAGCGCTCCCACTGGTTCAAGCCTTGACCTCTTCCCCGAGCCGCAGCCGCAAGGAGGAACCAGCACATGGATCCCGGAAGCAGACGCAGAACGGCGCGTCGGTTGTGGACGGCGGTGGCCGCCGCGCTGGCCCTGCCACTGTCGATGCTCGCCACCGGCGCGGAGACCGCCCACGCGGCCGCCGTGCAGTGCAGCGTCGACTACAAGACCAACGACTGGGGCTCGGGCTTCACCGCCGACCTCACGATCACCAACCGCGGTACGGACGCCATCAACGGATGGACGCTGACGTACGCCTACGCGGGCAACCAGAAGCTGAGCGGCGGCTGGAACGGGACCTGGTCCCAGTCCGGCCAGTCGGTCACCGTGAAGAACGCCTCGTACAACGGCGCCATCGCCGCGGGCGCCGCCGTCTCCACCGGGGCCCAGTTCACCTACAGCGGCACCAACACCGCTCCCACGTCCTTCGCCGTCAACGGCACCACCTGCGCCGGCGCCCACCAGCCCCCGGTGACCGTGCTGACCAGCCCGAGCGCGGGCGCGGTCTACACCCAGGGGGCCGCCGTCCCGCTCGCGGCGACCGCCGCGGCGGCCGACAGCGCGTCCATCAGCAAGGTGGAGTTCTACGACGACACCACGCTGCTGGGCACGGACACCACCGCGCCCTACGCGCTCTCGGTCTCAAGCTTGACCGTGGGCAGTCATTCTCTGGTGGCCAAGGCGTACGACAGCCTGGGCGCCTCCGGCACCTCCACCCCCGTGGGCATCACGGTGGCCTCCGGCCCCGCCGTGGTCGCCTCGCCCAGCCAGCTGGGCGTCCAGCAGGGCAAGTCGGGCACGTTCTCGGTGAAGCTGTCCACGCAGCCGAGCGCGAACGTCACGGTGAGCACGACCCGCACGGACGGCAACACCGGCCTGTCCGTGACCGGCGGCTCCTCGCTGACCTTCACCCCGGCGAACTGGAACACCGCGCAGACCGTGACCGTCACGGCCGACTCCTCCGGCACCGGCAGCGCGACCTTCACCGCGTCGGCCACCGGCCACGCCAAGGCGACCGTCACGGTCACCGAGCTGCCCGCGGCGAAGGCGTACGACGCCCGCTTCCTGGACCTGTACGGGAAGATCACCAACCCGGCGAACGGCTACTTCTCCCCCGAGGGCATCCCGTACCACTCGGTGGAGACACTGATCGTGGAGGCCCCGGACCAGGGTCACGAGACCACCTCCGAGGCGTACAGCTATCTGCTGTGGCTCCAGGCGATGTACGGCAAGGTCACCGGCGACTGGTCGAAGTTCAACGGCGCCTGGGAGATCATGGAGAAGTACATGATCCCCACGCACGCCGACCAGCCGACGAACTCCTTCTACAACGCCTCCAAGCCGGCCACCTACGCGCCCGAGTACGACACCCCGAACGAGTACCCGGCGAAGCTGGACACCTCGGTGTCGGTGGGCTCGGACCCGATCGCCGGTGAGCTGAAGAGCGCGTACGGCACGGACGACGTCTACGGCATGCACTGGATCCAGGACGTGGACAACGTCTACGGCTACGGCAACGAGCCCGGCAAGTGCGAGGCCGGCCCGACCGCCACCGGACCGTCGTACATCAACACCTTCCAGCGCGGCGCGCAGGAGTCCGTCTGGGAGACGGTCCCGCAGCCGACCTGTGACGCCTTCAAGTACGGCGGCAGGAACGGCTACCTGGACCTGTTCACCGGCGACAGCTCCTACGCCAAGCAGTGGAAGTACACCGACGCCCCGGACGCGGACTCCCGCGCGGTGCAGGCCGCCTACTGGGCGGACGTGTGGGCCAAGCAGCAGGGCAAGGGCAGTGATGTCTCCGGGACGGTCGCCAAGGCCGCCAAGATGGGCGACTACCTGCGCTACGCGATGTACGACAAGTACTTCAAGAAGATCGGCAACTGCACGAGCACGTCCTGCCCGGCCGGTACCGGCAAGGACGCCTCGCACTACCTGCTGTCCTGGTACTACGCCTGGGGCGGCGCCACCGACACCTCCGCCGGCTGGGCCTGGCGGATCGGCTCCAGCCATGTCCACGGCGGTTACCAGAACCCCCTGGCCGCCTACGCGCTCAGCTCCGTCACCGACCTGAAGCCCAAGTCGGCCACCGGCGCGAGCGACTGGAGCAAGTCGCTCCAGCGGCAGCTGGAGTTCTACCAGTGGCTCCAGTCCTCCGAGGGCGGCATCGCGGGCGGCGCGACCAACAGCTGGGGCGGCCGCTACGCCTCCCCGCCCGCCGGCACCGCCACCTTCTACGGCATGGCCTACGACCCGGCGCCCGTCTACCACGACCCGCCGTCCAACCAGTGGTTCGGCTTCCAGGCGTGGTCGATGGAGCGGGTCGCCGAGTACTACCAGCAGACCGGGAACGCCCAGGCCAAGGCGATCCTCGACAAGTGGGTGAAGTGGGCGCTGTCCAAGACCACGATCAACCCGGACGGCACCTACCGCATCCCCTCCACCCTCCAGTGGTCGGGCCAGCCCGACACCTGGAACGCCACGAGCCCCGGCTCCAACAACGGGCTGCACGTCACCGTCGCCGACTACACCGACGACGTGGGCGTGGCCGCCGCCTACGCCAAGACGCTGACGTACTACGCCGCCAAGTCCGGTGACGCGACGGCCAAGTCCACGGCGAAGGCGCTGCTGGACGGCATGTGGAACAACTACCAGGACAGCCTCGGCATCGCCGTGCCGGAGACCCGGACCGACTACAGCCGGTTCAACGAGAGCGTGTACGTGCCGAGCGGCTGGACCGGCACCATGCCGAACGGCGACGCGATCAACTCCTCGTCCACGTTCTCCTCGCTCCGGTCCTTCTACAAGAGCGACCCGAACTGGTCGAAGATCGAGGCCTACCTCAAGGGCGGCGCAGCGCCCGTGTTCACGTACCACCGGTTCTGGGCCGAGGCGGACATCGCCCTGGCCATGGGCTCGTACGCGGAGCTGCTCGAATAGTCCCCGCCGGCGCTCCGCGTACCCGGCCCCGCCACAGGACGGCGGGGCCACCCGGGCCGGGCGGCCCCCGTCCGCACAGGGGGCCGCCCGGCCCACACGCAATGCCACCTCCGTGACCTTCTTGAATCCCCGTCAGGAAAGGTGTCCCCACCGTGCGCAGAACCCGCATCCTGGTGGCCGCGTTCTCGCTGGCCGCCGGACTGCTCGCCGGCACCCCGCCCGCACTGGCCACCGCCACCTCCGCTCCGCCCCTCGCGGCGGACACCTACACCTGGAAGAACGCCCGGATCGACGGCGGCGGTTTCGTCCCCGGGATCGTCTTCAACCGCACCGAGAAGAACCTGGCCTACGCCCGCACCGACATCGGCGGCGCCTACCGCTGGCAGGAGTCGTCCAAGACCTGGACCCCGCTGCTGGACTCCGTGGGCTGGAACGAGTGGGGCCACACCGGGGTGGTGAGCCTCGCCTCCGATCCGGTCCAGCCGGACAAGGTCTACGCGGCCGTCGGGACGTACACCAACGGCTGGGACCCGGGCAACGGGGCGGTGCTGCGCTCGGCCGACCGGGGCGCGAGCTGGCAGAAGACCGACCTGCCGTTCAAGCTGGGCGGCAACATGCCCGGCCGGGGCATGGGCGAGCGGCTGGCCGTCGACCCGAACCGGAACAGCGTGCTGTACCTGGGCGCGCCCAGCGGCAAGGGCCTGTGGCGGTCGACGGACTCCGGGGTGACCTGGTCGCAGGTGACGAGCTTCCCCAACCCCGGCACCTACCGGCAGGATCCGACGGACACCAGCGGGTACGCGAGCGACAACCAGGGCATCGTCTGGGTCACCTTCGACGAGTCGACGGGCACGTCCGGGACCGCGACGAAGACGATTTATGTGGGCGTCGCCGACAAGGACAACGCGGTCTACCGCTCCACGGACGCGGGCGCCACCTGGACGCGGCTCCCGGGCCAGCCGACCGGGTACCTGGCGCACAAGGGCGTTCTGGACGCCCGGAACGGATATCTGTACCTCGCCTACAGCGACACCGGCGGCCCCTACGACGGCGGCAAGGGCCGGCTGCTGCGGTACGCGACGGCGACCGGCGCCTGGACCGACATCAGCCCGGTCGCGGAGGCGGACACCTACTACGGCTTCAGCGGGCTGACGGTCGACCGGCAGCACCCGTCCACCCTCATGGCGACCGCGTACAGCTCCTGGTGGCCGGACACCCAGCTGTTCCGGTCCACCGACAGCGGCGCCACCTGGACGAAGGCCTGGGACTACACGTCGTACCCGAACCGCGCCAACCGCTACACCATGGACGTGTCCTCCTCCCCCTGGCTGACCTTCGGCGCGAACCCGTCACCGCCCGAGCAGACGCCCAAGCTGGGCTGGATGACGGAGGCGCTGGAGATCGACCCGTTCGACTCGTCCCGCATGATGTTCGGGACGGGCGCCACCGTCTACGGCACCGAGGACCTCACGAAGTGGGACAGCGGCGGGCAGTTCAGCCTGAAGCCGATGGTGCGGGGCCTGGAGGAGACGGCGGTGAACGACCTCGCCGCCCCGCCCTCGGGCGGCGCCCAGCTGTTCAGCGCCCTCGGTGACATCGGCGGATTCCGGCACACGGATCTCACCGCGGTGCCGTCCATGATGTACACGTCGCCCACCTTCACCTCGACCACCAGCCTGGACTTCGCCGAGTCGAACCCGGCCACGGTGGTCCGCGTCGGCGACCTGGACTCCGGCCCGCACATCGCGTTCTCCACGGACAACGGCGCCAACTGGTTCGCGGGCACGGACCCTTCGGGCGTCTCGGGCGGCGGCACGGTCGCCGCGGCGGCGGACGGCAGCCGGTTCGTGTGGAGCCCGGCCGGCACCGGGGTGCGCCACACCACGGGCTTCGGCACCTCCTGGGCGGAGTCCACCGGCATTCCGGCCGGCGCGATCGTCGAGTCCGACCGCGTCGACGCGAAGACCTTCTACGGCTTCAAGTCCGGCAGGTTCTACGTCAGTTCCGACGGAGGGGCGACCTTCACCGCCTCGGCCGCCACCGGCCTGCCGAGCGGGGACAGCGTGCGCTTCAAGGCGCTGCCCGGCGCCAAGGGAGACGTGTGGCTGGCGGGCGGGGCGGCGGACGGGGCGTACGGGCTGTGGCACTCCACCGACGGCGGCGCGAGCTTCACCAAGCTCACGAACGTGGAGCAGGCCGACACCATCGGGTTCGGCAAGGCCGCGCCGGGCGCCTCCTACCAGACGCTGTACACCAGCGCGAAGATCGGCGGGGTGCGCGGCGTCTTCCGCTCCACGGACCGGGGCGCCTCCTGGACCCGGATCAACGACGACGCCCGTCAATGGGGCTGGACCGGCGCCGCGATCACCGGCGACCCGCGGGTGTACGGCCGGGTGTACGTGTCGACGAACGGCCGGGGTGTCATCTACGGCGACGTCTCCGGCACGGGCGGCGGGGACGAGGGCGGCGGGGGCGGGGGCACCGACCCGGCACCGGTGCCCACGGGCGCCTGCACCGTCGACTACAAGGTCACCAACCAGTGGGCCGACGGCTTCCAGGCCGACGTGCGGCTGACCAACACCGGCTCCTCGGCGTGGAACGGCTGGTCCCTCACCTGGTCCTTCGCCGACGGGCAGAAGGTCACGCAGATGTGGAACGCCGGCTACACCCAGGCCGGTGCGACGGTCACGGCGAAGGACGCGAGCTGGAACGGCACGGTGGCGGCGGGCTCGTCGGTGTCCTTCGGCTTCACCGGAACCCGGGCGGGTACGACCAATACCAGACCGGCGTCGTTCAAGCTGGGCGACCGCACCTGTACGGTCGCCTGACGGTCGGCCCGGCGGGGGTACCGTCCACGAGCGGCATCCCCGCCGGGTCCGTCACTTGACGGTCCCGGTGAAGATCGCCGCGTCCGAGTCGAAGTCGGGGCTGACCTCGATCTGGATGAGCTTCTCCCCCTTGGGCAGTTCGCAGCCCCACGGCACGTTCAGGGAACGGCCCGGCAGCAGCTTGGTCTCCGGGCCGCCGTCCAGGCCGGCATCGGAGTCGAAGACCGAGTCGCTGCTCTTGCCGTCCTTGCCGTAGGAGCAGTTGACGGTGAGCTGTGTGACGTCGAGGGCCTTCTTGCCGCCGTTGTTCACCTTGACGGTGAACTGGAGGTACGGCGTGTGCTCCGGCTCGGCGTACTCGCCGGTCACGGCCCGCTTGAGCCCGGAGAGCGAGACCTCGGTGGCCGGTTCGTAGACGGCGGTGTCGTCCAGGGCGTAGACCCCGTCCTCCTCGCCCGCGCCGTCCTCGCTCTCCGCGCCGTCCGCGTTCTCCTCGTCGTCGGCCGCCGCCGCGCCGTCGTCGTCGTCGGCCTGGGTGTCGTCGGCACCCGCGGCGGCGGTCTCGGTGACGGTCACGGTGGGCGCCGGCTTCGCCTCGGCGTCTCCGCTGACGCCCGCGGTGACCAGGGCGGAGACCGCGGCGGCGACGACGGCCGCCGCCACGGCGATGAGCGCGGTACGGGATTTCCGCGGCGGGACGGGCGGCGGCGGGACCGGCGGTCCGTACCCCGGCATGGGCGGTGGAGTGAAGTCGGTGCTCATGGGCCCCCCTGGGACGTGCAGTGTGATCTTCGCATGATCCCTTCTCGAAACGGAATGTGAAAACTCCGTGATGGAATCGTGTCCAGGGGTCTGGTCGCGGCGTTACAGCGGCTCAGGGCGAGGCCGGCGCCGGTTTCCGGAACGCGCGCACGGTGAAGACCGGGTCGGCGCGCGGGCGGTCCTGGTCGGGAAGCGCGGCCAGTCGCGCGACGAACTCCTCGGTGCGCGGCTCGCCGGGCGGCAGCAGGGTGAACCAGCCCCGGCGCAGGTCGGCGATGGTGCGGCGGGGGCTGCGGCCCTGCCCGGGGCTGCGGAAGGAGCCCTGCCCGGCGGGCCGCAGCCCGTGCCGGGCGGCCTCGGCGGTGACGGTGCCGGGAGCGTCGGCGGCGGGCCGGCGCGGACGGTCGGCGAGGGCCGCGTCGATGTCGCTGCCGACGTCGTGCGCCGCGGCCTTGTCGACGGTGGTGACGTACACCCCGCCGGGGCGCAGTACGCGGGCGCACTCGGCGACGACCGCCCGCAGGTCCGCGGGGTCGTCCAGCAGGTGCAGCAGCCAGATGGTGGTGACCGCGTCGAACGTGCCGTCCGCGAACGGCAGTCGGCGGCCGTCGGCCCGGACGAGGACGCCGGGCAGCCGGGCCGCCGCCCGGCGGAGCATGGCGGGGGTGAGATCGGCGCCGGTCACCCGCAGCCCGGGACGCGCGGCGGCGAGCCGCCGGGTGACGGTCCCGGTGCCGCAGGCGACGTCGAGGAGGCGTCCGGGCCCGGGGGGTATCAGGCCGAGGACGGTGTGCGCGGCGGCCTCGGCCCGGGCCTCGCCGCCGCGCGAGGCGTCGTAGCAGCAGGCTTCCTTCTCGTAGTCGAGCACATCGCTCAGTGTGCCCCGTGGCCCGGCGCGATGTCCTCGACCCTGCGGGCCAGTTGGAAGTCCTTGGCGGTGAGGGCGCCGCCCGCGCTGTGGGTGTGCACGGCGAGGGACACGGAGGTGTGGCCGAGGGTCAGGTCGGAGTGGTGGTCCAGCTCGTCCTGGACGGCGGCGATGTGCACGACCAGCGCGGCGGCCGCGACGTGCGAGCCGAGCCGGTAGGTCCGGGTGAGCCGTCCGTCCCGCACCGACCAGCCGGGCAACTCGGCCAGGCGGTCCTCGATCTCCTGATGCGACAGCGGTGCTGCGGTCATGCCGTCCGCTCCCTTCCGGTCCGGGGGTACGGACCCAGCCTGCCACGCCTCCGGTACGGACGGCGGACCGACGCGTGCCGGGCCTCGACTAGGGTCGCGCGTATGACCGTTGCCGCCTCCGCCCGCCCCGTCTCCCCCGTCGCCGGCCCCGGTGTCGGCCCGTTGCTGCGTTCCTGGCGCGAGCGGCGCCGGATCTCCCAGCTGGAGCTGGCGCTGCGCGCCGACTCCTCGGCGCGGCACATCAGCTTCATCGAGACCGGGCGGTCCCGGCCCAGCGAGGAGATGGTGCTGCGGCTGGCCGAGCGGCTCCAGGTGCCGGTGCGCGAGCGCAACGCCCTGCTGCTGGCGGCCGGTTACGCCCCGCGCTATCCGGAGACCCCGCTGGACGATCCGGCGCTGGACGCGCTGCGGGACGGGCTGGAGCGGCTCATCCGGGGCTACGAGCCCTATCCCGCGCTGGTGGTCGACGCCGGGTACACGGTGGTCGCCGCGAACCGGGGCATCGCCCTGCTGCTGGAGGGGGTGCCGGAGAAGCTGCTGGCCCCGGCGCCGAACGCGATGCGGCTGGCGCTGCACCCGGAGGGGCTGGCGCCGCGCATCCGGAACCTGCGTCAGTGGCGCGGGCATCTGCTGGCCCAGATGGAACGGGAGATCGCCCTGCACCGCTCGGAGCGGCTGCGCGCGCTGTACGAGGAGGTGGCGGCCTATCCGGTGTCCGAGCGGGAGCCGGAGGCCGAACCGGCGGAGCCGGTCCCCCACTTCGCGCTGCCGCTGCGCGTGGAGCACGCCGGGCGGGTCCTGTCGTTCGTGTCCTCGATCTCCACGTTCAACACACCGATGGACATCACGGTCGCCGAACTCGCCATCGAGACGTTCCTGCCGGCGGACCGGGCCACCGCCGACCATCTGCGCGCGCTCACCGGCTGACCGGCCCCCCGGCGCCGGGACATCACCCGCCGTTCACCTCGCGGGGGCCGGTCCTGGGAGTGCGCCGGGCCCGGATGTGATCGGATAGGGGGCACCGGGAACCCCGGAGACCGCGACCCTCGCGAAAGGAAGCAACGTGGCAACCACGCGCACCGCGCACACCGTCTGGGAAGGCGAGCTGCTCAAGGGCAGCGGGACCGTCTCCTTCGACTCCTCCGGCATCGGCTCGCAGCCGGTGTCGTGGCCCTCGCGCGCCGAGCAGGCCAACGGCAAGACCAGCCCCGAGGAGCTGATCGCCGCCGCTCACTCCAGCTGCTTCTCCATGGCCCTCTCGCACGGCCTGACCGGCGCCGGCACTCCGCCCACCCGGCTGGAGACCAGGGCCGACGTCACCTTCCAGCCGGGCACGGGCATCACCGGCATCCACCTCACCGTGCGCGGCGAGGTGCCCGGCCTGGACGCGGACGGTTTCGCCGCGGCCGCCGAGGAAGCCAAGAAGAACTGCCCGGTCAGCCAGGCCCTGACCGGTACGACGATCACCCTGACGGCCGAGCTGGCCTGACTCTCGTCCGTGTCCGCGGGCCGCGCCTTCCCACCGGGGCGCGGCCCGTGCCGTCTCCGGGCCTCAGCCGCCCAGGCGCTCCCAGCCGCGCCGGTCCGGACGGGGGCCGAGCCGGCGGGGGTCGCGGGTGCGGTAGACCACGTACGGCCGGAACAGGTACTGCACCGGCGCGCTGAACATGTGCACCAGCCGGCTGTACGGCACGAACGCGATCAGCACCATGCCGACCACCGCGTGCACCTGGTAGAGCACCGGCACGCCCTCCATCAGCCCCGTTCTCGGCTGGAGGGTGAACAGGCTGCGCGCCCAGGGGGCGATGGTGCTCCGGTAGTCGTACCCGTTGCCACCGGTGTGCATCAGTTTGGCGACCATGCCCAGCACGATCGCGCCGAGCAGCAGCAGGTACATCGCCTTGTCGTTGGCCGTGGTGGCCCGGAAGACGGGGGCGCGGGTGCGGCGGCGGTAGACGAGCAGTCCGATCCCGGCGACCGTCAGCGCCCCGGCGGCCGTCCCGCCGTACAGGGACAGCAGGTGGTACATGTGCTCGTCCACGCCGAACGTCTCCGTCCAGGACACCGGCACGAACAGCCCCACGAGGTGTCCCGCGAGCACGAACAGGATGCCGTAGTGGAAGACCGGGGAGGCGACGTTCAGCAGCCGTGACTCGTACACCTGGGAGGAGCGGGTGGTCCAGCCGTACTTGTCGTAGCGGTAGCGCCAGACCAGGCCGGCCACCAGCAGGGCGAAGGCGACATAGGGCAGGGCGCCCCAGAGGAGGACGGTCATCGGCGTGCTCCGGGGTGGGAGGCGGGCAGGGTGGCGCACACCGCGTCCAGGACGCCCGCGTACGGTGTGCCGCAGGCGGTCAGCCGGGCGCGCAAGTGCTCCAGGCCGGCGCGGTGTTCGGTGAGCAGGCCGGTGTCGCCGGTCCGCGCGGTGAACTCCAGCACGGCCGGCAGGAAGTCCGGCAGTTCCTCGCCGCTGAACTCCAGGCCGTGCCGGCGGTAGACCTCCTTGAAGCGCACCAGGGACATCCCGCGCCGCCGGGTGTCGCCGTCCTGCCACC
Source organism: Streptomyces sp. NPDC038707 (assembly GCF_040636485.1). Classification (NCBI taxonomy): domain Bacteria; kingdom Bacillati; phylum Actinomycetota; class Actinomycetes; order Kitasatosporales; family Streptomycetaceae; genus Streptomyces; species Streptomyces sp. NPDC038707. The sequence goes on from NZ_JBEZUP010000007.1 coordinate 101,067, forward strand.
AGCTCAGGTACAGGCTGTGCCGGTTCTTGAGGTCGAAGACCTGCACGTAGTGGGCGGCCAGGTCCAGCAGCGGGGTGACGGCCGCGTGGTCGGTGAACTCCCGCAGCTGCGGGGCGGCTTGTCGCAGCAGCGGCAGGCGGGTGATCAGGTCGTCGTCCGGGTAGGTCAGGCACAGGGCCGCCGCCTGGTGGAGCATGGCGTCCGAGGGCATCAGGCCTCCTTGGCGTCGTCCGAGGTCTGCCGTCTGCGCAGCAGGTGGAAGTTCTCCACCGTCACCAGCGGAAGCCGCCTGCGGCCGGAGTCCCGGCCGAACGGCCCGTCGCCGCCCATGCCGGGGCCGCCCGCGACGTCGAGGCTGCACTCCTCGGGCACCACGGACTCCTCCAGCCGGCGGGCGTCGCCGAGGGCGGCGGTCGGGATGACGTACCGCTCCTCGTACTTGGCGATGGCCAGCAGCCGGTACAGGGCCTCGATGTCGGCCGGGCGCATCCCGGCCGCCGAGGCGACCGCCGGGTCCGGGGTCTCGCCGAGGTTGAGCGCCCGCATGTGGGAGCGCATCGCGGCGAGCTTCTCCAGCGAGGCCCGCACCGGCCCGGTGTCGCCCGCCGTGAACAGCTCCGCCAGGTACTCCAGCGGGATGCGCAGGGTGTCGATGGCGCCGAACAGGTTGCCCGCGTCCTCCCCGTCGTGTCCGGTCCCGGCGAGCGCGTCCACCACCGGCGACAGCGGCGGGATGTACCAGACCATCGGCATCGTCCGGTACTCGGGGTGCAGCGGCAGCGCCACCCGGTAGCGGCTGATCAGCGCGTGCACGGGCGAGCGGCGGGCGGCCTCGGTCCACTCCCGCGCAATGCCCGCGTCCTCGCAGGCGCGCAGCACCGCGGGGTCCTCCGGGTCGAGGAACACCTCCAGCTGGGCCTCGTACAGGTCCTTCTCGTCCGGTACGGAGGCGGCGGCGGTCACCTTGTCGGCGTCGTACAGCAGGACGCCGAGGTAGCGCAGCCGGCCCACGCAGGTCTCCGAGCACACCGTCGGCAGGCCGACCTCGATCCGCGGATAGCACAGAGTGCACTTCTCGGCCTTGCCGGTGGCGTGGTTGAAGTACACCTTCTTGTACGGGCAGCCGGTCACGCACATCCGCCAGCCGCGGCAGTGGTCCTGGTCGACCAGCACGATGCCGTCCTCGGCCCGCTTGTACATCGCCCCGGACGGGCAGGAGGCCACGCACGAGGGGTTCAGGCAGTGCTCGCAGATCCGCGGCAGATAGAACATGAACGTCTGCTCGTAGGCGAACCGCACCTTCTCCGATGCCTCCTGGCGCAGGCGCTCGACCACCGGGTCCAGGTCGCCGTAGGCGGGGGCGCCGCCGAGGTTGTCGTCCCAGTTCGAGGACCACTCGATCTTCATCGGCTCGCCGGTGACCGAGGACACCGGCCGGGCCACCGGGTAGTCGTCGCCGAGCGGGGCGTCGGTGAGGTTGCGGTACTCGTACGTCCAGGGTTCGTAGTAGTCCTTGATCTCGGGCAGCCGGGGGTTGGAGAAGATCCCGGCGAGCTTCTTGAACCGGCCGCCGGCCTTCAGGGTGAGCGCGCCGCGCCGGTTCAGCTCCCAGCCGCCGCGCCACTTGTCCTGGTCCTCGTAGCGGCGCGGATAGCCCTGTCCGGGGCGGGTCTCCACGTTGTTGAACCAGACGTACTCCATGCCGCGCCGGTTGGTCCACGCCTGTTTGCAGGTGACCGAACAGGTGTGGCAGCCGATGCACTTGTCGAGGTTCATCACCATCGCGATCTGGGCCATGGGACGCATCAGTATTCGACCTCCTGGCCGCGCCGGCGGATGACCGTCACCTCGTCGCGCTGGTTCCCCGTCGGACCCAGGTAGTTGAACGCCCAGGACAACTGGGCGTAGCCGCCGATCAGATGGGACGGTTTGAGCAGCAGCCGGGTCAGGGAGTTGTGGATGCCGCCGCGCATCCCGGTGGTCTCCGTCTTCGGCACGCTCACCGTGCGCTCCTGCGCGTGGTGCATGTAGACGGTGCCGGGCGGCATGCGGTGCGAGACGATCGCGCGGGCCACGACCACGCCGTTGCGGTTGACCGCCTCCACCCAGTCGTTGTCCCGTGCCCCGATCGCGTCGGCGTCCTGCGGGGACATCCAGATGGTCTGCCCGCCCCGGGAGAGGGCCAGCATGAACAGGTTGTCCTGGTACTCGGAGTGGATGGACCACTTGTTGTGCGGGGTGAGGTAACGGACCGTCACCTCCCGCTGTCCGTCGGCACCGAGGCGCGGTTCGCCGAACAGCCGGTGCATGTCCAGCGGCGGCCGGTACACCGGCAGGGCCTCGCCGAGTTCGTGCATCCAGTCGTGGTCGAGGAAGAGGTGCTGGCGGCCGGTGAGGGTGTGCCAGGGCTTGTGGTGCTCGGTGTTGAGCGTGAAGGCCGTGTAGCGCCGGCCGCCGGTCTCGCTGCCCGACCACTCCGGTGAGGTGATCACCGGCACGGGCGCCGCCTGGGTGTCGGCGTAGGTGACCCGTTTGCCTTCATGCTCGGCGGCGAGGTGGGCCATCGGCTGCCCGGTGCGCCGCTCCAGCGTGCGGAAACCCTCGGTGGCCAGGCGTCCGTTGGTGGTGCCGGACAGGGCGAGGATGGTGTTCGCCGCCTTCACGGCCGTGTCGAGCGACGGCCGTCCCCTGAAGCCCGTGCCGTTCAACCGACGCAGCTGCGCGACCTCCACGTCCGGGCGCAGGGCAACTCCCTTGGTGGTGAGGCCCAGTTGCTCCACCAGCGGGCCGAGCGCGGCGAACTTGGCGCCCACGGCGGTGTAGTCGCGCTCCACGACGGTCAGGTTCGGCAGGGTCCTGCCGGGTACGGGCTCGCACTCGCCGCGTCTCCAGTCCCGGACCACCCCGCCCGGCTGGGCGGTCTCGCCCGGGGTGTCGTGCTGGAGCGGGCTCGCCACCAGGTCCTTGCGGACGCCCAGGTGGACCGTCGCCAGCTCGCTCAGCTTCTCCGCGAGCGCCTTGAAGGTGTCGAAGTCGGTGCGGGCCTGCCAGGGCGGGTCCACGGCCGGGGTGAACGCGTGCACGAAGGGGTGCATGTCGGTGGAGGACAGGTCGTGCTTCTCGTACCAGGTCGCGGCCGGCAGCACCACGTCCGACAGCAGGGTGGAGGAGGTGTGCCGGAAGTCCAGCGACAGCAGCAGGTCGAGCTTGCCCTCCGGTGCCCGCTCCCGCCAGGTCACGTCCCTCGGCCGCTCGTCGGGGGCGGCCTCCTCGGCGCGCAGCGAGGAGTGGGTGCCCAGCAGGTGGCGGGTGAAGTACTCGGCGCCCTTGGCCGACGAGCCGAGCAGGTTGGCCCGCCACAGGGTCAGCACGCGCGGCCAGTTCTGCGGGGCGTCCGGGTCCTCGCAGGCGAATCCCAGGGTGCCGGCACGCAGTGCGGCCACCGCCTTCGCCACCGGGTCGCCGCTCTCCTCGCCCAGGTCGAGCGGGTTGCGGTCGAAGGTGGGGTACGAGGGCATCCAGCCGGCGCGGGCGGACAGCGCCAGGCAGTCGGCGGCGGTCATCCCGGCGAACCGGCCCTCGCCGAGCGGCGAGGCGAGCACATCGGCGCCGAACCGGTCGTAGCGCCACTGGTCGGTGTGCAGGTACCAGTATCCGGTGCCGATGGCCTGCCGGGGCGGGCGGGACCAGTCGGAGGCGGCGGCCAGCGTCGCCCAGCCAGTCACCGGACGGCACTTCTCCTGGCCCACGTAGTGCGCCCAGCCGCCGCCGTTGCGGCCCTGGCAGCCGGTGAGCTGGAGCAGGGCCAGGAAGGCGCGGTAGATCGTCTCCGAGTGGAACCAGTGGTTGGTGCCCGCCCCCATGATGATCATGCAGCGGCCCCGGGAGCGTTCGGCGGTCCGCGCGAACTCCCGGGCGACGCGCACGCAGTGGGCGGCCGGGACGGAGGTGTGCGTCTCCTGCCAGGCGGGGGTGGCCGGGGTGCGGGCGTCGTCGTAGGAGGCGGGCCAGTCACCGGGCATCCCGGGCCGGGCCACCCCGTACTGGGCCAGCAGCAGGTCGTGGACGGTCGTCACCAGCGGGCCGTCCGCGCCACCCAGCCGGGTGGCCGGCACGCTGCGCCGCAGCACCTCGCCCCGCCCCTGCCCGTGCGCCCCGCCCTCGGTGTCGAACCGGGGCAGCAGCACCTCCACCGGCACCGCGACCTCGCTGCCGTACAGGCTCAACCGGGGCCGGATCTCACCGAGTTCCAGGTTCCACCGGCCCTCGCCCGACTCGGTCCAGCGAAAGCCCAGGGAGCCGTTCGGCACCACCGCGCGGCCGGTCGTCTCGTCCAGGACGACCGTCTTCCACTCGGCGCCCTCCCCGTCCTCTGCGATGTCGGTGGCGCGCAGGAACTTCGCCGGCACCCACGCCCCGTCCCGCTCGGCGAGCGTCACCAGGAACGGCAGGTCGGTGAACCGGCGTACGTAGTCGGTGAAGAACGGCGTCTCCCGGTCGACGAAGAACTCCTTGAGGATCACATGGCCCATCGCGAGGGCCAGCGCGCCGTCGGTGCCCGGGTGCGGGTGCAGCCAGGCGTCGGCGAACTTCGTGGCGTCCGCGTAGTCGGGCGAGACCACCACGACCTTCTGGCCCCGGTAGCGGGCCTCCGCCATCCAGTGGGCGTCCGGGGTGCGGGTCACCGGCACGTTGGAGCCCCACAGCATCAGGTAGGCCGCGTCCCACCAGTCACCGGACTCCGGTACGTCCGTCTGGTCGCCGAACACCTGCGGGGAGGCCACCGGGAGGTCGGCGTACCAGTCGTAGAACGACAGCATGGGGGCGCCGATCAGCGAGTGGTAGCGGGCGCCGGCGGCGTGCGACACCATCGACATCGCCGGGATCGGGGAGAACCCGGCGATCCGGTCGGGGCCGTAGGTCTTGATGGTGTGCACCTGTGCGGCGGCGACCAGTTCCACCGCCTCCTCCCAGCGCGCCCGGACCAGGCCGCCCTTGCCGCGCGCCCGCTGGTAACGGCGGCGCCGCTCGGGGTCGTTCTGGATGTCCGCCCAGGCCAGCACCGGGTCCCCGAGCCGCTGCTTGGCCTCCCGGTACATCTGGAGCAGCACGCCCCGGACGTAGGGGTAGCGCACCCGGGTGGGCGAGTAGGTGTACCAGGAGAACGCGGCGCCGCGCGGGCAGCCGCGCGGCTCGTACTCGGGCCGGTCCGGGCCCACGGAGGGATAGTCCGTCTCCTGGGTCTCCCAGGTGATGATCCCGTCCTTGACGTAGACCTTCCAGCGGCAGGAGCCGGTGCAGTTCACCCCGTGGGTGGAGTGGACCACCTTGTCGTGGCTCCACCGGTCCCGGTAGAAGGCGTCCGCCTGCCGGCCCCCGGTCAGGGTGAGGCTGTGCAGGTCGGGCGCGGGAGTGCCGGGCCCGAAGAAGCGGCCGGCGGACAGCAGGGCCGCGCCGGGCTCCCTGGGCGGTCTCCGCGTGTCGGTCACGTGCGCTCCCTCGGTTCATCCCCACCTCAGAACCTAGGGGCTGCCCCGGAAGGCCACCTGTCCAGGGACCCGTACGGGTCACAGACTCTCGCGGTACTCCCGCAGCAGCTTCCGGGTGCGCGGGACGGACGCGGCGCGGGCCGTCATGTGGTCCAGCACCTCCAGGTGCGCGGCCACCTCGCGGCGGGAGTCCAGGTACAGCGCGCCGGTGAGGTACTCGGTGAACACCATGTCCGGCAACTCCGGCTGCGCGAACCGGAACAGCGTGAACGGCGCGTACGTCCCCGGGTGCGGGCCGGCGGCGAACTCGGCGATCTGGAGCGTCACCCGGTCCCGCTCGGCGTACTCCAGCAGCCGGTCCAGCTGGTCCCGCAGCACCTTCGGGTCCGGGCTCACCGGGCGCCGGAGCACCGTCTCGTCCATGATCACCCACAGGTGGGGCGGGTCGGCGCGGTCCAGCAGCCGCTGCCGTTCCATGCGCAGCGACACGTGCCGGTCGACCGTCTCCGGGGAGGTGTGCCCGATGGTGCCCGCCTCCATCACCGCCCGCGCGTAGTCCTCCGTCTGGAGCAGGCCGGGCACGAAGTGCGGCTCGTAGGAGCGGATGATCCGGGCGGCGCCCTCCAGGCTGACGTACAGGCTGAACCAGTCCGGCAGCACGTCGTGGAACCGCTGCCACCAGCCGGGCCGGTTCGCCTCCTCGGCCAGCCGGACGAACGCCTCGGCCTCCGCCTCGGGCACCCCGTAGGTGGTCAGCAGCACCTGTACGTAGGGGATCTTCAGCGAGACCTCCGCCGTCTCCATCCGCCGCACGGTCGCCGCGGCGACCCTGAGGACCCGGGCGGCCTCCTCACGGCTGAGCCCCGCGGTCTCCCGCAGCTCCTGCAGCCGCCTGCCGAGCACCACCTGGCCCACGGTGGGCGCAGCCCGCCGCTCACTCACAGCCACGCCCTCCCCTACGTGCCGATGAACGCGGGCAGCAGTCTGCCATGCGATCGCCCTTTCGCACATACGGCCTAACCTGCGAACGTGGTCGGGGCCGCCGGCCCGCGGCCCCGGCACGAGACCGCCCCGAGCCGCCGGGCGGGGGCGGCGGAGGGAACGCGGGCCGCCGGGCGCCGGGGGCGGGAGGCGACGGAGGGGACGCGGGCCGCCGGGCGCCGGGGGCTAGGGGCTGGGGGCGGGGGCCGTCGAGCCGTGGAGACCGGGTAGGACACGGGCCGCCGGGGCCGGGGGCCGCCGGACCGTGGAAACCGGGTAGGACACGGGCCGCCGGGGCCGGGGCAAGGGGCCGGGTCGTCGAGGCCGGGCTGTTGCGCCGTGAGGACCGGGTGAGCCACGGGGCCCGGGAGGCCGAGGGCCGGGGGGACCGAGGGCCGGGGGGACCGAGGGCCGGGGGGACCGAGGGCCGGGGGGGCCGAGGGCTCATGGCCCGTGGCCCGGGAGCCGGGGCCCGGGAACCGAGGGCTCGTGGGCCGGGGCCCGGGAGCCGGGGCCCGGGAGCCGGGAGCCGTGGCCCGGGAGCCGGGAGCCGAGGGCCGGGAGCCGAGGGCCGGGGCCCGGGAGCCGAGGGCCGAGGGCCGGGAGCCAGTGGACCAGGTAGGGCACGGGCCGCCGGGCGCCGAGGCCGGGGGGCGTTGCGCCGTGGAGACCGGATGAGCCGCAGGCCGCCAGATGCCGGGGCCCGGGGCCAGAACCGGGGCCCGGAGCCGCCGGACCGAGTAGGGCACGGGCCGCCAAGCGCCGATGCCGAAGGGCCGTTGCGCCGTGGAGACCGGGTGAGCCACGCGCCGCCGAACGCCGGGACCCGGAGCCAGAGTCAGGGCCCAAAACCACCGAATCGGGCAGGAAACAGGCCGCCAGGCGTCGGGGCCCGGGGCCAGGTCGTTGAGCCGTGGGGACCGGAGGGGTGCGGGGCGCCGGGGCGTCCCGTCAGGCGGCCTGTTCCTCCTCCTCGGGGGCGGGGGTCAGGGGGACCTGGGGGCCGTTCAGCTCGTTCAGCCAGCGGCGCAGTATGCGGTGGATCCGCTCGGCGCCGACCGGCTCGGTTCCGTCGGCGGACGGCGGGGAGAGGTCCACCGGGGAGAGTAGGAACGGGCGCGACTGGGCGCCGCCGAGGCCGCCGTGCGAGCCGATCTGCTCCTCGAAGGCGAGCACCTCGCCGTCGGCGGGGTCGTAGGCGGAGTTGACCATGATGTCGGCGGTGTGCGGGAAGGAGTGGGTGCGGCGGACCGCGTCGGCGGCGCCGGGGCCGAAGCGGGCGAGCGGGCCCGGTTCCTCGTCCAGCCGGGCCAGCGGGATCTCGGCGCCGTGCGCGCCGAGCACCACACCGCCGTGCCGCTCGCTGCGCACCAGCAGGAAGCCGATGCCGGGGTGATTGGCGAGGGTGGTGAGCAGGGCGGGATGGCGGGAGTCGATCTCCTCCTTGGTCATCCGGTGCGGGACGTCCGGGAAGGACACCAGGCCGAGGTTGCCGGAGGCCAGGACGACGGGCTCGGGGCGGCGGGCCGGGCGGCGGTGCGCGCCCTTCTCCTCCACCGGGCGGCGCAGCGCGGCCCGGACTGCGGCGCGGGCCTCGGCACCGCTGTGCGTCTGCTCGGCCCGGCGCGGCACGGGCAGTCCGCAGCCGGCCCGGACCAGATCGCCGAGGGTGAGGCCGTAGCGGGCGCGGAACGTCTCGCCGGGGCTCTGCCCGTGGTCGGACAGCACGACGATCCGGTACGGGCGCGGGGCGTGCTCGGCGACGCGTTCGAGCAGGGCCAGGCAGCGGTCGAGTCGCTGGAGGACCTTCTCGGCGTCGCGCCCGTGCGGGCCGGAGTGGTGGGCCACCTCGTCGTAGGCGACCAGGTCGGCGTAGACGGCGGTGCGGCCGGCCAGCATGTCGCCCATGACCGCGGCGACGACGACGTCCCGTTCGACGACGGTGGCGAAGGCGCGGACCAGCGGGTAGAGGCCGCCCCGGGAGACCCGGGGCCGCTGCCGGCGCAGCCGGGCCCGGGTGGACTGGCCGATCTCGCGGGCCACCTCGGCGACGAAGGACAGGGCGGTGCGGACGGCGTTCGCGGGGTCGGAGAAGTAGGCGAAGTAGCCGGCCCGGGAGCGGTTGTCCCGGCCGCGGCGGCGGGTGGCGATGGACAGCACCAGGGCCTGTTCCCCGGCGCCGCCGCTGAAGAGGTTGCCGCGGCTGGCGCCGTCGACGGCGAGCAGTCCGTCCTCCCCCGTGCGCAGGGCGGCGCGGCGCTGGAGTTCGGCCGCGCTGGTCGGCCGGTTGCAGACCATCACCTCGCCGCGGTCCTTCTCGTACCAGCGGAAGGCCGGCACGTCGAAGGTGCTGCCGTGCAGGATGCCGAGCTGGCTGGCACCGGTCTGACTGGACCAGTCGGTACGCCAGGGAGTGAGGCGGTGGGTGGGCGCGTGGACGGGACGGGGGCCGCGGGGCCGGCGGGTGAAGCGGGAGGTGGCGCGCCTCTGGGCAGGGAGGGCGGAGGACGCCTCGTGGCCTCGGAGGGCGGCGATCCGTCCGTGGCCGGGGAGGGCCGGGGCCGGTCCTCGGGGGGAGCGGTCGGCGGCGGCTGCCGGGCGCGGGCCGTCTGCGGCCGGGCTGGTCGCGTCGGCTGCCGTATGCGCGCCCTCGCGGGCCGGCCGTGTCCCGTCGGCTGCCGGACGCGGGCCGTCACCGGCCGGCCGTTCCTCGTCCGTACCCGGTCGCACTCCGTCGAGTGCCGGACGCGAGCCGTCGCCGGCCGGAGTGCCTGTCCCGCCCCCGCCCGGCCGTCCGCCATCCGTACCCGGTCGCACTCCGTCGGCTGCCGGTCCCGAGCCGTCACCGGCCGGCCGTTCCTCGTCCCTACCCGGTCGCACTCCGTCGAGTGCCGGACGCGAGCCGTCGCCGGCCGGAGTGCCTGTCCCGCCCCCGCCCGGCCGTCCGCCATCCGTACCCGGTCGCACTCCGTCGGCTGCCGGTCCCGAGCCGTCACCGGCCGGCCGTTCCTCGTCCCTACCCGGTCGCACTCCGTCGAGTGCCGGACGCGAGCCGTCGCCGGCCGGAGTGCCTGTCCCGCCCTCGCCCGGCCGTCCGCCATCCGTACCCGGTCGCACTCCGTCGGCTGCCGGTCCCGAGCCGTCACCGGCCGGCCGTTCCTCGTCCCTACCCGGTCGTACTCCGTCGGCGGCCGGACGTATGCCCCGCGCGGCCGGATCCGCGTTCTCGTCCGGCGCCAGCCAGCGGGCGACCGTCGGCATCAGGCCCTTGCGGACCGCGGCCGTCAGGACGTCGTGGCCGACGCCGTCGAGCTGGACGCAGACCAGGCCGGGGGCGGTGGGGCAGGGCGGGTGGGCCCGGCGGCCGCGGGTGGCGAGGCGGTGCAGGCGGCGGCGGTACGCCTCGTCGTCGCGCACCGCGAGGGCCGCGCCGGTCGCGGAGGCGACCGCGGACATCACCGCGGCCACGATGACCGCCGTCTCGGGCGCGGCCTCGCCCCGCCCGGAGGGGTTGACCCGCAGGGCGAGCAGCAGCAGGGAGCCGTTGAGGAAGAAGACCAGCAGGCCGAGCACCAGCGCCGGCACGAGCAGCAGGAGCCGGACCAGCAGCGGCCAGACCACGGCGGAGAGGATGCCGAAGGCACCGGCACCACAGGCCGCGGCCACGGCGATGGTGGTGACGCTGTCGCCGTCGGCGGACTGGAGCCGGAAGTCGGGCAGGAGAGCGGCGAGGGCCAGCATGGTGACCGTGGAGACCGCCCATACGGCGACGCTTCGCCCGAGCTGACTGGCGATCCGCCGCCACCGCATGCCCCGCACGCCGTACACCTCACAACCCGGCCCTTCCCGCCCCTCGGGCCAGGAGGACGCTCCTCTCGCTCCAGCGGGCCGGTCGGCCCCGGCTCCACCTTGTCACACGGGGCGCCGGCGGCCGGGCGGACCGGGGTCACCGGCCGTCGTAGCCCGCCGTCGGCATGGACAGGCGGCGGTGCACCCGGGCCTTCATCTGCGCGTCGTACGACGGCTCGGCGCGCCCCACCGTCTCCACGCGCACGCCCCGGCGCGCGCACTCGGCGGTGAACTCCTCCACCGACGACAGGGCCCGGCGCAGCACCCTGAGGCTGGGCGCGACGAACACGTCCACCCCGGGGCGCACCCCCTCCCACAGCGCGCAGTGATCGAAACGCAGACCGCCGACGAGGAGCTCCCGGGCGATGACGTAGCCGCGCTCGGCGGCCCAGCGGGCGCACATGGCGTGCTGGCTGCGGGAGTCCACCAGGAAGGGGTCGGCCTCCAGCTCCTCCAGGGGCGTCAGGCTCGCGATGGCGGTGACCCGCACCGGCGTCAGCGTGCCGAAAAGCCCTCGCGGCTGTCTCATGGCGTCCCCTCACCTCCCGTTTTCGCCGCCGACCCTACTCCTGCCCGTAGGCTTCGGGGAGTCGCGCGAAGGAGGCGGAAGAAGGTGCCGGTGGAGATCACCTGGTGGGGTCACGCCACCTGTGTGGTGGAGGATACGAACATCAGGGTGCTCACCGATCCGCTGTTCGCCCGCCGGCTGGCGCATCTGCGCCGCCGCCGGGGCGCCGTGCCGCCCGCCGGGGCCCGCCGCGCCGACCTCGCGCTGGTCTCGCACCTGCACGCCGACCATCTGCATCTGCCCTCGCTGGCCTGCCTCGCGCCGGGCACGCGCCTGCTCGTGCCCCGGGGCGCACCACGGGCGGTACCCGGACTGCGCCGGCTGCGGCAGTTGCGGATCACCGAGGTGGCGCCCGGTGACGAGGTGCGGTTGGGCGAGGTGCGGGTCCGGGTGGTGCCGGCGCTGCACGACGGGCGGCGGCTGCCGGTGGGCCGGCACCGCTCCCCCGCGCTGGGCTACGTCGTGGAGGGCGAGGCGCGGACCTACTTCGCCGGTGACACCGGGCTGTTCGACGACATGGCCGAGCGGGTCGGTCCGGTGGACGCGGCGCTGCTGCCGGTGGGCGGCTGGGGGCCGTACCTCGGGGAGGGCCACCTGGACGCGGGACGGGCGGCGCGCGCGCTGGCGCGGCTGGCGCCGCGGATCGCTGTGCCGGTGCACTACGGGACGTACTGGCCGATCGGCATGGACGCGGTGCGCCCGCACGAGTTCCACGCGCCGGGCGACGAGTTCGTGCGGCTGGCGGCGGTGGCCGCGCCGCATGTGGCCGTGCACAAGCTGGCGCACGGCGAGAGCGTGCGGCTGGAGGTCGCGCGGTGACCTGGCTCGCCGACGCGTCGGCCGCCGTGACGCCCGGGCCCGCGCAGCAGGCGGTGGGCTATCCGTCGTTGTTCCTGCTGGTGTTCATCGGGGCGCTGGTGCCGGTGGTGCCGACGGGGGCGCTGGTGAGTTCGGCGGCGGTGGTCGCGCTGCACCGGATGGCGCCGGTCTCGCTGGCGCTGGTGTTCGTGACGGCGTCGCTGGCCGCGTTCCTCGGGGACATGGCGCTGTACTGGCTGGGGCGGCGCGGGACGCGGTCCAGGAACGGGTCGCGGTGGCTCGCGGCGATCCGGGCCCGGGCACCGGAGGAGCGGCTGGCGCAGGCGCGGGGGAAGCTCGCCGAGCACGGGACCGCCGTGCTGGTGCTGTCCCGGCTGGTCCCCGCGGGGCGGATACCGGTGATGCTGGCGTGTCTGCTGGCGGAGTGGCCGCCGCGGCGGTTCGCGCGGGGGAATCTGCCGGCGTGTCTCGCCTGGGCGGCCACGTACCAGGTGATCGGGATCGTCGGGGGTGCGCTGTTCGAGGAGCCGTGGGAGGGGGTCGCGGTGGCGGTGCTGCTGACCCTCCTGATCGGCGCGGTGCCCGGTGTGTGGCGGCGGGTCCGGGCCACCGGGTGAGCCCCCGCCGCCGGGCCGGGGCGCGCGGTGCCGTCCCGGGGCCCTTCACTCCAGCACTCTCGAGGCGCCGACCGGGAGGTCCCACAGGTCTTCGCGCTCCAGCCCCGCCTTCTCCCAGGCGGCCCGGACCCGGGTGAGCGGTTCCAGGACCGGCTCCGCCGAGAGGATGAACGTGGCCCAGTGCATGGGGGCCATGCGGCGGGCGCCGAGGTCCAGGGTGGCTTGGACCGCCTCCTCGGGGTCGCAGTGGACGTCGCTGAGCCACCAGCGGGGGTCGTAGGCGCCGATGGGCATCAGGGCGAGGTCGATGCCGGGGTAGCGGCGGCCGATGCGGGAGAACCAGTGGCCGTACCCGGTGTCGCCGGCGAAATAGAGGCGCTGTCCGTCCGGCGCGGTGAGGACCCAGCCGCCCCACAGGCTGCGGCAGGTGTCGGTGAGGGTGCGCTTGGACCAGTGGTGGGCCGGTACGAAGTCGAAGCGGGTGCCGGACAGTTCGGCGCCCTCCCACCAGTCCAGCTCGGTGACGCGGGTGAACCGGCGGCGGCGGAACCAGCGGCCGAGGCCCGCGGGCGCGAACACCGGGGTGTCGCGCGGGAGCCGGCGCAGGGTGGGGGCGTCCAGGTGGTCGTAGTGGTTGTGGCTGATGACGACGGCGTCGACGCGGGGCAGGGCGTCCCAGGGCACGCCGACGGGCGTGACGCGGGCCGGGGTGCCGAGGATGCGGCGGGACCATACCGGGTCGGTGAGGACGGTGAGCCCGCCGATCCGGACGATCCAGCTGGCGTGTCCCGCCCAGGTCACGGCGAGGGTGCGGGCGTCGACGCGGGGCAGCGGGCCGGGTTCGTACGGCAGTGCGGGGATGTCCGCCAGGCCGTCGGGGCCGGGCCGCACGGCGCCTTCTCGGGCGAACCGCGCGAGGGCCTTCAGGCCGGGCAGGGGCGCGGTCAGCCGGTCGTGGAAGGTGCGCGGCCACACCCGGTGTCCGCCCAGCGGGCGGGGCTCGGCCAGCGGCGGGAAGGGGTCGGCGAGGGGGGCCGGCGCGCCGGGTGCCGTGGTCGTCGTGGCCGGGCCGGGCTCGTGCGTCTGCTGCGTCATCGAGGAGGCTCCCATCGCTGAGCGTCGTCGCGGAGATCGTCGAAGGCCGACTTCAAGGACACCAACGCGCTCTGCACCTGCGGCAGTTCCAGGGGCGCGGGTGACTCGAGGCATTCCGTGCGCTCCTCGTCGGTACCGCCCAGCAGGGGCCCGGTGGCGAGCCGTACGCGCAGCGCCCCGAGGTCGTCGCCGAAGCGGTGGCCGCCGGGCGCGGGCATGCCGAGCCGGGCGGTGAGGAGGTCCTCCAGCTCCTGGGCGTCGGCGACCCCCCGGGCGGCCAGCGGCTCGCGCAGCGGTCCGAGGTCGGCGTACAGGTGGCGGCCTGCCTGCGGGGGCCGGGCGAGCGCGCCGGCGGCGACCACGGCGGCGTGCGCGGCGGCGGCCAGGTGCGCGTGCAGCCGGACGGTGGCCTCCCGGCGTTCGACGACGGGCGGGGGCTCGTCGAGGGCGTGGCGGGCGGCCGCGGCGACGGGTGCGGCGATCCGCGCGCCGAGGGCGGTGAGGACGTCGAGCACGCGTGCGTGGAGCTGCTTTCCGGCGCCGGTGGCCGGGAAGCGGGCGACGGCGGCGGGCCAGCCGGCCGGCAGCAGGGCGCCGGCCAGGTCGGTGACGACGGTGACCTCGTCGGGCCACATCTCGGCCGGGCTGAGCAGGACGGTCTCGTGCGGTGCGTGCACGGTGTCCCGCCAGGTCTCGTCGCTGACCAGGTGAAGGCCCTCGGCGGTGGCGGCCTCGACGGTCTCGTGCAGCAGTTCGGGCGGGGCGACGGTGGCGGTGGGGTCGTCGGCGACGGAGAGCACCAGCAGCCGGGGGTCGCCGCCCTCGGCCCGGACCCGGCGCACGGTCTCCAGCAGGGCGTAAGGGTCGGGGACGCCTCCGCTCTCGGCGGGGGTCGGGACGTGGAAGACGGGCCGGCCGAGGAGCCGGGCGTACGGCGCCCACCAGGCGGCGCAGGGGCGGGGTACGAGGATGTCGGCGCCGTCGCCGGCCAGCGCGGCGGTGATGGCGAGCAGCAGGGCGGGGGCGCCGGGGGCCGCGGCGATCCGGTCGGGGACACAGGACAGTCCGCGGCGGGTCCAGTAGCCGCAGGCCGCCTCCAGCAGGGCGGGGGCGCCGCCGACGGGCTCGGCGTCGGCGCGGCCCGCCGCGGCGGTGAGTACGGCGGCCAGTCCGGGCGGGACGGGCAGGCCGTCGGCGGGGAGCGGTGGGCCGTAGCGGACGGGGCCGTGGTCCTCCCGGCGGTCCCGTCCGGGGTCCGTCCGCCGCATGTCCGCCTCCGCGAGTCCGTGGTGCCGTCGTATCGCCCTGCCGAACCGGGCGTTCCCCGTGGCCGTGCGTGTCGTGTCCGGTGGGTGCGGGGCGGAGGGTGCCGGTGGGGCCCTGCCGGTTCCCCCGGGACGGCGTGTACCCGCCGGACGGCTCTCCATGAGCGCGGGCCGGTGTCGCCGGGCTCACATCTCGGCGGACCGGGCCGCCGCGAGCCGGGTGCGGCCGTACAGCCGGTAGCCGGCGCCCGCGCAGGCGACGGCGATCAGGCCGGCGCCGGCGGCGAGCGCGGGCACCGAGTCCTCGAAGGTGCCGCCCGCTCCCGCGTCCACGCCGTGCTGGACGCCGGCCGGGCGGCAGCCCTCGGTGTCGCGGTCCGCCCGGGAGTCCTCGCATCCGTGGCCGCCCTGGTCTCCGCCGCCCTGGTCCCCGCCGACCTGCCCCGCCGCCTGCTCCCCCGAGCCGTCCCGCCCGGCACCGTCCCATCCGCCCGGCTCCCGGGCCGCACCGTCCGGCCCGACGGTGTCCGGTCCCACCGTGTCCGGCCCGCCCCCGGCCTCCTCCGGCATGCCCCAGCCGCCGCCGTCCGGCCCGGCGCCCTCCTTCCCCGCGTCTCCCACGCCTCCCGCGCCGTCCGGGGCACCACCCCCGTCCGGGACGCCGCCCTCGCGCCCGCCGGTGCCCTGCCGGGCGTCCTCGCACCCGGGGGCTATGGGAGCGGCGCCCAGGGCACCCGGTTCCGGCACCGGTACCGGAACCGGCCCGACGACGGGATCACAGAGCGCGGGGACGGGGACGGGGGCCGCGCGGGCGGCGGGCCCGGTCAGGGCGAGCACGGCACCGGCGGCGAGGGCGGCGGACAGGGCGCGGGCGGTGCGGCGCATGGGCGGGGCTCCTCGGCAGGGCGGCGGGGGCGGTCGGACGGCCGTACGCCGGCACACCGGTACCACGGCGACGCCGTGCGGCGCCCGGCCACGGGGGCACGGTCGGTGCCCCCGCTGCCATCACAGCCCGCCCGGGGCCGTCCCGCGCGCGGCCGGAGCCCATTCGCGCTACCCCTGGAGCCGGCCGGGTGACTCGCCCCCGCCCGGAACCGCGCCGACCGGCAGGGAGCACCCGGGCGCGCCGTCCCCGGCAGCTCCCCGGAACCGCGAGGACGGCGCGGGACGCGACGGACCCCGCCACCGCGGCGAACGCCCCTGACCACCCGGCGCCCCTCCCCGCGCCGCCGCCGGCACATCGACCACCGGCCGACCGCTCCCCCACCCGGCGACGGCCCCGGACCCGGACCACCGGCGAACCGCCCCCTGGCCCCGGAACCCGGTGCCGCGCCACCGTCCCGAGCCCACTGTCCGCCCCGCCCGGAGGTTTTCCGTGTGCCGCGCAGGTGACTCGGTACGGGCTGACCTGATCGTCCGCTTCGCTCTCTCCACCCGGGAGGTCTGTCCATGAGCACCAAGGTCTCGGACCACATTCTCGAACGCCTGCGCGCATGGGGCGTGGAACAGGTCTTCGGCTATCCGGGCGACGGCATCAACGGACTGCTCGCCGCCTGGGGCCGCGCCGAGGACCGGCCGCGGTTCATCCAGTCCCGGCACGAGGAGATGTCCGCCTTCGAGGCGGTCGGGTACGCGAAGTTCAGCGGGCGCATCGGGGTGTGCGCGGCGACCTCCGGACCCGGCGCCATCCACCTGCTCAACGGCCTGTACGACGCGAAGCTGGACCACGTCCCCGTGCTGGCCATCGTCGGCCAGACCAACCGGACCGCGATGGGCGGCTCCTACCAGCAGGAAGTCGACCTGCACACGCTGTACAAGGACGTCGCCTCGGAGTTCGTGGAGACCGTGACGGTGCCCGAGCAGCTGCCGAACGTCCTCGACCGGGCGATCCGGACGGCGTACGCCCGGCGCTGCCCGACCGCGCTGATCATCCCGGGGGACGTGCAGGAGCTGGACTACTCGCCGCCGACCCACGCGTTCAAGATGGTGCCGTCCAGCCTGGGGATGAGCGAGTTCACGGCGACCCCGACCGACGAGGCGCTGCGCCGGGCGGCGGACGTGCTGAACGCGGGCGAGAAGGTGGCCGTCCTGGTCGGCCAGGGCGCGGCGGGGGCGGTCGCGGAGGTGCGGGAGGTCGCCGAGCTGCTCGGCGCGGGGGTGGCGAAGGCGCTGCTCGGCAAGGACGTGCTCAGTGACGAACTGCCGTATGTGACGGGCCCGATCGGGCTGCTGGGCAGCCGGCCGTCGTACGAGCTGATGCGGGACTGCGACACGCTGCTGACCATCGGCTCGTCGTTCCCGTACACGCAGTTCATGCCGGAGTTCGGCAAGGCGCGGGCGGTGCAGATCGACATCGACGCGCACATGATCGGCATGCGCTATCCGTACGAGGTGAACCTGGTCGGCGACGCGCGGGCGACGCTGCGCCGGCTGATCCCGCTGCTGACGGCGGAGGGCCGGAGCCGCAAGTGGTACGACACGGTGTGCGCGAACGTGCAGCGCTGGCACCAGACGATGGAGCGGCGGGCGGCGGTGACGGCCGATCCGATCAACCCCGAGTACGTGGCCCGGGCGCTGGACCCGCTGCTGCCGGACAACGCGATCCTGACCTCGGACTCCGGTTCGGTGGCCAACTGGTACGCGCGGCACATCACGATGCGGCCGGGGATGCGCGGTTCGCTGTCCGGGACGCTGGCGACGATGGGCCCGGGGGTGCCGTACGCGATCGGGGCGAAGTTCGCGCACCCGGACCGGCCGGTGTTCGCGCTCGTCGGGGACGGCGCGATGCAGATGAACGGGCTGGCGGAGATGATCACGGCGGCGAAGTACCGGGACCGCTGGACGGATCCCCGGCTGGTGGTGGCCGTGTGGAACAACCAGGACCTGAACCAGGTGACCTGGGAGATGCGGGCCATGGAGGGCGCGCCGTCGTTCCTGCCGTCGCAGTCCATCCCGGACGTGCGGTACGCGGACTTCGCCCGTTCCCTCGGCCTGACCGGCATCCGGGTGGAGAAGCCGGAGGACGTGGTGGCGGCCTGGCGGGCCGGGCTGGAGGCGGACGGGCCGGCGGTGCTGGAGTTCCTCACCGACCCCGCCGTACCGCCGATCCCGCCGCACGCGAGCTGGGAGCAGATGGAGGCGACGGCCGCCTCGATCCTGAAGGGCGACGCCGACCGGGGTTCGGTCGTCAAGCAGGGGCTGAAGGCGAAGGTGCAGGAGTTCCTGCCGGGCCGGGCCAAGCAGTGACCGTACGGGACGAATCCCGGATCGGGCGCGAAGGCCCGTGTCGGACGCGTGGCACCGGGTACGCGGTGCGGACCTTCGACCCTTGGAGGGAGAGACATGCAGCGAGGCAGTGACCGGCTGAACGTCCACCGGGACGACGAGATGAAGCATGAACTGAGGGGTCTGCTCCGTTCCGGCCATCCCACGCGCGTGGAGGAGTGGCACGACCCGGAGCCGGCCGCGGACGACGACCCGGAGGTCTGGAGCGGCCCGGTGGGCGGCCTCGGGTCCCCGGCGTCGCTGGAGCGGAACCGGCTGGAGCTGGCCCGGCACCTGAGCCGGCACTCCTTCCCCGCGCAGCCGGGCGAGCTGGCCCGGGCACTGCGCCGGGGCAACGCGCCCGGTGGGCTGATCGACGCGGTGGCCGGTCTGCCGCGCGAGGAGCGGTACGAGAACCTGCAGCAGCTGGCCGAGGCGCTGGTGGGGGGCGCATGAGGGTCCCGGTACCGGGTCTCGGCGGTGGCACGGACCAGGCGGCCGAGATCGCGCGGGGCGCCACGGTCGTCACCGGCGAGGTCACCACGCGTTTCCTGCTGTACGGACTGCTGCCCGGCTGGTTCCTGCCGGGGCTCGCCGACTGGGCGATGCACCGGCGCACCCGGATCGAGGACACGTCGGGGACGAAGGAGTCCCTGATCCACTCTTTGATGATGGCGGAGGTGGGCGCCCCCATCGCGCTCACCCTGCGCTACGAGGTCAATCCGCTGCTGCTGGCCGTGCAGCTGGGCGCGGCGGCGGTGCACGAGGCCACCGCGCTGTGGGACGTGCGGACGGCGGAGGACAGCGACCGCGAGGTCACGCCGCTGGAGCAGCACATCCACAGCTTCCTGGAGTCGCTGCCGTTCGGCGGGCTGGTCTCGCTGATGTGTCTGCACTCCGACCAGGTGCGGTCGCTGCTGCGGGGAGGGCGCGGGGATCCGGACGCCTGGCGGCTGGTGCCGCGCCGGCGCCCGCTGTCGCCGGGCTATCTGGCGGGCATCGGGGTCGCGATCGGCGCGTGTGTGCTGCTGCCGTACGGCGAGGAGCTGCTGCGCTGCCGGCGGGCGGCCAGGGAGAGGAAGCGCCGTGCCCGGGCCCGCCGGGCGGCGCTGCGGAAACTGAAAGGAGCCTGAACATCATGCGTATCGCGTTTCTGGTGGCACCCGAGGGCGTCGAGCAGGTCGAGCTGACCGAGCCGTGGAAGGCGGCCTCGGACGCCGGGCACGAACCGGTGCTGGTGTCGACCCAGTCCGGGAAGATCCAGGCGTTCAACCATCTGGACAAGGCGGACACCTTCCCGGTGGACGAGGTGGTGGAGCAGACGTCGGCCGGGTCGTTCGGCGCTCTGGTGCTGCCGGGCGGGGTCGCCAACCCGGACTTCCTGCGGATGGACGAGAAGGCCGTCGCCTTCGTGAAGGACTTCTTCGACCGGGGCCGGCCGGTCGCCGCGATCTGCCACGCGCCGTGGACGCTGGTGGAGGCCAATGTGGTGCGCGGGCGGGTGCTGACGTCCTGGCCGAGTCTGCGGACCGACATCCGCAACGCGGGCGGCACCTGGGTGGACGAGCAGGTCAAGATCTGCGACCACGGCTCCAACACGCTGGTGACCAGCCGCAAGCCGGACGATCTGAAGGCGTTCTGCGACGCGTTCGTCCACGTGTTCGCCGGAGAGGCCGGCTGACCGCCGCCCGACCGTAGAAACGACACGGGGCCGGCCCGCTCGCGGGCCGGCCCCCTCGTGTGCCCCGTGGGGCCGTGCGCGTCAGGTACCGGACGCGTCCGGGGTCGCCGACTCCCCGCAGCCGCGCTCACGGGCGCCCTCGCGGGTGCGGCCCGCGCTCACCAGGCGGCGGGGGTTGCGCCGCAGGTACTCGCCCTCCAGCTGCGCCATCCGCTCGTTGTGGGCCCGCAGTGCGTCGTTCGAGCCGTACAGCAGCGTGTCGTGGCGCGTGCGGTGGATCGTCTCCAGCTCCTTCATGAGCTGCTGGTCGTCCAGCCGGCTGGGGTCGACTCCGGTCATGGTGGTGCCCCGCTCGTCGTGTTCGTTCATGGGGTACGGGTACCCGCCCGGCACGCACTGCCCCCGAGTGATTTCCGGGAGGAATCCATGGAACTCGCGTTCCTGAGTCCACTGTACGAACATCCGGGGTCATGGGCCTCCGCATACGTCGACCTGTCGCAGCACGGGGAGGACATGCACAGCCTGCGGCGGCTGACGGCCGACGCGGTGGCCCGGCAGTTGCGCGAGCAAGGCGCCGACGAGGCCACCTGCCGGGCGGTGCACGACGCCGTGGCGTCCCTGGAGCGCTCCGCCGAGCCCTTCGGGCGGGCCCTCTTCGCACGGGACGGCGAGGTGGTGCTCCAGGTGCCGCTGGCCCAGGCCCCGCCGCGGGGCCTGGTGCACTGGGGCACGCTGCCGCACGTCACCCCGCTGCTGGACCTGGCCGGTGAGGACCCGGTGTCGCTGGTGGCGTACATCGACCGCACCGGGGCCGACTTCGAGCTGCGCAGCGCGGTGCTGTGCGAGGAGGCCGGACACGTGACGGGCAGCCGGCAGTGGCCGATGCACCGGGCGAAGGCCTCCGACTGGTCCGAGCGGCACTTCCAGCTGAAGGTGGAGGAGACCTGGGAGCACAACGCGCGGGAGATCGCGGGGGCGCTCGCGGCCTGCCAGGCCGAGACCGGCGCCGACCTGCTGATCCTGTGCGGGCAGGAGCGGGAGTGCCGGTCGGTGCACGAGCAGCTCCCGGCGCAGCTGCGGGACCGGGCCGTCGAGGCCGCGCACGGAGTCAACAGCCGGCTGCTGCCGCGGGAGGTGGAGGAGATCCGGACCCGGCACGTACGGGAGCGGATCCTGGCGGAGATGGACCGGTACCGGTCCGCCCGGACCTCCGACGAGGAGCGGCGGGCGGCGGCCGTCGAGGGGGTACCGCCGCTGATCGAGGCGGCCCGCGAGCACCGGCTGGCCGAGCTGCTGATCCTGCCGGACGGGCCGGACACCCGGCGCGAGGTGTGGATCGGCGAGGACCCGGACCTGCTGGCGGAGCGCCGTGGCGAGCTGTCGGACCTCGGCGAGCGGCATGCCTGGCCGGCCCGTGCCGACGACGCGCTGGTACGGGCGGCCGTGGTGACGGACGCACCGGTCTACTCGCTGGCGCCGGTGCTGGAGGAGACCGGCGAGGGGGTCCCGGCGGGTGGCATGGGCGCGCTGCTGCGCTGGCGGTAGCGGCCCCGGGGCCCGGGCGGGCCCGGGGTCACCGGGTCCGCTCGACGCGGCGTTCGTCCCAGACCGGTTCCGGGGTCTCGCGGACCCGGCCGTCGCTGCCGAAGACCAGGAAGCGGTCGAAGGAGCGGGCGAACCAGCGGTCGTGGGTGACCGCGAGGACCGTGCCCTCGAAGGCCTCCAGTCCCTCCTGGAGGGCGTCGGCGGACTCCAGGTCGAGGTTGTCGGTGGGCTCGTCCAGCAACAGCGCGGTGGCACCGGCCAGTTCGAGCAGCAGGATCTGGAAGCGGGCCTGCTGTCCGCCGGAGAGCCGGTCGAAATTCTGCTCGGCCTGTCCGGTGAGTTCGTAGCGGCGCAGCCGGGACATGGCCGCGCCCCGGTCCTGGGCGTGTTCCTTCCACAGGATGTCCAGCAGGGTGCGGCCCTGGAGTTCGGGGTGTGCGTGGGTCTGCGCGAAGTGGCCGGGCACGACCCGGGCGCCCAGCTTCCACTCGCCCGTGTGCGCGACGTCCTCGCCCGCGAGCAGCCGCAGGAAGTGGGACTTGCCGGACCCGTTGGAGCCGAGGACGGCGACCCGTTCGCCGTAGAAGACCTCCAGGTCGAACGGCTTCATCAGGCCGGTCAGTTCGAGACCTTGGCAGGTGACGGCCCGTACGCCGGTACGGCCGCCCTTCAGGCGCATGGTGATGTCCTGCTCGCGGGGCGGCTCCGGCGGCGGGCCGGCCTCCTCGAACTTGCGCAGGCGGGTCTGGGCGGCGGCGTACCGGGAGGCCATCTCGTGGCTGACGGCGGCGGCCTGGCGCAGGTTCAGCACCAGCTTCTTCAGCTGGGCGTGCTTCTCGTCCCAGCGGCGGCGCAGCTCCTCGAAGCGGGCGAAGCGTTCGCGGCGGGCCTCGTGGTAGGTGGCGAAGCCGCCGCCGTGCACCCAGGCGTCGGCGCCGGCCGGGCCGGGCTCGACGGAGACGATCTTCTCGGCGGCGCGGGCGAGGAGCTCGCGGTCGTGGGAGACGAACAGGACGGTCTTGCGGGTCTCGGCGAGCTGCTGCTCCAGCCACCGCTTGCCGGGCACGTCGAGGTAGTTGTCCGGCTCGTCCAGCAGCAGCACCTCGTCGGTGCCGCGCAGCAGCGCCTCCAGCACCAGCCGCTTCTGCTCGCCGCCGGAGAGAGTGCGCACCTGGCGCCACTGGGCGCGTTCGTAGGGGACGCCGAGGGCGGCGGTGGTGCACATGTCCCACAGGGTCTCGGCCTCGTAGCCGCGCGCCTCGGCCCAGTCGGCGAGGGCCTGCGCGTAGCCGAGCTGGGCGGCCTCGTCGTCGACGGTCATCAGGGCGTGCTCGGCGGCGTCGACGGCCTTCGCGGCGTCCCGGATGCGGGGCGGGGCGACGGAGACCAGCAGGTCCCGTACGGTCGTCTCGTCCCGTACGGAGCCGACGAACTGGCGCATCACGCCGAGGCCGCCGCCGACGGTGACCGTGCCGCCGTGCGGTTTCAGCTCGCCGGAGATCAGCCGCAGCAGCGTGGTCTTGCCGGCGCCGTTCGGGCCGACCAGGGCGACGACGGCGCCCTCCCCGACCCGGAAGGAGACATCGCCCAGCAGCGACCTTCCGTCGGGGAGGTGGTACTCCAGGTGCGCGGCTTCCAGATGTCCCATGGACAGGCATTCTGCGCGGCGCCCGGGGACGGGGGCAAACGCATATCGGAGGGCCTCCGGGGCTCCCGCCGCGCCCCGCGGGACGCGCGCACAGGAAACGGCTCGTTCCGGGTATCCGCATGTCATGAGCCCTGACCTGGACCTGACGGCCGCCGCGTCGTCCGCCGCCCGCGCCCCCCTGCGTACGCTCCTCGCCCTCGACGGCCGGCTGTTCGAGGCCGCCGCCGCCTGGCGCTGGCCCGGCGCCGAGCGGGTGCTGCCCCGCCTGAGCCGGGCCGCGAACCACGGCGTGCTGTGGTGTGCGTCGGCCGCCGCCCTGGCCGCGAGCCGCACGCCCCACTCCCGCCGGGCGGCGGCCCGGGGGCTGGCCTCGCTCGGCCTGGCCTCGCTGACGATCAACACGCTCGGCAAGCGCTCGGTGCGGCGGGCCCGGCCGGTGCTGGACCCGGTCCCCCTGGTGCGGCAGCTGAAGCGGCAGCCGATCACCACCTCCTTCCCGTCCGGGCACGCGGCCTCGGCGGCGGCCTTCGCGACCGGGGTGGCGCTGGAGTCGCCGGTGTGGGGCGCGGCGGTCGCGCCGGTGGCGTTCTCGGTGGCCGCGTCCCGGGTCTACACCGGGGTGCACTTCCCGAGCGACGTGCTGGCCGGGGCGGCGCTCGGGGTGGGCGCCGCCTTCCTGGTACGGCGGCTGTTCCCGCCCCGCGCCCAGGTACGGCTGCCCGCCCGGTCCCGGGTCGAGGTGCCCGCGCTGCCCGAGGGCGAGGGGCTGGTGCTCGTCGCCAACCGGGCCTCGGGAACGGCGGACCGGGTCGGCGCGCTGCACGACGCGCTGCCTGCGGCGGAGATCGTGGAGTGCGCGCCGGAGGACGTCGGGGAGGAACTGGAGAAGGCGGCGGCGCGGGCCCGGGTGCTCGGGGTGTGCGGCGGCGACGGCACGGTGAACGCGGCGGCCCGGGTGGCGCTCCGGCACGGCCTGCCGCTCGCGGTGCTGCCGGGCGGCACCCTCAACCACTTCGCCGCCGACCTGGGCGTGGCGGACGAGCGCCTGCTGGCCCGCGCGGTGCGGCACGGCGAGGCGGTCCGGGTGGACGCGGGCCGGTTCGTCGCCGGGAACCGGGAGGGCCTGTTCCTGAACACGCTGAGCCTCGGCGTGTACCCGGAGCTGGTGCGGGTCAGGGAGCGCTGGTCGCACCGGATCGGCGGCTGGCCGGCCGGGGTGCTCGGCGCGCTGCGTGTGCTGCGGGCGGGCGAGCATCCGCTGGAGGTGGAGGTGAGCGGCGAGACACGGCCGCTGTGGCTGCTGTTCGTCGGCAACGGCGTCTACCACCGGATGGGGCTCACGCCGGGCCGCCGGACCGACCTGGCGGACGGGCTGCTGGACGTGCGGGTGGTGCACGGCGGCCGTAGGCCCGCCCTGCGGCTGCTCGCAGGGGCCGTGGCGGGCCCGCTGACCCGGTCCCCGGCGCACTCGGCGGTGCAGGTCAACCGGCTGCGGCTGACCGGTCTCGCCCCGGGCACCCCGCTCGCCTACGACGGCGAGGTCACGTCGGTGTCGGGCGAGGTGACGCTGGAGAAGCTGCCGGAGGCGCTGACGGTCTACCGCCCGCTGGGCATCACCGGCTGACCTCATCCTGACCCTCCGTCAGTCCACATGACGATACGCGAGTCTCATCATTCGGCACGGGCGCGTACGGTGAGGGCGTACCGGCGGACGGGTATCGGCCCGTCCGCCACGAGGGGTGAAGGGGTACGGCCATGCCGCAGGCACAGGAGACCGCCGTCTACACGCACGGGCACCACGAGTCGGTGCTGCGCTCGCACACCTGGCGGACCGCCGCCAACTCCGCGGCCTATCTGCTCGGCCACCTGAAGCCCCACATGAAGATCCTGGACATCGGCTGCGGTCCGGGCACCATCACCGCCGACCTGGCGGAACTGGTCCCCGACGGCCACGTCACCGGCGTGGACCGGGCGCCCGGCGTCCTGGAGCGGGCCCGGGCCACCGCCGCCGGCCGGGGGCTGGCCAACACCGACTTCGCGGTGGCCGACATCCACGCCCTGGACTACCCCGACGACACCTTCTGCGTGGTCCACGCCCACCAGGTGCTCCAGCACGTGGGCGACCCGGTGCGGGCGCTGCGCGAGATGCGCCGGGTGACGAGGCCGGGCGGGATCATCGCCGTACGCGACGCGGACTACGCGGCGATGACCTGGTACCCGGCGGTGCCGGGGCTGGACGACTGGCTGGACCTGTACGAGGCGGTGGCCCGGGCCAACGGCGGCGAGCCCGACGCCGGGCGCCGGCTGAAGGCGTGGGCGCTGGCCGCCGGGCTGACCGAGGTCACCGCCACGACCAGCACCTGGACGTTCGCCACCGCCGAGGAGCGGGCCTGGTGGAGCGGCCTGTGGGCGGACCGCACCCTGGACTCCGCCTACGCCGGACAGGCGGTCCAGGGCGGCCACGCCACGGTGGAGCGGCTGCGCGCGGTGTCCGAGGCGTGGCGGGAATGGGGCCGGCGGGAGGACGGCTGGTTCGCGGTTCTGCACGGGGAGATTCTGTGCCGTAAAGAAGCCTGATCCGCGGATTTCCGGTAACACGGTCGGCAGGAGGTTTTCACATTATGGTTCCCATCCTGCTGGTACTGCTTCTGGCCCTCATTCTTTTCGGCGCCGGATTCGCGATAAAGATTCTCTGGTGGATCGCCCTGGCGGTGCTGGTCGTCTGGCTCCTGGGTTTCCTCGTCCGCGGCACGACGACCGGCGGCGGCAGGGGGCGATGGTACAGGTGGTGACATGACGCCCCGGCACGCTCCCTAGTCGCGGGGCAGCAGCGGTCCGAGCGGCCCGAGGTCCAGATTCAGGTCCTCGGGCCGCAGTCCGTAGCGGTCCCGCAGCTCGGCCATGCGCTCCTCCAGGAGCATCAGGGTCAGCCCGATCCGCTCCTCCTGCTCCTCGGTCAGCTCGCCGGTGTCGAAGCGGCGCACGGCCTGCCGTTCCATGAGCTGGCGCAGCAGTTCCACCACGGTCAGCACCAGTTTCACCAGGTCGCGCTCGACCGTGTCGGGTTCCAGGTCGAGCCGCTTGGGCGGGGTCACACGGCCTCCTCGGAGGGCTTGGCGGGCAGGGACCCGGCGGGCTCGAACGGCGAGGGCACCGTCGCGTTGACGGAGCTGATCAGCGCGTTCAGGTCGATGCGGACCAGGTCGACGTCCGCGATCCGCAGGGTGATGTCCCCGGTGATCACGACTCCGCCGGCCAGCAGCCGGTCGAGCAGGTCGACAAGCGCGATCTCCCGCCGTTCGACAACGGTCACGACACTCCCTCCGCGGCGTCCGCCGCGCCGCCGGTACCCCCGGTACCCGCGGCATCCCCGGTTTCCCCGGTTTCCCCTGTGAATGAATAGGCGGCCCACGGGCCGGTCAGCTCCACCCGGAATCCGGGCTCCTCGTCCTTCGTCCGGTCCACCAGTTCCACGAATTCCTCGGAATGGGCCCGGGACACCAGATAGGCCGCGTTGAGCACGTTCAGCCCCGGTGTTCCGGAGAGCGCGGAATTCTGCGGAGGGTGCAGCCGGAAATCCTCGGCCCGCCCGGCGAGGCGCTGGTGCAGCGCGTGCGCGAACCGCTCGGCCCGCTGCCAGGTCTCCTCCTTGGCCTGGCCCCGGGCGCGCCGCTGCCGCAGGTAGTCCCGGCCGCTGGCGGGCTTCGCGGGGGCGGCGGGTGCGGACGCGGCGAACTCGGCGGTCTCCTCGGCGTACACCTTCACGCCCCACTCGACCCGGCCGTCGAGCCGGTCCAGCAGCGCCCGGAAGTGGTCCTCGCGGGCCTCGATCATGACGCGTACGGCACTGTCGTCACGGAAGACGGTGGCGAGCCGAAGCGGCAGCGGGGTGGTGACGGTGGTGAGCGCGTCGACCACCCCCTGATGGGCCCGGGCGGTCGCGGCGAGCCAGTCCAGGTCCTCCAGGTGCGCCTTCAGCTCCTCCTCGCCGAAGTCGGCCTCCGGGACCGTACTGACCACGGCGACCAGCCCGTGGTGGTGGAGCAGGCCGGCCGGGGCGCCCCCGACGCCCGTCAGCTCGGCCTGCAGCGGCGTCCCGAAGGGACGGCAGACGGCGTACACGTACCGCAGTCCGGTCATGGGGCCTCCTTCGGGGCGCGGCCCGGCTCGAGTTCCTCGAGCCGGGCGAGCCGTTCACGCAGTTCGGCGTTCTCCCGGGCCAGCTCGTCGCGGCGGGCCCGGGAGGACAGGGCGGGATCGCTCTCCCACCAGTCGATGCCCATCTCCTTGGCCTTGTCCACCGAGGCGACGATCAGGCGCAGCTTGACGGTGAGCAGTTCGATGTCGAGCAGGTTGATCCTGATGTCACCCGCGATGACGACACCCTTGTCGAGCACCCGTTCGAGGATGTCGGCGAGGTTGGCTCCCGATGCCTGTCCGTAGGGCTCGGGCAGGCGGCTCGGTGTCGTCATCGACCGCTCCCGCGCCCGGCGTACCCGGGTTCCTCTTCCTCGTCCTCCTCGTACTCGTCGTAGGCGCCCTCCTCGCCCTCACCGGGCTCCTCCTCGGGCTCCTCTTCCTCGTCCTCCTCGTCCTCGTACCCGGCCTCGTACTCCTCGGGCTCCTGGTCCTCCTCGTCCTCGTCGGACTCGTCGGACTCGTCGGACTCGTCCTCGTACGCGGGCTCCCGGTCGTCCTCCGGCTCCCCGTCGTCGTCCGGCTCCCGGTCCTCGTCCGCGTCCTCGGGCGCCTGCTCCTCGGGCTCGCCTTCCCGCTCCTCCTCGGCGACGGCGTCCTCGTGGGTGCGGACCACCTCGCCGTCGCGGATCTCGCCGCGCCAGGAGTCCTCCGCCTCTCCCTTGAGGGTGATGAAACGGGCGAAGTTCTTCAGGTCCAGCCTGGCCCGGCGGCCCTGGGCGCGCCAGATGTTGCCGGTCTTCTCGAACAGGCCGGTCGGGTAGTACTCCATGACCAGCAGCACCCGGGTGAGGTTCTCCTCCAGCCGGTGGAAGGAGACCACGCCCTTGGTGGTGCCCTTGGCGCCCTCCGAGGTCCACTGGATGCGGTAGTCGGGTATCTGCTCGGTGGTGTGCGCCTTCCAGCTGCGGGAGGACCAGAAGACCTTCGCCTGCCAGTCGGAGTGGGTGTCGTCGGAGCGGCTCGCGCTCTTGACGCCCTTGGCGAAGGTGCTGAAGCTCTGGTACTGCGTCCACTGGTCGTACGCGGTGCGCAGGGGCACGCCGACGTCGACGGACTCCATGATGACGGTGGGCTTCTTGCCCGCGCCGCCCTTCTTGCCCTTGCTCCCCCCGAGGTTTCTGACCGCGTCCATCACGTTCTCCTTGGCGCGGGAGGCGCCCAGTTCCAGCGCCGAGCGCAGCGGGCCCTTGCCCTCGGCCAGCTTGCGGCCGCCTTCCAGTGCCAGCTTGGCGAAGCCCGGGCTGTTGCCCTCGGCGATGTCGTTGAGCCGGACGGTGGTCTCGCCGAGCTTGCGGCCGACGCCGGCCAGCAGCCGTTCGGCCTGCGCCGTCATGTACGCGCGGGCCTCCTCCTTCAGCCGGTCGGCGGCCTCGCTGCGGGCGAGGCCGGCGAGCGGGCCCGCCGGGTTGCCGTCCGAGGCCCGGGAGGCCGTGGAACGGAGGGTCTCGGTCATCGGTCATCGCCGCCCTTCGACTGCCGGGAGGCGGTACCGCGGCGGGACCCGCCGGCCGCGGCCGTCCGCTTCGCCGCCGCCTTCCCGGCCGCGCCCGTCTTCCTGGTCGCTCCCTTCCCGGCGGCGGACAGCGGTTTCCTGGCCGGCTTCCGCCCGGGAGCCTTCTTCTCGGGGGCCTTCTTCTCGGGGGGCTTCCGCTCGGACGCCCCCTCATCAGGGGCCTCGCCTCCTTCGGGGGCCTCCCCGTCGGCCTTCTTCCGGGGTGCCTCGTCCTCGTCCTCCCCGGGTTCCTCGCCGGAGCCCGCGGGCACGGCGCCGGACAGCTGGTCGCGCACCTGGCCGGTACGGCTGTGCAGCCGGTCGGCGAGCGAGCTCATCTGCCGCTCGACCATCGCGCCGGTGGCCGCCTTGCCGACGCCCCGCAGGTCCTGGCGCAGCTGGTCCCCGATCTCCTGGAACTGGGGGTTGTTCTTCAGTTGCTGGTTCACCACGTCCGCGAGCATCTTCGGACTGAGGTTCAGCTTCTTGCCGGCCACCAGGGAGCCGACGGCGAGCGCCATCTTCAGCTTCTTCGTGCGGCCGAGCAGATATCCGGCCCCTACGGCGAGGCCCAGTGCCGTTCGGTTCATCGTCCCGTCCCGTTGCCTGTCGTGTCGCCGGAGTGCAGCGCGGTCTCCAGCCGGTCGAGCAGTTCGTCCTCACGCCGGTCGAACTCCTCCTCGGTGATCTCGCCCGCCTCCAGCTGCTCTTCGAGGCGGGCGAGCTCGGCCCGTACGGTGGCGGGGTCGTAGTAGATCCGTTCCGCCTCGCGGAGTACCTGCCTGACGGCCCAGCCTGCGCCGCGCACAGGGGCGAGCGGCAGCATCAGCACTTCGCCGATCAGTCCCACGGTGTCCTCCTTCCGTCGGGCCGGGAGCGCTAGCGCGCGCCGGCGTCCGCGCCGGTCGTGGTGCCGGCGGGCTGGGCCGGGCCGGGTTCGACGAAGCTGTACGGCGGCAGCGGCCCGTGGATGCGCAGGTCGAGGTGGGGGTGGCTCTGGCGGACCTCCTCCACGGCGGCCAGGAAGCGGTCGGCCGTCTCCCGTGGCACGAGGTACGACACGTTCAGCAGCCAGCCGGTGGACTCGGGGCCCACGTTGACCGCGGTCGCGGCCGGCGCCAGCAGGTCCCGCACCTGGTCGGCGTCGTCGCCCTCCTTGGCCTTGACCAGGCCGGCGACCAGTTCCCCGAGGCGGATCTTGTCGTCGTAGCTGCCTCCGCCGGAGCGGCGGTTGGCCTCGGCGAGGGCGCGCGCCTCGGTGTTCTCGGCCATCACCAGGTGCAGCACGGCCTCCTCGACGTGGGTGGCCTTGACGTTGTACTCGACCTTGCCGTCGAGTTCGCGGAGCCGTTCCGCGTAGTGGTCCGCCCGCTCGGTGAGGACCTGGACGACCGCGTCGTCGTCCGTGGCGACGCTGCCGAACCGCATGGGCAGCACACAGCCGCCTGCCCCGGCCTCGGCGAGCACGTTCTGGTGCGCGAGCAGGTCGCGGCGCTTGGGGCGCAGGTCCTCGGGGGCGTCGCTGACCACGGCGGCCAGGTCACCGGCCGTGAGGACGCGCACCGGGCGGGCCGGCTCACCCACCCCGGTCATGCCCTCGGGCAGCGCCGGGTGCGACCGGGTGGTGATGCCGTAGACGTAGGTGCTCACTCCTGCTCCTCCTTACTGCGCGACGGAGCCTTGCGGGCGCGCGGCCGGGACTCGCTCTCCCCTTCCTGGCGGGCCTGGTTGAAGGCGTCGGAGATGGTCTGGGCGGCACCGGACAGCGCGCCCTTGGACTTGCCCCGGGCGCCCTTCTCGGTGATCTCGCCGACGACCTCGGGCAGGCCGGGGCTCTTGCGCGGACCCGACTCCAGGTCCAGCCGGTTGCACGCCTCGGCGAAGCGCAGATACGTGTCGACGCTGGCCACGACGACCCGTACGTCGATCTTCAGGATCTCGATGCCGACCAGGGAGACGCGGACGAACGCGTCGATCACGAGACCCCGGTCGAGGACGAGCTCGAGCACGTCGTAGAGGCCGCTGCTGCCGCCTCCGCCTCCGGTCTGCTGTGCCGGAACAACAGTCATGCCGGCGATTCCTCCTCGTGCCTAGTAGGTGCACGGTCCGGGCGGTCGGGCGCGCGGTGGCTCAGCGGCCACCGCGCGCGTCGGCCCTGCCGCGCTCGTAACGGCGGACGCGCCGGTATCCGGTCAGCTGCCCCTCGGGGTCCAGCTCGACCTGGTAGCTCGCCATCAGACTCATGGTGTCGGGCACCCGGGCGAGTTCCAGCACCTCGACCTCGAGGGACCAGCCGTCCTCGGTCTGCTCGAAGGAGGAGACGGTCTCGGGGACGAGTCCGGTGAGTTCGGTGAGCTGGGCGCGCGCCTGGCGCAGCACCTCCATGAGGGCCGGCCGGCGGCCGTCCGCTTGGTTCTCGTTCCGTTCCTTGCGCGCACTGTCGTGCGTGTCGTGAGAGTTCTGGGGTTCTTGTGAACTCTGTGTCTTCGGTGTGCTGTTTGTGTTCGACATGGCCACCTCTCCCCTGCGTGTGGCCGTTCCTCCCTTGGCCAAACCTCAGGAGCGCATGTCATCGAGGCGGCGCCGGGCCGGACCGAGGGAGCGGCCCCGCCGCGGCAGGCCGGCCCACGGTTCGGTACGGGCCTGGTCGACGGCGTCGGCGAGGGTCCACCGGCGGGCGTCGAGCACCGGTTCGTCCACCTGCTTCCAGGCTAGGGGGACGGCGACCGGGGCGCCTGGCAGGGCGCGCACGGTGTAGGGGGCGACGGCGGTCCGGGCGCAGGCGTCGCGCTGGACGTCGAGGTGGAGGCGGCCCGCGCGGTCCTTCTTGCGGGCGGCGGTGGTGAGCCGGTCCGGGTGCCGGGCGGCGGCGAAGTCGTCGCCGGGGGGATCGAGGTCGAAGACCAGCCGGTCGGGACATCCGGGTCCGCCCGCCCGGTCGGTGCGCGAGAGCCGGCGGTGCAGGGTGATGCAGGCCTGGCCGGCGAGGTACAGCAGGGTGGCGGTGTCGTCGCGGACCACGTGGGTGACCGTGCCGCCCTCTTTGGCGACCTCGGCGCGGGTGATCCAGTCGGGACAGTGCCCCGGGACGTTCTTCTGCGGGAAGCGCTCGCCGTCCAGGCCGTCCGGGTACCGCTCCAGCATCAGCGGACGGCCCCGCAGGTGCGGCAGCAGGTACGGCGCGACGGACCGGTAGTAGTCGGCGAGGTCGCCCTTGGTGTACCCGGGTGCGCCGGCGCGGCCGGGGAAGAGGACCTTCCCCGGCCGCTGGAGCTCCACGGTGTGCCGGCCCGCCCGGATCGTCCGCGCGGCGCCGTGGCTCATCGCACGACCGCCTCCTCGACCAGCAGCCGGGCCGCCGCCGCGATGCCCACGGCGTCGATGCCGGCCGCGTGCAGCTGCTCGTCCGGGGCGGCCGAGCCCGGCATGGTGCGCACCGCCAGCCGGACCAGCCGGGGGGCGGGCCGGCCGTCGGCGAACACCTCGGCGACGGCGTCGCCGAGGCCGCCCTCCGGGTGGTGGTCCTCCACGGTGAGCAGGCAGCCGGTCTCCTCGGCGGCCCGGCGCAGGGCGGCCGCGTCGACGGGCTTGACCGAGTACAGGTCGATGACCCGCACCGCGATGCCCTCCTCGGCGAGCCGGTCGGCGGCCGTGAGCGCCTCGGGCACGGTCACCCCGGCCGCGACGAGGGTCAGCCGGTCGTCGTCGCCGGAGCGCAGCGTCTTGCTGCCGCCGACCGGGAACTCCTCGTCCGGGCCGTAGATCACCGGGGACTTGCCGCGGGAGGTGCGCAGATAGCGGATGCCGTCCAGCCCGGCCATGGCCGCGACCAGCCGGGCCGTCTGGTTGGCGTCGCACGGGTAGAGCACCGTGGAGCCGTACACGGACCGGAACATCGCCAGGTCCTCCAGGCCCATCTGCGAGGGTCCGTCCTGTCCGATGGCGACCCCGGCGTGCGAGCCCACCAGGTTGATCCCGGAGCCGCTGATGGACGCCATGCGCACGAAGTCGTGGGCGCGGGTGAGGAACGCGGCGAACGTGGCGGCGTACGGCACCCAGCCGCGCGTGGCCATGCCGACGGCGCTGGCGACGAGCTGCTGCTCGGCGATGTAGCACTCGAAGTAGCGGTCGGGGTGTTCCTTGGCGAACTCCTCGGTGCGGGTGGAGTCGCCGACCTCGCCGTCCAGGGCGACGACGTCGCCGCGGGCGGTGCCGAGCGCGGCCAGGGCCTTGCCGAAGGCGTCCCGGGTGGCGACCTCCTCGCCCAGGTCGTACCGCGGCAGCCGGACCGGTTCGGTCGTGTGGGAGCGCAGCGCGGCGGCGACCTGCGGCTCGTTCACCCGGATCCGCAGGTCGCGCTGCCCGCCGAGTTCGGCGATGGCGTCCTCGGCCTCGGGCAGCGGCTTGCCGTGCAGTCCCTCGCGGTCCTCCACGGCGGCGACGCCCTTGCCCTTGAGGGTGCGGGCGAGGATCACGGTGGGCTGCCCGGCGGTGGACAGCGCCTCCCCGTACGCCCGGTCGATCTTGTCGACGTCGTGCCCGTCGATCTCGACGGTGTGCCAGCCGAAGGCCTGGAAGCGGCGGGCGTAGGCGTCCAGGTCGTGGCCGTGCCGGGTGGGTCCGCGCTGGCCGAGCCGGTTGACGTCCACGATGACGACGAGGTTGTCCAGGTTCTCGTAGCCCGCGTGTTCGGCGGCCTCCCACACCGAGCCCTCCGCCAGCTCGCTGTCGCCGCACAGCACCCACACCCGGTAGCCGGTGCGGTCCAGCCGCTTCCCGGCGAGGGCGATGCCGACCCCGACCGGCAGGCCCTGGCCGAGCGAACCGGTGGCCGTCTCCACCCAGGGCAGCCGGCGGGGCGTCGGATGGCCCTCCAGCCGGCTGCCGAGCCTGCGGAAGGTGACCAGCTCGCCGTCCTCGATCGCGCCGGCCGCCTTGTACGCGGCGTACAGCAGCGGGGAGGCGTGCCCCTTGGACAGCACGAAGCGGTCGTTGGCGGGGTGTTCGGGGCGCTCGAAGTCGTAGCGGAGGTGGTGGGCGAGCAGGACGGCCAGCAGGTCGGCCGCGGACATCGAGGACGTGGGGTGCCCCGATCCGGCGGCAGCGGACGCCCGCACGCTGTCCACGCGCAACTGCTGGCCGAGTTCGGCGAGTTCGTCGGTGTTCATGAGTCTCCTAGGTCTCCTCGCGGTTCTTGGAACGGGTTCGTACGCGGTCGCGGGCTCAGCCGGCCGGGCCCGGGCCGCCGGGGCGCGGGACGGAGCCGGGGGCGGGATGCCCGTCCGGGCGGATGCCGCGGCTCTCGTGGGTCATGGGCTCGTCTCCCCCGCAGCCCGCGGCCCGTTGGTGTCCCTCGTGTCCGTCCGGCGCACCGGGCTCCGGGCCGCCCGGGATCCGCGCCGGTTCCGGCGCGGCCGTCTCCAGGGGCTGTGACCAGGCCCGGGCCAGCCCCAACTGCACGCCCTGGCGCGGGAGTACGGCGTCCAGGAGCCAGTCGGCGGCGACCCGGACCCGGTTGCCGGGCAGCGCGGCCAGGTGGTAGCCGCGGGCCACCGCGCCCGCCGCCGGGCCGGACAGCGGGATGCCGAACGGGCCGGCGACGGCCCGGACCCCGCCGAGGTCGACGGCGCAGCCCCGGTTCCGGGGACGGTACGGGCGCCGGCGCCGGCCGAGCCCGAGCGAGGCGGCCAGGTTCTCCCCGGCCGTCCGGCCCTGCCGCCAGGCGTGCCGGGCCGTCGGCGCCGGGTACCCGCCCGGCGTGTCCGGGTCGGGCACGGCGGCGGCGTCCCCGCACACGAACACCTCGGGACGGCCGGGCAGCCGCAGATACGGGTCGACGGTCAGCCGCCCCCGCTCCAGCGGCTGCCCGAGGGCCGCCACCAGCGGATCGGGCCGTACGCCCACGCACCACACGAGGGTCCGGGAGGCGAGGAACTCCCCGTCGTCGAGGAGCACCCCGTCCCGGGTGGCCTCCCGTACCGACGTGCCCGTGCGCACCTCCACCCCGCGCGCCCGCAGCACCCGCTCGGCCGTACGGGACAGACGCTCGTCCAGCTCCGGCAGCACACGGGGCGCCGCCTCCAGCAGGACCCAGCGGGGGCGCAGGCCGGCGGGCAGCGGCTGCCGGCGGGCCAGCCGGCGGGTGAGCAGCTGGGTCTGGGCGGCCACCTCGGTGCCGGCGCAGCCGGCCCCGGCCACCACGAAGGTGCACCGGGCGGCGGCGGCCTCCGGACTGTCGGCGGCGGCCAGCTCCACCTGCCGGATCACGTGGTCACGCAGGCAGAGCGCCTCGGCCGGGCCGCGGAAGCCGTGCGCGTGCTCGGCGACGCCGGGGACCGGCAGCAGGGTGCGCACGCTGCCGACGGCCAGCACCAGCCGCTCGTAGCCGAGCCGGCCCGTGCCGCCCTCGGGGTCGCGGTAGTGCACGGTGTGCCCGTCCAGGTCGACGTCCTCCGCCTCGCCGAGGACCAGCCGCACCCCGCGCAGGGTGGCGGGCAGCGACACGGTGACCCGGCGGGCCTCCAGGACACCGGCGGCGACCTGGGGCAGCAGCGGCCTGTGGAGATAGTGGTCGGTCGGGTTGACCAGCGTGATGTCGGCGCGGTTGCGGGTGAGCCGGACCAGGGTGCGGGCAGCCCGGTACCCGGCGGAACCGGCGCCGACGATCACGACGCGGGGTCGGCTCACGGTGCTCCTCCGGCGGTGCGGCTCGTACGGGTCTTCCGCGTAACCGGGGCCGGGCGGGCCAAACGCCGTGCGGGCCACCGGTACGCCGGGCCGAGGCACCGGTACGCCGGGCGCGCTCCCCCGCCGCGCCCCGGTGACGGCGTTTCGCGCGGGCGCGCCCGGTTACCCGGAGCCGGTCCGGCCGGGCACCGCCGGTCACCCGCGTACGGCACGCACCACCGCGTCCGCACGGGTCACCGCGTCCGGCACGGACCACACCAGGACCGGCATCGGCCACGCGGAGGTTTCCCATGCCCGAGTACGGCTATTTCCTGGCGGCGGAGGAACACGACCCCGCGGCCCTCGTCGAGCAGGCCCGGATGGCCGAACAGGCCGGGTTCCAGGCGCTGTGGATCTCCGACCACTACCACCCGTGGAACGACGCGCAGGGGCAGAGCCCGTTCGTGTGGTCGGTGATCGGGGCGCTGTCCCAGGCGGTGTCGCTGCCCGTCGAGACGGCCGTGACCTGTCCGACCGTACGGATCCACCCGGCGGTGCTCGCGCAGGCCGCGGCGACCAGCGCGGTGATGACCGAGGGCCGCTTCCGGCTCGGCGTGGGCACCGGCGAGGCGCTGAACGAGCACATCCTCGGCGACCGGTGGCCCCCGGTGCGGGTGCGGCTGGAGATGCTGGAGGAGGCCGTCGAGGTGATGCGCCGGCTGTTCACCGGCGAGGAGGTCAGCCACCACGGCAAGCACTACACGGTGGAGAACGCCCGGCTCTACACGGTCCCGGACGAGCCCGTCCCGATCGACATCTCGGCCTTCGGGCCCAAGGCGATCTCGCTGGCCTCCCGGGTGGGCGACGGCTACATCACGATGATGCCGGACGAGGAGATGGTCACCCGCTTCCGCGAGGGCGGCGGCGGGACGAAGCCGGTCAGCGGCGGCACGAAGGTGTGTTACGGCACCAACCGCGAGGAGTGCGTCCGTACGGTGCACCGGCTCTGGTACAACGAGCTGCTGCCCGGTGAGATGGGGCAGGTGCTGCCCTCGCCCCGGCACTTCGAGCAGCTGCACGAGCTGGTCACCGAGGACATGGTGCGGGAGAAGGTGGTGTGCGGGGACGACGCGGACCAGCACGTGAGCACGTTGCGGGCGTTCGCCGACGCCGGGTTCGACCGGGTGTACGTGAACCAGATCGGGCCGGATCAGCGGGGATTCTTCGACTTCTACCGCACGAAGGTGCTGCCGCGGCTGACCGGATGAGAGATGCCCCGCGCCCCCCTGGGCCGGCCGCGCCGCCCCATGCCATCGGGGCCATCGGGCTCCGCCGTCAGGCCCGGTGACGCGGGGTGTCCGGCGGGTCCTGGGGCATCGGCGGGTACGGCATGCCCAGGCCCATCGGCGGGGTCGCCGGCGGGGCGCCGCCGATCACGCGGTGCGGGGTGTGCGGGGTGTGCCGGCCGTGGGCCGCGCCGCGCAGGCAGTACGCGAGCACACCGAACAGCGCCGCCGTGACCAGGGCCGCGGCCCAGCCGGGCAGGCCGGACGCGAGGGCGAGGCCGACCGCGACGGCCACCGCGCCGCCCGCGTACAGGGCGACGGCGCCGGACGCGGCGTAGAGCACGGCGGTGCGGCGCTGCTTGCGGGACTGCTCGCGCAGTTCGTCGCGTACCGTCTCGCGTGCCACCTGGGCCAGTTCCTCGACCAGGTGCCGGTCCAGATGATGTTCCAGGTGTTCCGAACGCTTGTCCATACCGCGCGGGTACCCGTCCCTCACGGTGCGTAACGCGAGGGCCGTGCGCGCCTCCCGCGGCCCCAACTAGGCTCCTCCACATGGAGATTCTGGGCGCTTCGCTGCGCATCTGCGTCGACGACCTCGAGACCGCCGTCCCCTTCTACGAGCGTCTGACCGGCGGCAGAGCGCTGCGCTTCGCGCGCGGTGGTGTCGAGGTCGCCGCGGTCGGTTCGTTCCTGCTGATGAGCGGCCCCGAGGAGGAGCTGGAGATCCTGCGCAAGGTGGCGGCGACGATCGCGGTGCGGGACGTGGACGAGGCCCACCGGCTGCTGACCGGGCTGGGCGCGCGGATCGTCGCCGGCCCGGTGCCGACCCCGGCGGGCCGCAACCTGCTGGCGGTCCACCCCGACGGGTCGGTCTTCGAGTACGTGGACCAGCGCGGCTGAGCCGGTCAGCCGCGCATCTCGGTGGTCAGGGCCCAGCGTTCGTGGTCGCGCCAGGCGCCGTCGATGTAGATCATGTCGGGCGAGAAGCCCTCCAGCCGGAACCCGGCGCCCCGGGCGAGGGCGATGGAGGCGGCGTTGTCCGGCTGCACGTTGATCTCCAGCCGGTGCAGGCCCAGCGGCCCGAACGCGTGCCCGATGACCAGTTCCAGGCCCTCGCGCATCAGGCCCCGCCCGGCCGCGTGCGCGAAGGCGCCGTACCCGAGGGCACCGCACTGGAAGCCGCCCCGCACGATGTTGTTGATGTTGATGAACCCGGCGATGTCCCCGCCGTCCCGCGCGCACACCAGGAAGCCGGCCCGGGCCGGGTCGTCGATCAGCCGGCCGGCGTAGTCGGCGTACGCCTCGTCGGTGTCCGGCGGGAACAGCCAGGGCCGGTGCAGGTCCTTGCTCTCCCGGGCCCGGGCGGTGAACTCGGGGCCGTCTTCGAGGGTGAAGGACCGGATGCCCACACGGGGGCCTTCGGCCAGGTAGCGGGACGGGTGGTGCGGCATCGGCCCAGCCTACGGCGTCAGTGCAGGGCCGGCTCGTCCAGGGTGAGCGTGCCCGCCTCCGTGTCGAGGGTGGCGGCCACCCCGAGCGGAACCGTCAACGCCCCGGCGCAGTGCCCGAATCCGACGTCCCCGGCGACCGGGACCCCGAGAGGGCCGAGCCGGTCCGCGAACAGGGCCCGCAGCTCCTCCCGGTCCGCGCAGTCCTCCCAGGAGCCGAGCAGCACCCCGCGCACCCCGTCCAGCCAGCCGGCCCGCAGGAGTTGGGTGAGGTACCGGTCCAGCCGGTAGGCGGACTCGCCGACGTCCTCCAGGCAGAGCAGTCCGCCGCGCGCCGAGGGCCGGGCGTGCGGCGTGCCGAGTTCCGCCGCGAGCAGGCACAGGCAGCCGCCGAGGGTGACGCCCCGGGCCCGGCCGGGGACGAGGGCGGTGCCGCCGAAGGCGAGGGTGCGGACGGTCTCGGGCGCGAACAGGGTGGCCCGCAGGTGCTCCTGGGCGCGCTGGCTCTTGATGAAGTCGGCACCGGCCGCCATCGGCCCGTGCAGCGAGACCAGGCCCAGCCGGGCGGCGATGGCCTCGTGCAGCGCGGTCACGTCGCTGAAGCCGATGAACAGCTTGGGGCCGGCCGCGCGCAGGGCGTCCCAGTCGAGCAGGTCGATCATGCGCTGGGCGCCGTAGCCGCCGCGGGCGCACAGCACCGCGTCCACGGCGGGGTTGCACCAGGCGCTCTGGAAGTCGGCGGCGCGGTCGGCGTCGGTACCGGCCAGGTAACCGAACCCGGGGTGCCGGTCCAGGACGTGGGGACCGGCCACCGGGTCGAGGTCCCAGCCGCGCAGCACGTCCAGGCCCGCCTGGAGCCGCTCCTCGGGCACCGGGCCGCTGGTGGCGACGACGGCGACCCGGGCGCCCGGGGCCAGCCGGGGCGGGCGGACGAGTTCCTTCACGGGGTCAGCTCCAGTTGCGGTGCGGGCGGTGCCGGATCCAGCCCGAACACCTGGGTGTACAGCGAGAGTTCCGCCTCCAGGGCGCGGATCATGGTATCGGCACGGCGGAATCCGTGGCCCTCGCCCTCGAAGGTGAGGTACGCGTGCGGGACGCCCCGGCCGGCGGTCCGGGCGAGGAAGCGTTCGCACTGGGCGGGCGGGCAGATGACGTCGTCCAGGCCCTGGAGCAGCAGGAACGGCACGGTGAGCCGGTCGGCGTGGGCGGTCGGGGAGCGTTCGGCGTACCGGGCGGGGACCTCGGCGCGCGGACCGATCAGCGAGTCCAGGTAGCGGGACTCGAAGTCGTGGGTCTCCCCGGGGCCCCAGGTGGCCAGGTCGAGCACGGGATAGAGGATGGTGCCGCAGGCGTAGACGTCGGTCGTGGTCAGGGAGGCGGCGGCGGTCCAGCCGCCGGCGCTGCCGCCCCGGACGGCCAGCCGGGCGGGGTCGGCGATGCCCTCGGCGGCGAGGGCCCGGGCGACGGCCGCGCAGTCCTCGACGTCCACCACGCCCCACCGCTCGCGCAGCCGCTCCCGGTAGGCGCGGCCGTATCCGGTGGAGCCGCCGTAGTTCACCTCGGCGACGCCGATGCCCCGGGAGGTGAAGTAGGCGATGGCCAGGTCCAGGACCAGCGGGGCCCGGCCGGTGGGTCCGCCGTGCGCCCAGATCACGTACGGCGGCCGTTCGCCGTCGGGTGCGGTGCGCGCGGGATGGTGCGGCGGGTACACATGGGCGTGCACCTCGCGGCCGTCGGGGCCGGGGAAGGCGCGGACCTCGGGCCGCGGGTAGTAGGCGGGGTCGACGGGGTCCCGGTGGCGGGCGCCGGCCACCCGGGCGCGGCCGGTGACGGTGTCCAGTTCGACCACCTCGTACCCGGTGTGCGGGCCGGCGCCGACGGTGACGACGCGCTGGCCGTGCACGGCGAGGGCGGGTGCGCACTCGGTCCAGGGCCCGGCGGCGTCGACGAGCTCGCCGGACTCCGGGTCCAGTATCCCGAGCGCGGCCGGTCCGCGTCCGTGCAGGACCGCCAGCAGGCCGTTGTCCAGCGGGGCGAACCAGCGCAGCCCGAGCTTCCACAGCGGCCCGCCGAACTCCTCCTCGCGGGGGCACAGCGGGATGCCGTCGCGGTAGAGGTTCCACCAGCCGCCGCGGTCGCTCGCGTACAGCAGACGGCCGTCCGGGGCCCACTCCACCTGGCAGACGGACTCGTCCGGCCCGCCGGCGACCGTGCGGGCGCCGGTCAGCCGGCCGTCGCCGGTCACGTCGGCGACCAGCAGGTCGGTGCCGTCCCAGGGCATCCGCGGATGGTCCCAGCCGAGCCAGGCGGCCCGCCGTCCGTCGGGCGAGAGCCGGGCGCCGGTCACGAACCGGTGCCGGGCAGCGGTGAGTTCGCGCACGGCGGCGCGGTCGCCGGCGGCCGAGCCGTCCAGCGGTACGGCGGCCAGGACCCGCCGTACGTCGTCCGGCCCGTCCCCGGTGTGCTCCTCCAGCACGCACCACACCTCGCCGCGGGCGAGGTCCACGCGGGGCTCGGCCCAGCGCAGGCCGCCGCCCACCGGGGAGACGGGGGTGAGCGGGACGGGTGCGCCGCCGGGCTCGTACCGGTACAGCCGCTGGTCGGCGACGTGGGTGAACACGATCAGCGGCTGGCCGTCCGCCACCAGCCCGGTCCAGGGCCGGCCGCCGTACTCGATGACCCGGCTGCGGACGTCCCACGGCGCGGGCAGCACGGTCTCCTCGGCGCCGTCGGCGCCCCGCCGGACCAGGGCCCGCCGGCCGCCCTCGGCCGGCCGGGGCTCGGTCCACCAGATCTCGTCGCCGACGAAGTCCACCCACTCCGGGCGGCCGTCGTGCGCGGCGGCGAGCGCGGCGGTGACGGGCGAGGGCCAGGATCCGTACGGCGCGGTGCGCATCTGCTCCCCCATCGGTCAGGCCGCCCTCAGGAAACGGTCCAGGACGCGGACGCCGAAGTGCAGCGCCTCGACGGGCACGCGCTCGTCCACGCCGTGGAACAGCGCCTGGTAGTCGAAGCCGGCGGGCAGCTTCAGCGGGACGAAGCCGTAGCCGGTGATGCCGAGCCGGGAGAACTGCTTGGCGTCCGTGCCGCCGGCCATGCAGTACGGCACCACGTGCCCGCCGGGCGCGAACTCCTCGACGGCGGCCCGCATCCCGGCGAACAGCGGGGTGTCCACCGGTGCCTGGAGGGCCACTTCGTGATGGGCGAACTCCCAGTGGACGTCGGGGCCGGTGAGCCGGTCCAGGGTGGCGGCGAACTCCTCCTCCGTGCCCGGGAGATACCGTCCGTCGACGTGGGCGACCGCCTCGCCGGGGATGACGTTGAGCTTGTAACCGGCGTCCAGCATGGTCGGGTTGGCGCTGTTGCGGACGGTCGCCTCGACCAGTGCGGCGGCGGGGCCGAGCTTCTCCAGCAGCCGGTCCACGTCGGTGCGGCCGGCCTCGATGCCGTACAGCGCGGCGAGCGCGTCCAGGGCGGCCCGTACGGTGGGGGTGAGCCGTGGCGGCCACTCGTGCTCGCCGATGCGGGTGACGGCGGCGGCCAGCCGGGTCACCGCGTTCTCCCGGTTGACCTTGGAGCCGTGCCCGGCCCGGCCGCGCGCGGTGAGCTTCAGCCAGGCGGTGCCCCGCTCCCCCGCCGCGATCGGGTAGATCTCCCGGCCGGAGCCGTCGTGGAAGGTGAAGCCGCCCGCCTCGCTGACGCCCTCGGTACAGCCCTCGAACAGTTCGGGATGCCGGTCGGCGAGGAATCCGGAGCCGTCCTCGGCGCTGGCCTCCTCGTCGGCGGTGAAGGCGACGACCAGGTCTCGGCGGGGCCGTACGCCCTGCCGGGCCCAGGAGCGGATCACCGCGAGGATCATCG
Source organism: Streptomyces sp. NPDC038707 (assembly GCF_040636485.1). Lineage (NCBI taxonomy): Bacteria > Bacillati > Actinomycetota > Actinomycetes > Kitasatosporales > Streptomycetaceae > Streptomyces > Streptomyces sp. NPDC038707. The sequence goes on from NZ_JBEZUP010000007.1 coordinate 142,841, forward strand.
CGTCCATGTTCTTCATGTCGACGGCGCCCCGCCCCCACACCACCCCGTCCCGGACCTCCCCGGAGAACGGGGGCACGCTCCAGTCGGCGGCCTCGGCGGGTACGACGTCCAGGTGACCGTGGACCAGCAGCGCGTCGGCGGACGGGTCGGTGCCCTCGATCCGGGCCACCACGTTGGTACGGCCCGGGGTGCGCTCCAGCAGCAGGGGGTCCAGGCCGGCCCCGGCCAGCCGCTCGGCGGCGTACTCGGCGGCCGGCCGTTCCCGGCAGTCGCCGCCGCCCCGGTTGGTGGTGTCGATGCGGATCAGGCCGGAGGTGAACTCCACGACCTCGTCCAGTGCCTGCGGGTCAGCCATACTGCTCCTCCACGGCGGCGGAGGCGATCGTGGTGACCGCCTTGAACGTCCTGATGCCCTCGTACATGGTGGCGCTGGTGTAAGCCACCTTGCGCTCGCCGGTGCGCGCCACGCCGGGGACGACGGTGACGGCCCGGGCGAGGTGCTCGGCGTCGAACTCGACGGCGACCGTGAACGGCCCCGCCTCGGCGGGCTGGTGACGGACCGCCAGCCGGGCGCCCTCCTTGGCGGCGGCGCGGATGTCGGCGGCGGTGCGGGCCGGGGTCCGGCACACGGCCGCGTAGCGCGACACATGGTCCTTGACGGCCACCTTGGGTGCCTCGGGCGCGTAGCCCAGGGCGTCGTCGCAGGCCACGTCGTCGCCGGTGACGAGGACGACCGGGACGCCGTACTCGGCGACGACGTACGCGTTGAGCAGACCCTCGCTGGCCCGGACGCCGTTCAGCCACACACCGGTGATCTGGTTGGCGAGGTAGGTGTGGGCGAGGACGCCCTCCATGCCGGCGCCGGCGTGGTAGCCGACGAAGGCGATGCCGTCGACGTCGCCGTGCTGGACGCCCTCCACCATCGACAGCGCCTTGTGCCGGCCGGTCAGCATCTCCACCCGCTCGTCGAGCCGTTCCAGCAGCAGGTTGCGCATGGTCCAGTGGGCCTCGTTGACCAGCACCCGGTCGGCGCCGCCGTCGAAGAAGCCCTCCGCGGCGGCGTTCACGTCCGAGGTGAACATCGACCGGCACCGCTCCCACTGCGGCGTCCCCGGCAGCACGTCGGCGGGCCAGGTGACACCCGTGGCCCCCTCCATGTCGGCACTGATGAGGATCTTCATGCCGTGTCACGTTACGCGCCGGACCACGCCCTGGCCACGACCCCGGCGGGCGACGCGGACCCCGGATCACCCCCGCCCCGGCACCCCGGCCGGCCCCGGCGAGCCCCGCCGCACAGTCCAGCCCCGGCGCACAGTCCAGCCCCGGCGCACAGTCCAGCCTTGGCGCACAGTCCAGCCTTGGCGAACCACACACCCCGGCGAGCGGCCACGCCCAGCCACCGCACCAGACCCGCGGCCACGGCGCCTCCGCCGAACCCACCAGGGGCCGGCGAACCCACCAGACCCGCGGCCGCTCCGGCCCGGGCAAGCGGCCAGGCCCGGCCGACCCGCGCGTCTCGCGGCCACCGCACATCCGGTGCACCCGCCGCCTCCCGATGGCACTCCGCCCCGGCGAACTCCGCCGGCCCCCGGCCACCGCTCCGCCCCGGCAAGCGGCGGCCCCGGCGCCCCCGCCCGGCTCCCGGTCACTCCGGTCCCGGCGATCCCGCGAGATCCCACGGCCGCCCGGCCGACCCCGGCCACCCTCCGGCCCCGGCAACCACCCCGCGGGACGGCACCGGGGTGCCCCGCCGCAGCCCGGGAACTCCGCCAGGCCCCCAGCGCCCCTCCGGCCCCCGGCCGCTCCGCCCGAGCGATCCCGCCACACCCCGGCGAGCGCTCCGCCCCCGGCGAACCCCGGCACAAGCCGGACGCCGTCCCCGGCCCCGGGCGATCGGCCGGGGTCCGGCGAACCCGCCCGGCCACGGCCGGCGTCGCGGCCCGGCACCTCAGTCGATCCCCACCGGTCAGCCGGGGCCCGGCAGACCTGTCAGTTCCAGGCCGTCGCTGGCGGCCCGGCCGTCACGCCGGCCCGCGGCGCCCCGTCATGCCCGGGCGAGGACGAACCAGTGGGCCGGGAGGTCGATGCGGGTGCCGTCGGGGAGGTGTTCGGTCTGCGGCACGGTGGTCTCGCCGTCGGCCAGGACGGTGAGGCCGGCCTCGGCGAGCAGGCGCGGGATCTCCTCGTCGGGGGCGGCGGCGGGCTTGAGGCCGTGGTGGAAGACGCGGCGCAGCTTGGGCGGCGGACCGGCCGGGTCGGCGGCGGCGCGGCTGAGGACCTCCCGGGAGGCGGAGGTCAGCTCGACCACGAAGGCGCGGCCCTCGGTGCCGATGATCTCGGCGACGGCGGCGGCCACCGCGGGGCGCGCGGCCGGTTCGCTCTGGTGGATGACGGCCCGCATGTACACGTGGCTGTCGCCGAGCCGCCGGTGCAGGGCGCGGACGGCGTCGGTGTCGGTGAGGTCGAGCTGCCGGAACTCGGCGGGGGCGGCACCCGCGGCGCGGCGGGCGTGCTCGACGGCCGCGTGCGAGAGGTCGACGCCGACGGCGCGGGCGAACCGCGTGGCCAGATAGCGGGTCTGGGTGCCATTGCCGCAGCCGAGGTCGACGATCGTACGGTCCGGGTCGGCGTGGCGCAGGAGCAGCTCGCTGTGCGGCGCGGCGCTCAGCGAGGGGTCGGAGTCCCATATCGCCTCCCCCCGGGCGCCGGAGGTCTCGCTCCAGTAGCTCTCCCACGCGTCGCGATAGGTGTCCGAGATGTTCATGCGCTCTCCCCACGGGTCGGTTCCGTGATCGGGATATCGCGGCGGACCGGCGTGGGGCAAGGGGCGCGCGTGACGTTCCCGGGCGGAACGCGGCCGGCGGTCAGCGGCCGGGGGTGAGGGCCTGTTCGAACCAGACCGTCTTGCGGTGCCCGGTGGCGCTGGCGCCCCACTCCCGGGCCAGCCGGCTGACCACGCGCAGTCCGCGGCCGGACTCGTCGTCGGGGCCGGCGCTCAGCAGGGCGGGCAGGGCGGGTTCGTCGTCGGTGACCTCGAACAGCAGCGCGTCGGTGCGTACGATCCGCAGGCCGATCCGGTCGCTCGCGGCGTGCAGGACGGCGTTGGTGACGACCTCGCTGACCAGCAGCTCGGCGGTCTCCACCGCCTCCGGCAGGCCCCAGTCCAGCAGTTGTGCGCGCACCAGGCGGCGGGCCCGGGACACCTCGCCCGGTGCGGAGTCGAGCCGCCACTCGGCCACCTGGTCGTCGGGGATGCCGTTGAGGCGCGCCATGAGCAGGGCGACGTCGTCCTTGCGTCCGCCGTGGGTGTTCAGCGCCCGGATGATGGTGTCGCAGGCGTCGTCCATGGAGGCCGCGGGGTGGGCGGCGGACTCGCAGAGCGCGGCCAGGCCCTCGCCGATGTCGGAGCCGCGCACCTCGACCAGGCCGTCCGTGCACAGCACCAGCCGGTCGCCGGGCGCCACCTTGACCCGGACGGCCTCGAACGGGACGCCGCCGACGCCGATCGGGGCCCCGGTGGGCAGGTCGAGGAGCCGGCTGCCGCCGTCCTCGGCGCGGACCAGCACGGGCGGGATGTGGCCGGCGTTGGCGAGGGTCAGTTCGCCGCGGATCGGGTCGTAGACCGCGTACAGACAGGTGGCGAGGTAGGTGTCGCCGAGCCGGCGGGCCAGGTCGTCCAGGTTGCGCAGGAGCTGGGCGGGCGGGGTCTCCATGGCTGCCATGGTCTGTACGGCGGTGCGCAACTGGCCCATCATCGCCGCCGAGTTCAGGCCGTGTCCCATGACGTCGCCGACCACGAGCGCGGTGCGGGAGCCGGACAGCTTGATGGTGTCGAACCAGTCGCCGCCGATCCTCCCGAGCCGGGTGCCGGGCAGATAGCGGGTGGCGACGTCGCAGCCGGCCATCCGCGGGCTGATCTGCGGCAGCATGCTGTCCTGGAGGGTGTCGGCGACGTTCTCCTGGTACGTGTACATGCGTGCGTTGTCGAGCACGAGGCCCGCGCGGGCGGCGAGTTCGGCGCCGGTGGTGCGGTCCATGTCGTCGAACTGCGGCCGGTCGGGGCGGCGCATCAGCACCATGAAGCCGAGGACGACATTGCGCGCCTTGAGCGGGACGATCAGCAGCGACCGGCCGCCGATGAGCGGCCTGAGGTCGCGCTTCTCGAACTCGCCGGAGATCCGCTCGGACAGCTCGTCGGTGACCCGGGGGACGAGGACGGGCTCGCCGGTGACCATGCACTTGTAGAACGGGGTGTGCTCGGGGAAGGCGAAGGCCTCGCCGACGGGCACGGTGTCGTCCCAGCGGCCGGGTTCGTCGTTGTGCTCGACCCAGACCCGGAACATCACGGTGCTGGCGTCCGGCGGGCCGTCCGGGAAGCCCTCGCCGGCCAGCACCGCGGCGCGCAGGTGGGTGCCGGCGAAGTCCGCGAACCGGGGCACGGCGGCGCTGGTGACCTCGCGGATGGTCTCGCCGAGGTCCAGGGAGGAGCCGATGCGGGAGCTGACCTCGTTCAGGAACTCCAGACGCTCGCGGACGGCGGCGTACTCCAGGTCCCCTTCGGCGCCGGCCGGGACCGCCGCGGCCACGGGCCGTTCCCGCGCCGTTGCGGCCGCGGGTCCGGGGACGGCCTCGGCGGTGGTGCGGCCGGGGCGGCGGGGCACGCCCCAGTACGGGGTCACGGGCACCCGTTCGTACTGGCTGAACTCCAGGATGGGGTAGCCGAGTTCGAGGACCTGGGAGACGATGCGGGCGCTCAGCCCGGGGCCCATGTTGGGCAGGATGTCGGGCAGGCGCCGTTCGAGGTCCTCGGAGGCGGGCAGTTCGGTGTGGCGGGCGAAGCCGGGCGTGATGCGTTCGGTGGCCCGGCCGGCGTGGCCGCGTCCGGCGCGCAGCCGGGTGGCGTCGGCGACGAGCACGAGCAGCCGGGACGGGCCCGGGCCGACCAGTGGGTAGGCCCACCACAGGACGTCGATCCGGTCGTCGGCGCCGGGTCCCTCGGGGCAGAGCCGGGCGCAGCCGGCCTGCGGGTAGCCGTGCTGCCCGTCGAGCGCGGCCTCCAGGTCGCTGCCGGAGGCGTCGTACGGCGCGGACGCGTCCCGCGGGTCGTCCGGCTCGTCGGGGAGGGCGCCGGAGACGGGCAGCAGATCGGCGGCGGGCCGGCCCACGGCCTCCTCCCGGCCGACGCCGAACAGGCGCCGTGCACCGCTGCTCCAGTGGGACACCAGACCGGCGCGGTCGACGACGACCACGGCCAGCGGGACCCGGCCCGCCGCGGTGTCGCCGAAGCCGCGCCCGGCGGGCGCGTCCCGCTCGTTGCCACGGTCCATGGCCCAGGCCCTTTCTCCCCACGGCTGTCCGCAAAACGATCTGTGCCGCCAGCCACTACGGTAAGGCGGCCGCCGGTCGCGATGTGTGGCAATCCTGGAATTGGGTGCACCTGATGCACCGGCGCACGGCCCGGCGCGCTGCGTGCGCCCCCCCGGTCAGTCCTCGTGCCCCAACTGGAGGTCGCGTTCGGTGCGTCCGCCCCCCGCGACCTGGAGCACGGTGGCGACCGGCGGGTAGCCCGCGGCGATGACGGTGTACTCGCCGGAGGAGAGGTCCACGAACCGGAACGTCCCGTCCGCTCCGGTGGTGAGGGTGTCGACCACGTTGCCGGCGGCGTCCAGCAGGGTCACCCGGGCCTCCTCCACGGGGCGTCCGCCGCCGGCCCGGACGGTGCCCCGGAGCACGGCGCCGCCCGCGAGTTCGATGTCCTGCCGGGTCTCCCGGGAGGCCTGCACGGTGACCGGGAGCGCGGCGGGCCGGAAGGCGGGGGCGCTGGCGGCGAGGGTGTACTCGCCGGCCACCAGCTCGGTGATGACGTAGCCGCCCTCGCGCCCGCTGCGGGTGGTGGCGACGACCTCGCCGTGCACGTTGGTGAGGGTGACGGTGGCGTCCCGGACGGGGCTGCCGTCGGCGGTGAGCACACTGCCGGCCAGGCGTCCGGCGCCGCCGAGGACGACGTCGAGTTCGACGGGACGTTCGCCGACGGTGACGGAGACGGCCTGCGGCTGGTGTCCGCCGGCGGCGGCGATCAGCACGTAGGAGCCGGAGCCGGGCGTGCCGAGCGCGTACCGCCCGTCCTCGCCGCTGGCGCCCCGGCCGACCTGCTGCCCGGCGATGTCGATGAGGGTGAGGGCGGCGCGGGGCACCACGGTGCCGTCGGGGTGCTGGACCGTGCCGCAGACGGGGATGCCGGCCGTGAACGGCGCACGGGCGTGCGGGAGCGGGATGTTCACCGGTGCGGTCTCCTGGCCGGTGGCGGGGGCGTGGTGGGACACCAGGGGTTTCTCCTTGAGGAAGAAGGCGAGGAGCAGGCCGAGGGCGAGCACCGGGACGAGGTAGAGGAAGATCCGGGGCATGGCGTCGGCGTAGGCGCGGATGTAGGCGTCGCGCAGGGCCGGGGGCAGCGCGTGGACGAGCTGCGGGGTGATCGAGTCGGCGGCGGGCAGACGGGCGGCCGCGCCCGGGGGCAGCTCGGCGCGCAGCGAGGAGGCCAGCCGGTCGGCGAAGAGGGTGCCGAAGACGGCGGCGCCGACGCTGCCGCCGATCTGCCGGAAGTAGTTGTTGGCGCTGGTGGCGCTGCCGAGGTCGGCGGGGCGTACGGAGTTCTGCACGGCGAGCACGAGGACGGGCATCACCAGGCCGATGCCGGTGCCGAGGACGGCCATCCAGATGCTGTAGTGCAGCCGGGGGGTGTCGGTCTGGAGCCGGGACAGCAGCCACATGCCGGCGACGGAGACGGCGCTGCCGAGCACGGGGTAGACGCGGTAGCGGCCGGTGCGGCTGATGAGGTGGCCGCCGACGATGGAGGCGCCGACGATCCCGGCCATCATGGGCAGCATGAGCAGCCCGGACTCGGTGGCGCTGGCCCCGTCGACCATCTGCAGGAAGGTCGGCAGATAGCTGGCGGCGCCGAACAGGGCGACGCCGACGACCAGGCCGACCAGGCCGCTGACGGTGAACACGGAGTCGCGGAACAGCCGGAGCGGGATGAGGGGTTCGGCGGCGAAGTGCTCGGCGACGAGGAAGAGGACGGTGGTGAGGAGGGCGCCGGCGGCGAGGAAGAGGATGGGCCGGGAGTCCCAGGCGTACTCGGTGCCGCCCCAGCTGGTGAGCAGCACCAGGCAGGTGGAGGCGGCGGCGAGCAGGATGGCGCCGGGCACGTCGAGCCGGGCCCGCACGGGCGGCCGGGGCAGTCTGAGCACGACGGTGACGACGGCGAAGGTGACCAGGCCGAAGGGCACGTTGACGTAGAAGCACCAGCGCCAGGAGAGATGGTCGGTGAAGTAGCCGCCGAGCAGCGGGCCGGCGACGGAGGCGAGGCCGAAGGCGGCGCCGATCAGGCCCATGTACCGGCCGCGTTCGCGGGGCGGCACGATGTCGGCGATGATCGCCTGCACGCCGATCATGAGTCCGCCCGCGCCGACGCCCTGGAGCGCGCGGTAGAGGACCAGCTGGTCCATGCTGCCGGCCCGGCCGGCGAGCGCGGAGCCGACGACGAAGACGGCGATGGCGAACTGGAAGACGCCCTTGCGGCCCACGAGGTCGCCGAGCTTGCCGTACAGGGGCAGGCCGATGGTGGAGGTGAGCAGGTAGGCGGTGATGGCCCAGGACATCTTGTCCAGGCCGTGCAGTTCGCCGACGACCTTGGGCAGGGCGGTGGCGACGATCATCTGGTCCAGGGCGGCCAGCAGCAGCGCCAGCATCAGCCCGCAGAACACCAGCCGGACCCGGCGGGGCGACAGCGGCGCGGCGGACGCGGGGGACGGCGGCGCGGCCGCGGTCTCCTCGCCGGCCGCCGGTGCCACGGCCGGCTCCTGCTGCGCCAGTGTCGTCCCGCCCACGGACCGCTCCCCTCGTTGCGCCTCGCGCGTTTCCCGCGTGAGGGGACAACGGGGATCGGTTGCCTGGGGTTACGGCTCCGCCCGGCCCGGGACGGAGATCCACTCGAACCGGTGAAGGAGGCAACCGCAGGTCAACCCCCTTGTACCGCCCGGCAGTTGGGCTACTTCTCGACCTCGGCGGCGAGGTTGGCGAGCAGCGCGTCGTAGATCCGGCCGAGGCCCTTGGGCGCGAAGGTGCGCTCGAAGAAGCCGCCGATGCCGCCGGCGCCCTGCCAGGTGGTGGTGACGACCACGCGGGAGCGGCCCTCGCCGGCCGGGGTGACGCGCCAGGTGGTGACCATCGACGAGTTGCGGTCCTTCTCCACCAGCTCGCCGTCGGTGGGCTCGCTCACCTCGAGCAGGCAGTCGCGCACCCGCTTGCTGGTGGCCTGGAGCTTCCAGTGGACGAGGGTGCCCTCGCCGTCGCCGCCCTCGCGCACCTCGTACTCGCTGAACTGCTCGGGCAGCAGCCGCTGCCGGGTGCCGCGGTAGTCGGCGAGGGCGTCGAACACCTTCTCCGCGTCCGCCGCGACGACCCGCTCGGTAGTGGCCTCGACCTGCGCCATTGCGTTCCTCCAGGACCTGTTGTGCACGACTGGGACAAGCCAACCACCCCGGCGCCCGACGGCCCAAATCGGGGTCCGCCCGATCGCGATGAGATGCCGCGGGTCCTGTACCCGACACGGAGAAGACGGCTTCCCGTTGCCCAGGGCATTATCCTGGAAGTCACGCACGTATTTCCGAGGAACGACGGCCGTCGGGCGTCCCGACCGTCAGGCCCTGTTCAGGATGAACTTCTCGTGCTCGCCGCCGTTGGCGTTGATCTGGCAGTTGACCGTTCCACCGGGGCCGGTGGCGGTGGTCACCCCGCTGCCGGTCACCATCCGGAGATAGATTCCCGGAAAGGCCGCCGACTCGAAGGAGAACGAGCCGTCCGCCTGGGCTCGGAGGTGGCACTTCTCGTACGGTCCGATACCGCACTGACAATTCACCTTGCCACCACCGGCCATGGTGGCGGGGACCCCAGTGCCGTCCATCCTCAGGAACACGTTCGAGAAGGCCGCCGACTCGAAGGCGTACGACCCGTCCGCCTGCGGCCGGACCTTGTACCCCGTCCAGGGGCCGGTGCCGTACGGGCAGTTCACAGTCCCTCCACCCGGGTCGGTGGAGGAGGTCACCCCGGTGCCGTCCATGCGCAGGTAGATATTCGGGAAGAACGTGGACTGGATCGTGACGGGTGCGTCCCCGAGCTTCGCCAGGCCGGCTGCCGATAACGGCATTATTGCCTCTCCTCCGTCAGGAAGATGCAGGATACGAGCAGAATCCAGCGCCGATGGCATCAGCCTTTGGGGTGCTGGATATCCGGGAACAGAGGAAACCCGTCCACCGTTGCGCTTCGGCGAGTGTTTCCGACCTGTCGTGAATTGGACAGCCGCCGCGGACGGCCGGGAAATCCCGGGTCGGGCAGTTGCCGGACCGCCCGCGCCCGACCGGACGACTCCTGTCCGGCGAAGACGGCGGCCCTCTCGCGCGGTGCGGTCCCGCACGGCCTGCCGGGTTCCCGCCGGTGGCGCGGCGGCCGGTAATTCCTGGCCGCCGCCCGGCGTCCGCCCCTAGGGTTCCGCCATGGACGAGCAGGACATACGCATCCGCCCGATGACCCTCGCCGACTGCGACCGGGTCTCGGAGATCCGCGTGCGCGGCTGGCAGCACGCCTACCGGGGGCTGGTGCCGCAGCCGTATCTGGACCGGCTGAGCGTCGCCGCGGACGCCGAGCGGCGGCGGGAGCGGTTCGCGGACGGCGCCGGCCCCGTGGTGAACCTGGTCGCCGAGCGGGACGGCCGGGTGCTCGGCTGGGCGGCCGTCGGGCCGTACCGGGACGGGGACGCGTACACGGCGGACGCCGAGCTGTACGCGGTCTACGTCGATCCGGCGCACCTCGGCGGCGGGATCGGGCGGGCGCTGCTGGCCGCCGCGGCCGGGCGGTGCCCGGCGGGCGCGCGGCTGCTGCTGTGGGTGCTCAAGGGCAACGCGCCCGCGCGCCGCTTCTACGAGCGTGCCGGGTTCCGGGCCGACGGGGCCGAGGAGCCCTTCGACGCGGACGGTGTGCCCGTGTCCGAGGTCCGGTACGTGCGTGCCCCGGCCGGCTGACGGTGCCTCAGGTGGGCTGCTGCTGCGGGAGCCTGGCCAGGGCGCGCACCGCCGCCTCGGCGAGCGCGGGGTGGGCCAGCGCCTCGTTCAGCACCCGCCGGGCGCGGTCGTCGCCGAGCATGCCCAGGCCCTCCACACAGGCGAGGGCGACCCGCCGGTAGGGGTCGTGCGGGCTGAGCCGCCGCTCCAGGGTGGTGATGAGCGCGGGCACGGACTCCGGGGCGCGCAGGGCGACCAGCAGCCGGACCGGGTGCAGGGCGTAGGCGACGCGGAGTTCGTTGGTGGCGAGGGCGGCGGCGGCCCGGGCGGTGCGGGGGTCGCCGAGGCGGGCGAGGGCGTGCGCGGCGGAGGCGCAGCGCGGCGGGTCACGGTGGTTGAGCAGCAGCACCAGCGCCTCGAAGGCCCGCCGGTCGCCCGCGCGGCCGAGCCGGAAGGCGGCCAGTTCCCGGGCCCACAGCGGCTGTCCGGGCGCGGTGAGCACCTCGGCGAGTTCGTTCTGGTCCTCGGTGGCGAGCAGGCGGTCGAACGCGGCCGTGCCGCCCGACTCCTGCCGTAGGCGTTCCGTGAGCGAGCGCACCTCTTCGTCCACGAGGTCCAGCGTAGGCGGGTCGTGGCGGAGGGGGGAGGTGCCTCACACGGAAGTGTTGCCCCGGGGGGCTGGCGCGCTCGTTACCCGCCGGTTAAGCTCAGACGAGCGAGTACCCCTCGCACTCCGCTGGCGACGGTCTGGTGACGCGGCCGTCGCGAGCGAGCTCCTGTCGGTTCGGTACACCGTATGTACCGCGGTACGACCCGGCTTCGGGACAGAGCCGGTCGGAACCCCCGCCGTGCGCGGGCGTGTACGCGCCCGTGGCCCGGCGGCGCTCACCGGGCGTGTGCGCTCGCGGCCCGGAAACACCCGCATCCCTTCGCACCGCGGTGCGCTCCGGCGCACCCGGCGCTCCCCTTCCGCACCGTGCACGCCCCCGGGCGTCCCCGGCGCGCTCCTCGTCGTCACCCTCATTCCTGGAGTCCCGCGATGGCCGCTCCCCTGTCCGACACCCCTCTGTCCCCGTCCTCCCCGCTGCGGAAGGTCGCCGTCGTCGGCCTCGGCACCATGGGCACCGGCATCGCCGAGGTCCTGGCGAAGGCCGGCCGCGAGGTGACCGGCATCGATGTCGGCGAGGCACAGACCGCCAGGGCGCTCGCCGCCCTGGAGGCCGCCACCGCCCGCGCCGTGGAGCGCGGCCGGCTCACCGGCGAGGAGCGCGCGGGGATGCTGGCCCGGGTGCGCACCGCCACCGACCTCACCGCGGCGGCCGACGCCGACCTGGTCATCGAGGTGGTCCCGGAGTCGTACGAGACCAAGCAGCGGATCCTGTGCGAACTGGACGGCATCGTCCGCCCGGACACCATCCTGGCGACCGGCACCAACGCGCTGTCGGTGACCCGGCTGGCGGCCGGCTCGGCCCGCCCCGAGCGCGTGCTCGGCCTGCACTTCTTCAACCCGGCGCCGGCCATGAAGCTGGTGGAGGTCGTCTCCTCGGTGCTCACCGCGCCGCAGGCCGTCGCCGCCGTCACCGACCTGGCGCTCGAGCTGGGCAAGGAGCCGGTCTCGGTCGGCGACCGCCCCGGCTTCGTCGCGGACGGGCTGCTGTTCGGCTATCTGAACCAGGCGGCGGCGATGTACGAGTCGAAGTACGCCTCCCGGGAGGACATCGACGCCGCCATGCGGCTCGGCTGCGGCCTGCCGATGGGCCCGCTCGCCCTGCTGGACCTGATCGGCGTCGACACCGCGCGGACGGTCCTGGAGGCCATGTACGCCGAGTCCCGGGACCGGCTGCACGCGCCCGCCCCGATCCTCGGGCAGCTCAGCGAGGCGGGCCTGACGGGCCGGAAGGCCGGGCGCGGCTTCTACACCTACGCGACGCCGGGCAGCGCGACGGTCGTCCCGGACGCGCTGACCCCGGCGGCCGGGGACACCCGGGCCGCGAGCCGTCCGGTGCGCTCGGTGGGCGTCGCCGGCTCGGGCACCATGGCGTCCGGCATCGCCGAGGTCTTCGCCAAGGCCGGCTACGACGTGGTCCTCGCCGCCCGCAGCGAGGAGAAGGCGCAGGCCGCCAAGGCGCGCGTCGGCAAGTCGCTCGCCCGCTCCGTCGGCAAGGGCCGGCTGACCGCCGAGGCCGCCGCCGAGACCCTGGAGCGGATCGTCCCGGCGGGCTCCTACGACGCCTTCGCCGGGGTGGACCTGGCGGTGGAGGCGGTCGCGGAGGACCTGGACGTCAAGCGGCAGCTGTTCGCGGCGCTGGACAAGGTGTGCAAGCCGGGCGCGGTCCTGGCCACCACCACCTCCTCGCTGCCCGTGATCGCCTGCGCCCGCGCCACCTCGCGCCCGCAGGACGTGATCGGGATGCACTTCTTCAACCCGGCCCCGGCGATGAAGCTGGTCGAGGTGGTCCGCACGGTGCTGACCGCCGACGACGTCCACGCGACCGTGCGCGAGGTCTGCGGCCGGATCCGCAAGCACGCGGTGGACTGCGGCGACCGGGCCGGGTTCATCGTCAACGCGCTGCTGTTCCCCTACCTCAACAACGCGGTCAAGATGGTGCAGGAGCACTACGCGTCCCTGGACGACATCGACGCGGCCATGAAGCTGGGCGGCGGCTACCCGATGGGCCCGTTCGAACTGCTGGACGTGGTCGGCCTGGACGTGTCGCTGGCCATCGAGAAGGTGCTGCACCGCGAGTTCCGCGACCCCGGCCTCGCTCCGGCGCCGCTGCTGGAGCACCTGGTGGCCGCGGGCTGCCTCGGCCGCAAGACCGGCCGGGGCTTCCGCGAGTATGCCCGCCGCTGACGGCGCCGGCGACTGGTTCCGGACGGAGCCGGACTGGGGCGGGCTGCTCGGCCCGGCCGCCGCTCCCCCGCCCCCGGCGGGCGGGGGACACCCCGGACCTGCACACCGACGTGGGCACATGCAGTACGTTCGGGTCATGTCCCAGCCCGCCAAGTCCTCCCGTACACCAGCTACGCCCGACGCGCCGGAAAGTGCCGCAGGCAGTCGCGCCGCCGCCCAGCGGCTCAAAATGCGCCGAGAACTGGCGGCGGCAGCCATGGAGCTGTTCGCGACCAAGGGGTACGAGGCCACCACCGTCGACGAGATCGCCGCCGCGGCGGGGGTCGCCCGGCGCACCTTCTTCCGCCACTTCCGCTCCAAGGAAGAGGCGATCTTCCCGGACCACGACGACACGCTGGTCCGCGCCGAGGCCGTGCTCAACGCCGCCCCCGCGCACGAGCACCCGCTCGACACGGTGTGCCGCGGCATCAAAGAGGTCATGAAGATGTACGCCGCCGCGCCGGAGATCTCGGTGGCCCGCTACAAGCTGACGCGCGAGGTGCCCACCCTGCGCGAGGCCGAGATCGCCTCGGTGGCCCGCTACGAGCGGCTGTTCACCCGCTATCTGCTCGGCCATTTCGACGAGCACGCGCACGCCGACGACGCCAACGACGACCCGCTGCTGGCCGAGGTCGCCGCCTCGGCCGTGGTCACCGCGCACAACCACGTCCTCAGACGCTGGCTGCGGGCGGGCGGCCAGGGGGACGTGGAGGCCCAGCTCGACCACGCCTTCGCCATCGTCCGCAAGACCTTCGGCACCGGCATCGGGGCCGGCCGGGAGGGCGCCCCGCGCACCCCGGCGGCCACCGCCGCCCCGCAGGGCGAGGTCCTGGTGACGGTGGCCCGCACCGACGCCCCGCTCGACGAGGTGATGCGCACCATCGAACAGGCGCTGAAGGAACGGTCGTAGCGGAAGGGCCGGCACCGGCCGGACCGTGACAGACGGGCAGTGAGTGGCACTGAGTGCCGCCCACTGCCCGTTTCGTTTGCCGAGCGTTGATCGATCATCGCTCATCTGTTACGTAAAGATTTCATCTGAGAGCAATTTCTGGCACTCAGTGCCTTGCCACCTGACACGCCGTGTCATACGTTGAGGGCGTCCGGGCGGCCGGCGAACAGCGATCACCTGCTCGCCGGCTGTCCCCGGGGGCCCCTCGCCCGCGCGCCCGGACGCCTGCGTCACAGGCAACCCTCCCGCGCCACAAAGCGCTGCCGAAGCACCACCCCGCCGAACCGACGGCACCCCCTTTCCACCCTCAGCAGCACGCATCCCAGCACCGACGAACCCTCAGGCGCCCCTCCCTCAGGGCGCTCACCGCCGGAGGCAACACCGTGACCGTGAAGGACATCCTGGACGCGATCCAGTCGCAGGACGCCACGTCCGCCGACTTCGCCGCCCTGCAGCTCCCCGAGTCGTACCGCGCGATCACCGTCCACAAGGACGAGACGGAGATGTTCGCGGGCCTTCAGACCCGCGACAAGGACCCGCGCAAGTCGATCCACCTGGACGAGGTCCCGGTGCCCGAACTGGGCCCCGGAGAGGCCCTGGTGGCCGTCATGGCCTCCTCGGTCAACTACAACTCGGTGTGGACCTCGATCTTCGAGCCGGTGTCGACGTTCGCCTTCCTGGAGCGCTACGGCAGGCTGTCGCCGCTGACCAAGCGCCATGACCTGCCGTACCACATCATCGGCTCCGACCTCGCGGGCGTCGTGCTGCGCACCGGCCCCGGCGTCAACGCCTGGCGGCCCGGCGACGAGGTCGTCGCGCACTGCCTGAGCGTCGAGCTGGAGTCGCCCGACGGCCACGACGACACCATGCTCGACCCGGAACAGCGCATCTGGGGCTTCGAGACCAACTTCGGCGGCCTCGCGGAGATCGCGCTGGTCAAGACGAACCAGCTGATGCCGAAGCCGGAGCACCTCACCTGGGAGGAGGCCGCGGCCCCGGGCCTGGTCAACTCCACCGCCTACCGCCAGCTGGTCTCCCGCAACGGCGCCGCGATGAAGCAGGGCGACAACGTCCTGATCTGGGGCGCGAGCGGCGGACTCGGCTCCTACGCCACCCAGTTCGCGCTCGCCGGCGGCGCCAACCCCATCTGCGTCGTCTCCTCGCCCCAGAAGGCGGAGATCTGCCGGAAGATGGGCGCCACGGCGATCATCGACCGCACCGCCGAGGGCTACAGGTTCTGGAAGGACGAGCACACCCAGGACCCCAAGGAGTGGAAGCGGTTCGGCAAGCGCATCCGCGAACTCACCGGCGGCGAGGACATCGACATCGTCTTCGAGCACCCCGGCCGCGAGACCTTCGGCGCCTCCGTCTACGTCACCCGCAAGGGCGGCACCATCACCACCTGCGCCTCGACCTCGGGCTACATGCACGAGTACGACAACCGCTACCTGTGGATGTCCCTGAAGCGGATCATCGGCTCGCACTTCGCCAACTACCGCGAGGCGTACGAGGCCAACCGCCTGATCGCCAAGGGCAAGATCCACCCGACGCTGTCGAAGACGTACTCCCTGGAGGAGACCGGCCAGGCCGCCTACGACGTCCACCGCAACCTGCACCAGGGCAAGGTCGGCGTGCTGTGCCTGGCGCCCGAGGAGGGGCTCGGCGTGCGCGACCAGGAGATGCGCGCGCAGCACATCGACGCCATCAACCGCTTCCGGAACGTCTGAGAGCCGCAGATGACAGAGCGTCAGCCTCCGGCCGGCCGGAGGGAAAAGGACCGTCCGTGGCTCATGCGGACGTACGCCGGCCACTCCACGGCACAGGCGTCGAACGAGCTGTACCGGCGCAATCTCGCCAAGGGCCAGACCGGTCTGTCGGTGGCGTTCGACCTGCCGACCCAGACCGGCTACGACCCCGACCACGTCCTCGCCCGCGGCGAGGTCGGCCGGGTCGGTGTGCCCGTCGCGCACCTGGGCGACATGCGCCGGCTGTTCCAGGACATCCCGCTGGAGCAGATGAACACCTCGATGACGATCAACGCCACCGCCATGTGGCTGCTGGCGCTCTACCAGGTCGTCGCCGAGGAGCAGGGCGCGGACATCTCGAAGCTCCAGGGCACGACCCAGAACGACATCGTCAAGGAGTACCTGTCCCGGGGGACCCATGTGTTCCCGCCGGGGCCCTCCCTCCGGCTGACGACGGACATGATCGCGTACACGGTCTCCCACCTCCCGAAGTGGAACCCGATCAACATCTGCAGCTACCACCTCCAGGAGGCGGGAGCCACGCCGGTGCAGGAGATCGCGTACGCGATGTCCACCGCGATCGCCGTCCTGGACGCCGTGCGCGACTCGGGCCAGGTGCCGCCGGAGCGCATGGGCGACGTGGTCGCGCGGATCTCCTTCTTCGTCAACGCGGGCGTCCGCTTCGTCGAGGAGATGTGCAAGATGCGGGCGTTCGGCCGCATCTGGGACGAGATCACGCGCGAGCGGTACGGCATCGAGGACCCCAAGAAGCGCCGCTTCCGCTACGGCGTCCAGGTCAACTCGCTCGGCCTGACCGAGGCGCAGCCGGAAAACAACGTCCAGCGGATCGTGCTGGAGATGCTGGCGGTGACCCTCTCGAAGGACGCCCGCGCGCGTGCCGTGCAGCTGCCCGCCTGGAACGAGGCCCTGGGTCTGCCGCGCCCCTGGGACCAGCAGTGGAGCCTGCGCATCCAGCAGGTGCTCGCCTACGAGAGCGACCTGCTGGAGTACGACGACATCTTCGAGGGCTCGAAGGTGATCGAGGCCAAGGTGGACGAGCTGGTCGCCGACGCCCTCGCGGAGATCGGCCGCATCCAGGAGATGGGCGGCGCGCTGGCCGCCGTGGAGTCCGGCTACCTGAAGTCGCGGCTGGTCGCCGCGCACGCCGAGCGGCGGGCGCGGATCGAGTCCGGCGAGGAGAAGATCGTCGGCGTCAACATCTTCGAGGGCACCGAGCCGAACCCGCTCACGGCCGACCTGGACACCGCGATCCAGACGGTGGACCCGGCGGTCGAGAACCGGGTCGTCGAGGCCCTGCGGAACTGGCGGGACACCCGCTACCAGCCGCCGTTCAACCACCCGCGCCCGTGCAAGGCGCTGGAGCGGCTGAAGGAGGCCGCCAAGGGCACCGACAACCTGATGGAGGCCACCCTGGAGTGCGCCCGCGCCGGGGTGACGACCGGCGAGTGGGCCGCCGCGCTGCGCGAGGTGTTCGGCGAGTACCGGGCGCCCACCGGGGTGTCCTCCGCGCCGGTGGCCGTCCCCGCCGAGGCCGGTTCGGCGCTCGCCGACGTGCGCGCCAAGGTGGAGGCCACCGCCCGCGACCTGGGCGTCGGCAAGCTGCGGTTCCTGGTCGGCAAGCCCGGCCTGGACGGACACTCCAACGGCGCCGAGCAGATCGCCGTGCGCGCCCGGGATGCCGGCTTCGAGGTGGTCTACCAGGGGATCCGGCTCACCCCGGAGCAGATCGTGGACGCGGCCCTCGCCGAGGACGTGCACGCGGTCGGCCTGTCGGTCCTGTCCGGCTCGCACGCCCAGCTGGTCCCGGACGTGCTCGGGCGGCTGCGTGTGGCCGGTGCCACAGAGATACCCGTGATCGCGGGTGGCATCATCCCCAGCGGTGACGCCGAACAGCTCAGGGCCGCCGGAGTGGCCGCGGTGTTCACCCCGAAGGACTTCGACATCACCGGGATCATCGGCCGCATCGTGGACGAGATCCGGAAAGCGAACAAGCTCGACCCCCTGGAGGTCCCCGCATGACAACGGTCAACCGCCTTCGTCCCCGGCGCTCCTGCCTGGCCGTACCGGGCAGCAACCCGCGCTTCCTGGAGAAGGCGCAGGGCCTCCCGGCGGACCAGGTCTTCCTGGACCTGGAGGACGCGTGCGCGCCGCTCGCCAAGCCCGAGGCGCGGCACACCATCGTCAAGTTCCTCAACGAGGGCGACTGGACGGGCAAGACCCGGGTGGTCCGGGTCAACGACTGGACCACCGAGTGGACGTACCGGGACGTGGTCACGGTGGTCGAGGGCGCCGGCCCCAACCTCGACTGCATCATGCTGCCCAAGGTGCAGAACGCCCAGCAGGTCGTGGCGCTGGACCTGCTGCTGACCCAGATCGAGAAGACCATGGGCTTCGAGGTCGGCCGGATCGGCATCGAGGCGCAGATCGAGAACGCGCAGGGCCTGAACCACGTCAACGAGATCGCCGAGGCCAGTGACCGGCTGGAGACGATCATCTTCGGCCCGGCCGACTTCATGGCGTCGATCAACATGAAGTCGCTCGTCGTGGGCGAGCAGCCGCCCGGCTACCCGGCGGACGCCTACCACTACATCCTGATGAAGATCCTGATGGCCGCCCGCGCCAACGACCTCCAGGCGATCGACGGCCCCTACCTCCAGATCCGCAACGTCGACGGCTTCCGCGAGGTGGCCGGCCGCGCCGCCGCGCTCGGCTTCGACGGCAAGTGGGTGCTGCACCCCGGCCAGGTCGACGCCGCCAACGAGGTCTTCTCGCCCTCCCAGGAGGACTACGACCACGCCGAGCTGATCCTGGACGCGTACGAGTACTACACCTCCGAGGCGGGCGGCAAGAAGGGCTCCGCGATGCTCGGGGACGAGATGATCGACGAGGCCAGCCGCAAGATGGCCCTGGTCATCGCGGGCAAGGGCCGGGCCGCCGGGATGCGGCGCACCAGCACGTTCGAGATCCCGGAGGCGTGAGCGCGATGCAGTTCGGACGCACCTTCGAGGAGTTCGAGGTCGGCGCGGTGTACAAGCACTGGCCGGGCAAGACGGTCACGGAGTACGACGACCACCTCTTCTGTCTGCTCACCATGAACCACCACCCGCTCCACCTGGACGCCCACTACGCCGGGGGGACGACCGACTTCGGCAAGAACGTGGTGGTCGGGAACTACGTCTACTCCCTGCTGCTCGGCATGTCCGTCCCGGACGTCTCCGGCAAGGCCATCGCCAACCTGGAGATCGAGTCGCTCCGGCACGTCGCGCCGACCTTCCACGGCGACACGGTCTACGGCGAGACGACCGTGCTGGACAAGTGGCCCTCGAAGTCGAAGGACGACCGGGGGATCGTGCACGTCGAGACCAAGGGTTACAAGCAGGACGGCACCCTGGTGTGCGTCTTCCGCCGCAAGGTGATGGTGCCCACCGCGACGTACATCGAGGAGCGCGGCGGCGAACAGCCGGGCCGCCCCGAGTTGAAGGAACAGGGGAAGTAAACGATGGCCCGTCTCGCCCAGACCGCCGGACTGACCGACGTCCAGCAGGAGATCCTCGCCACCGTCCGGGACTTTGTCGACAAGGAGATCATTCCGGTCGCGACCGAGCTGGAGCACCGCGACGAGTACCCGCAGCAGATCGTGGACGGCCTGAAGGAACTCGGCCTGTTCGGTCTGATGATCCCCGAGGAGTACGGGGGCCTGGGCGAGTCGCTGCTCACCTACGCGCTGTGCGTGGAGGAGATCGCCCGGGGCTGGATGTCGGTGTCCGGCATCATCAACACCCACTTCATCGTCGCGTACATGCTCAAGCAGCACGGGACGCGGGAGCAGAAGGACCATTTCCTGCCGAGGATGGCGGCCGGCGACATCCGGGGCGCCTTCTCGATGTCGGAGCCGGGCCTCGGCTCCGATGTGTCGGCCATCACGTCCAAGGCGGTGCGGGACGGCGACGAGTACGTGCTGAACGGCCAGAAGATGTGGCTGACCAACGGCGGCACCTCCTCGCTAGTGGCCGTCCTGGTCCGCAGTGACGAAGGACACCCCGAGGGCACGGCCCCGCACAAGTCGATGACCACCTTCCTGGTCGAGAAGGAGCCGGGCTTCGGCGAGGTCCGCCCGGGCCTGACCATCCCCGGCAAGATCGAGAAGATGGGCTACAAGGGCGTCGACACCACCGAGCTGATCATGGACGGCCTGCGCGTTCCGGCCGACCGGGTGCTCGGCGGGGTCACCGGCCGAGGTTTTTACCAAATGATGGACGGCGTGGAGGTCGGCCGGGTCAACGTGGCGGCGCGCGGCTGCGGCGTCGCCCAGCGCGCCTTCGAGCTGGGCGTCCGGTACGCCCAGCAACGTCACACTTTCGGCAAGCCGATCGCCCAGCACCAGGCCGTGCAGTTCAAGCTGGCGGAGATGGCCACCAAGGTCGAGGCCGCGCATGCGATGATGGTCAACGCGGCCCGCAAAAAGGACTCCGGGGAACGAAACGACCTGGAGGCCGGCATGGCGAAGTACCTGGCCTCCGAGTACTGCAAGGAGGTCGTGGAGGACGCCTTCCGGATCCACGGCGGCTACGGCTTCTCCAAGGAGTACGAGATCGAGCGCCTCTACCGGGAGGCCCCGATGCTGCTCATCGGTGAAGGTACCGCCGAGATCCAGAAAATGATCATCGGCCGCCGACTGCTCGAAGAGTATCGATTCCAGGGCTGATTGTCCGGGTACGGGGTGTTTTCTTCGAGAAGAAGATCACACCCCGTAGACGTTCTTCAGCCGCCGACTCGGCTTCCTGGCTTGCCCAGTTGCGGGCCGCGCCCGGTACGATCCGGGAAAGCCGCCGTCCCCCGTCAGAGCGCGGCATCATCCGCTACGAAGGTCATCCATGCCCCACTCCTCTGCACACCGCGACAGCCTGGTAGGCGCACGCCTCGCGCGCGGAGCATCGCCGTGGCTCCTCCCGACCGTGGCCACCGCAGCCGTCAGCCTGGTCCGGGCCCGCCGATCCGGCGCGGCCAGGGCCGTCGCCGTGCCCGCCACCGCACTCGCGGCGGGCATGCTGTGGTTCTTCCGCGACCCCGAGCGCGAGATCGCCCCCGGCCGGGTCATCTCGCCCGCCGACGGCGTGGTGCAGAGCATCATGCCGTGGAAGGACGGCCGCACCCGCGTCGCGATCTTCATGAGCCCGCTCAACGTCCACGTCAACCGCGCGCCCCTGTCGGGCACGGTGACGTCCGTCGAGCACATCCCGGGCGGCTTTGTTCCGGCTTTCAACAAGGAGAGCGAGAACAACGAGCGCGTAGTCTGGCATTTCGACACCGAACTCGGCGACATCGAGATGATCCAGATCGCCGGCGCGGTGGCCCGCCGCATCGTGCCCTACATCCCCGAGGGCACGAAGGTCGAGCAGGGCGACCGCATCGGTCTGATCCGCTTCGGCTCGCGTGTCGACCTCTATCTGCCCGAGGGCGTGGAGGTCGCGGTCGAGGTCGGACAGAAGACCGTGGCTGGGGTGACTCGCATTGACCGTGATTGATCCGGAGACCCAGGCGGGCTGGGTGCCCGAGGCCGACGAGGTGGACGAAGAGGAGGAGATGCCCCTCTCTCTGCGTCTGTCGATAGCGGACACGCTCACGCTGGGCAACGCCACGTGCGGCTTCATGGCGGTGTACTTCACCACCACCGGCATCCTCATCCCGCACCTCACCGGCAGCCAGGAGTCCGGCATGGCCCGCCACAGCGCGGCCACGGCGGTCATCCTGATGCTCTGCGCGGCGGTCTTCGACCTGTTCGACGGCCTGGTGGCGCGCAAGCTGCGCTCGTCGCCGATGGGCGCGGAGCTGGACAACCTGTCGGACCTGATCAGCTTCGGCCTGGCACCCGCGTACTTCGTGCTCGTCTACGGCATGGTCGCCGACGACGCGCACCAGCGGGTGGCGGCGGTGGGAGCGATCGTGGTGCTGCTGGCCGTGGTGCTCAGACTGGCCCGGTTCAGCTGCGTGACCATGAAGGACGGCATGTTCCAGGGCATGCCCTCGCCGTTCGGCGCGCTGACCGTCGTCTCGATCGTGCTGCTGGAGCTGCCGTTCGTGGCGACGCTGCTGGCGATCCTGGGGACGGCGTGGCTGATGGTGAGCCGGGTGGAGTACCCGAAGCCGCGGGGCCGGCTGGCCGGGGCGATGCTCTGCTGGATCGTGCTGTCGATGGGGCTGCTGGCCGCGTGGGCCTTCGACGCGCCGAGCGGTCAGCTGCTGCTCCAGACGGGGTGCGCGCTGCAGCTGGTGATGGCCGCGGTGATTCCGCTGTTCGCCACGGCCCGGCGGGTGAACAACTTCCGCGACAACCGTCGTGAGGCGCGGGCGGCGCAACTGCCGTAGCGGCGCTTTGACGAGGGGCCCCTTACCCGGGTTGGGTAAGGGGCCCCTCGCTTGTGCCCGGGCCTCCGGGGACTCCGCCCCCAGACCCCCGCTGTGCCGCCCGCCCACCCACCCGGCTCGGGCCAGGTCGAGAGCCTGCCGCCCAGCTACCGCCCGTCACCCGCTCCCGCCGCAGCCGGGGCGAACGCTGCCGTCCCCGGCACGGGCCAGGTCGAGAGGCTGGCGCGCGACTCCCGCCCGTCACCCGCTCCCGCCACAGCCGGGGCGAACGCTCCCACCACCACAGCCATCCCGGCTCGGGCGTGGGGTAGGGGCCGCGGCCTGGCCGGTCAGCTCTGTGGCCTGCCGAGTCTGGTGGTGGGTGGGCAAGGCCGGGGGTCTGGGGGCGGAGTCCCCAGGGGCCTCAGCCCAGGTGAGCCTCGGCGATCCGGGCGGCGACCCGTTCCAGGATCGGCCCGGCGTCCGCGATGCACTTGGCGACGTCCGGCTCGACCGAGGTCAGGGGGTAGGCCTCCGAGATGCCGGCCCGCCGCAGCGCCTCCTCCGGCAGGGCGAGCCGTCCGCAGACGGCCACCACCGGCTTGCCCGCGGCCCGCGCCGCCGCGGCCACCCCCGCCGGCGCCTTCCCGTGCAGCGTCTGCTCGTCCAGCGAGCCCTCGCCGGTGATCACCAGGGACGCCCGTTCCAGGGCGGGTGCGAAGCCCAGGACGTCCAGCATGACCTCGATGCCGGGGCGGAACCGGGCGCCGAGGAGCAGCGCGCCGTAGCCGATGCCCCCGGCCGCGCCCGCGCCCGGGGACGCGGCGTACTCGGCGGCCCGCGGACCCACCTCGGCCTCCAGCACCTTCGCGAAGTGGGCCAGCGCCGCGTCCAGCGCCTCCACGTCGTCCGGCGAGGCGCCCTTCTGCGGACCGTAGACGGCGGGCGCGCCCTTCGGTCCGGTCAGCGGGTTGTCGACGTCACTGGCCAGCACCAGCTCCACCGAGGACAGCCGCGGGTCCAGGCCGGAGAGGTCGGTGCGGGCCAGGCCGGCCAGGCCGCCGCCGCCCGGGGCCACCGGCTCGCCCGCCTCGGTGAGGAACCGGGCGCCGAGCGCGGACAGCATGCCCGCGCCGCCGTCCGTCGTGGCGCTGCCGCCGACGCCGAACACGATGGTCCGGGCGCCCGCGTCCAGCGCGGCCCGCAGCAGTTCCCCGGAGCCGTACGTGGAGGCCGTCAGGGGCGCGAAGACCCCGGCCGGCAGCCGCTGGAGGCCGCTCGCCTCCGCCATCTCGACGACCGCGGTGCCGTCACGCAGCGCGAACGCGGCCGTCACCTCCTCGCCGAGCGGCCCGGTCACCCGGACCTCGTGCCGTTCGAAGCCGGCCGCGACCGCCGCGTCCACGGTCCCGTCGCCGCCGTCGGCCACGGGCAGCGCCTCCACCGCCAGGTCCGGCACGACCCGGCGCAGCCCGGCCGTCACCCGCTCGGCGACCTGCACGGCCGTCAGCGAGCCCTTGAACTTGTCCGCGGCGATGAGCACCCGACGGGTCTCGTTCACTGCAGCGTCCGCCACCTTGTCTTCCCCTTGCTCTCCGGGCCCCGCGCACGGCGGGGCCAGTCGCGCCGCTGTGACGATAACCGCAGGACACCCCCGCCGTCATGCCCCGCCCGAACCGTGGAAGGCGGCACGGAGCGGGCCGCGGCGGGTACCCCGTCGCCATGAGCACCCAGCACACCGCACCAAACCTCGCCGACCGGCTGCACGGCGGCTGGCTCGGCCGGATCGCGGGCAACATGCTCGGCAAGCCGGTCGAGCAGGGCGAGGTGTGGACCCGCGACCGGATCGACCGCTATCTGCGCCGGGCCGCCGCCCTGCCGCTGACCGACTACCTGCCCGAGCCCGCCGACCCGGCCGAGGCCGCCGCGCTGCGCCCGGAGTGGCGGTGCTGTGTGCGCGGCCGGATCGACGGCAGCTGCCGGGACGACGACGTCGACTACGCGATCCTGGGCCTGCGCCTGCTGGAGACCCACGGCTTCGGCTTCAGCACCGAGCAGGTCGGCGACCTGTGGCTGCTCGGGCTGCCGTACCTGCAGACGTTCACGGCGGAACGGGCCGCGTACCGGAATTTGGCGAACGGTCTGCGGCCGCCGCTGACCGCGACGTACGACAACCCGTACCAGGAGTGGATCGGCGCGCTGATCCGCGCCGACGTCTACGGCTGGACCTGCCCCGGTGATCCCGCCCGGGCCGCCGGCCTGGCCCGCCGGGACGCGGTGCTCTCGCACACCGGCAACGGCGTCTACGGCGCGATGTGGGCCGCCGCGCTGATCGCGGCCTCCTTCACCGCCCCGGCCGTCAGGGACGCGCTGGAGGCGGCGCTCGGGGTCGTACCGGCGGGCAGCCGGCTGGCCCGGACGGTACGGCGGGTCGCGAGCCTGCACGAGGCCGGGCTGCCGTGGGAGCAGACCCTGGCCACGGCGGCCGAGGAGACCGCGGGGCTCGGCTGGATCCACGTCGTCCCCAACGCGGCGGTCCTCACCGCCGGGCTGCTGTACGGCGAGGACGACTTCACCCGGACCCTCGCGCTGACCGTGCGCGGCGGCCTGGACACCGACTCCAACGGGGCGACGGCCGGCTCGGTGGCCGGGGTGCGCACCGGGGCGCGGGCGATCCCGGCCCGGTGGCGGGAGCCGCTGCGGGACACGGTGCGCAGCGCGGTGTTCGGCTTCGACGGCGTACGGATCAGTGCGCTGGCCGAACGCACCCTGCGCCTGGCGACGGCGGGTTCGTAGGGCGGGCCGGCTGGTTACCCTGGCCCGATGACCACGACTCCTGACTTCGCCGCGTACATCGCGAGCCTGCCCCGGGTCCTGGCCGGGGCCGCCGCGCTCTTCCGGGACGCCGAGGGCCGCGTGCTGCTCGTGGAGCCGAACTACCGCGAGGGCTGGGCGCTGCCGGGCGGGACCATCGAGTCGGACACCGGGGAGACGCCGCGCCAGGGCGCCCGCCGGGAGACGCTGGAGGAGATCGGGCTGGACCGCCCGCCGGGCCGGCTGCTCGCGGTGGACTGGGCGCACGGCGCGGGCCGGCCGCCGCTGGTGGCGTACCTGTACGACGGGGGTGTGCTCACCGAGGAGGAGCTGAAGTCCATCCGGCTCCAGGAGGAGGAACTGCTGTCCTGGCGCCTGGTCGCCCGCGAGGAGCTGACGGCGTATCTGCCCGAGGTGCTGGGCCGCCGGGTGCTGGCCGCCCTGGACGTGCTGGCGGAGGGCGGCGGCACGGTGGAGCTGGAGAACGGCCGGCGGGTGGCCTGACCGCTCAGCCCTCCGGGTCGCGGGGCCGCGCGTCCACCTCGCGCAGCGCCTCTTCCCGGGCGGCGGCCCGGGCCTCGGTGCGGTGGCCGCGCTCGACGTAGTCCCGGACCACCAGCTCGACGGCGTCCTGCGGACTGCCCACCCCCGCGAGCACCATGACCTCCACGACGAGCGCGGCGTCGAGCGAGACAGTCACCTTGGCCATGAGGGGACGGTACACCGGAGGGCTCCGCTCCGGGACCCCGCGCCGTACCGCCCGGCATATCCGTTCGCGGCGGCCCGCGTGCCCGCCCTACCCTCGGTGCCATGGCCAAGCCCCTCGTCGCCCTGCTCAGCGGGGCCGGCATCTCCACCGACTCCGGAATCCCCGACTACCGCGGTCCGAACGGGCTGTGGCGGCGCGACCCGGAGGCCGAGAAGCTCGTGACGTACGAGTACTACATGGCGGACCCGGAGATCCGGCGCCGGTCCTGGCTGATGCGGCGCGAGAGCGGTGCGCTCGGGGCCCGGCCGAACGCGGCGCACCGGGCGGTCGCCGAGCTGGAGCGGTCCGGGGTCCCGGTCCGGGTGCTCACCCAGAACGTGGACGGACTGCACCAGCTGGCCGGACTGCCCGCCCGCAAGGTGCTCGAACTGCACGGCAGCGCCCGGGGCGTGGTCTGCACCCGGTGCCACACCCGGGGGCCGATGGAGGACGCGCTGGCCCGGGTGGAGGCCGGCGAACCGGACCCGCCGTGCCTGGAGTGCGGCGGCATCCTGAAGCCGGCGACAGTGATGTTCGGCGAGCGGCTCGATCCCGTGGTCCTCGGCGAGGCCGCGGCCATCGCCAAGGCCTGCCAGGTGTTCGTCGCCGTCGGCAGCAGCCTCCAGGTGCAGCCCGCCGCCGGGCTGGCCGGGGTCGCCGCCGACCACGGCGCCCGGCTCGTCGTCGTCAACGCCGAGCCGACGCCGTACGACGACCGGGCCGACGAGGTGATCCGCGAACCGATCGGCACGGCACTGCCCGCCCTGCTGGACCGGCTGGCGGCGGAAGCCGGCGTCTAGGGTCGCGGGTGGTCAGAACAGGGCCTCGTCCGCTCCGCGTTCGAAGTCCAGCAGGCGGCGCTTGCGGTCCAGGCCGCCGCCGTAGCCGGTGAGGTCACCGCTCGCGCCGACCACCCGGTGGCAGGGGACGATGATGCCGACCGGGTTCTTGCCGTTGGCGAGGCCGACCGCGCGGGAGGCCTTGGGGTTGCCGAGGGCGTCGGCCAGCTCGCCGTAGGAGCGGGTCTCGCCGTACGGGATCCGGGTCAGCTGCTCCCAGACCATGCGCTGGAACGGGGTACCGTGCAGCCGGAGTTCCACGGTGAACTCCTTCAACTCGCCCGCGAAATAGGCCGCGAGCTGCTCCTCGGCCTTGGCGAACGGGCGGTCGTCGGGGGTGCCGAAGGTCTCCTCCGGCGGGCGGTGGCGCTGGCCGGCCATGTACAGGCCGCACAGGACGCCGTCGTCGGCGACGAGCGTGAGCGGTCCGTAGGGGCTGTCGATGACGGTGTGCTGCTTCATGGCGGGGTCCTCGTGCGGGGTGCTCGGGCGTCGGTGTCCTGGTCTCAGGATGGCCTCAGGAGCCTTACTGGGGCAGGAAGTTGATCGGATGGCTGTCGGTCGCCCACAGGTACTGCACCGCGTACGCCCGCCAGGGCCGCCAGCTCTCCGCGCGGGCGGTGAGCGCGGCCGGGGTGGAGGGCAGGCCCAGTTCCTTGGCGGCGCGCCGGATGCCGAGGTCGGTGGGCAGGAACGCGTCGGGGTCGCCGAGGGCGCGCATGGCGATGATGTCCGCCGTCCACGGCCCGAAGCCGGGCAGCGCGAGCAGCCGGGCGCGGGCCTCGGCCCAGTCGGTGTCCACGCCCAGGCGCAGGCCGTCGTCGGCGAGCAGCCGGACCAGGGTGGTGAGGGTGGTGCGCCGGGTGCGGGGCATGGCCAGGCCCTCGGGGTCCACGGCGGCCAGTGCCTCGGGCGAGGGGAAGAGGTGGGTGAGACCGCCCTCGGGGTCGTCGAGGGGTTTGCCGTGCGCGGTGACCAGGCGGGCCGCGTGGGTGCGGGCGGCGGCCGTGGACACCTGCTGGCCGAGCACGGCGCGGACGGCGAACTCGGCCTCGTCGACCGTGCGCGGAACCCGGCGGCCCGGTCCCTGGTCGACCAGCGGGGCGAGCAGCGGGTCGGCGCGCAGCCGCTCGTCGACGGCGGCCGGGTCGGCGTCCAGGTCGAGCAGGCGGCGGCAGCGGCTGATGGCCACGGTCAGATCGCGCAGGTCGCTCAGGGTGAGCCGGCAGGCGATGTGGTCGGGCCGGGGGGTGAGGGCGGCGATGCCATGGCCGTAGGGCAGCCGCAGCGTCCGCCGGTAGGCGCCGTCCCGCCACTCCTCCACCCCGGGCACGGCGGTCGCGGCGAGGTGGCCGAAGAGGTTGGACGGGTTGAGCGGGGCGCGGAACGGCAGCCGCAGGGTGAGCACGCCGGGGGTGCCGGTGCCGCTCGCGGGCACCCGGGCGCGCAGCTCGCTCGGGGACAGGGCGAAGACCTCCCGGACGGTGTCGTTGAAGGCGCGGACCGAGGAGAAACCGGCAGCGAACGCGATCTGGGCCATGGGCAGCGCGGTGGTCTCGATGAGCAGCCGGGCGGTCTGGGCGCGCTGGGCGCGGGCGAGCGCGAGCGGGCCGGCGCCCAGTTCGGCGAGGAGTTGCCGCTCCACCTGCCGGGCGCTGTAGCCGAGCCGGGCGGCGAGTCCGGGGACGCCGTCGCGGTCCACGACGCCGTCGGCGATCAGCCGCATGGCGCGGGCGACCAGGTCGGCGCGCTGGTTCCACTCCGGGGAGCCGGGGCTGGTGTCGGGCCGGCAGCGTTTGCAGGCGCGGAACCCGGCCTGCTGGCAGGCGGCTGCGCTCGGGTAGAACGTCATGTTCTCCGGCTTGGGCGGCACCACCGGGCAGCTCGGGCGGCAGTAGATCCGGGTGGTCAGTACGGCCGTGAAGAACCATCCGTCGAACCGCGCGTCCTTGGACCGCACCGCGCGCACGCAGTGCTCCCGGTCGAGGTGAGTGCCTGTCTGCATGCGTCCAGCATCGTCCACGGCCCCTCCCTGTGCTGGCGGAATTCCGACATCAACCCGGCCTGGCCCGGGGCTTCACCGTCTCAGGGGGCGGGGGCGGGGGTGTGCTGCCGCCGGAACCCGCCGATCCACTCGGCGGTGGCGCGCAGTCCGCCGAAGGTGTAGAAGTGCACCTTCACCACGCCGTGCCGGTCGGGATCGTAGCGGTCGGCCAGCGCGTGCAGGAAGCGGTCCGGGCCGGTGGTGCCCATGAGGTTGGTCAGCGAGAAGCCGTACTTGCGGGCGACGGAGGCGCTGGTGCCGACGCCGAACCGGGTGGCGTAGCCCAGCAGCCGGCGCACTCCGGCCGGTCCGGGGACGCCCACCCGGACGGGCAGGTGCACGCCCCGGGCGCGCAGGGCCTCCAGCCAGGCGAGGACCGGGTCCGCGTCGAAGCCGAACTGCGTGATGACGTCGCCGTCGCACCGGTCGGCGCCGATGGCGGCCGCCTTGTCCGTGAGCGCCGACCACAGGGCCCGGTCGGTGATGCCGGGGTGGCCTTCCGGGTAGCCGGCGATGCCGATGTGCCGGACGCCGTGGCGGCGCAGCAGTCCGGTGCGCAGGACGGCGAGGGCGTCCTCGTAGGGGCCCTCGGGGCGGGCGGGGTCGCCGCCGACGACGAACACGTTCGCGGCGGTGCCGTCGGCCGCGAGTCCGGTGAGGAACTCCTCCAGGGCGGAGCGGGAGGACAGCCGGCGGGCGGAGATGTGCGGTACGGGGACGAAGCCGAGCCGTTTGACCGCGCGGGCCGCCGTGAGCCGGGTGGCGGTGTCCTCGCCGGCCAGGAAGGTGATGTTGATCCGGGTGCCCGGCGGGATGCCGTCGCGTGCCTCCTCCAGCCGGGGCACGTCCTTGCCGGTCATCTCCAGGGAGAAGTCGTCCAGCAGAGCGGGGTTCATCGTGCTTCTCGGCTTTCGTACGGCTGTTCCCGGACCCGGCCGATGATGTCACGCGGGGCGCCGGGGCCGGCGGGCAGGGCAGCCTTCCGCCGGCGCAGGCCCCGTGCGTCTTTTGGACCTGTGCGTCGCGCCGTGTTTGGCCCTGGCGACCGGGCCAACGGAGGGGCAGGGTGGGGTTTCCGATCACCCGAGGAGGTCCCGTTGAGTGTTCCGTCCGATTCCGGCGTGCGAGCGGTGGTGGCGTGACCGTGCGGTTCCGGCATGCCGAAGCGGTCCGGGCCGCGTATCCCGAGTTGTCCGCCGGCGTCCTGTACGCCGCCGGTGTGGGCGCCCCTGTCGACACCGGTCCGCGTGCCGCCGCGTACACCGCGCGGGCCGTGGCGCGGCTGGCGCGGGCGGCCGAGGGCGAGTTTCCCGAGGTGCTGGCCTGGCGGCGGGCCTTCAGCCGGATGGGGGTGAAGCCGACCCAGGTCCGGTCGGCCTCGGAGTCGCTGCTGCGCCGGCTGCGCAAGGAGGGCGGGCTGCCGCGCATCCATCCGCTGGTGGACCTGTGCAACGCGGTGTCGGTGGCGTACGCGGTGCCGGTCGCGGTGCTCGACGTCGACCGGATCACCGGGCCGCTGCTGGAGGTGCGGCCGGCGCTGGGGGACGAGACGTACACGCGGTTCGGCGGCGGGGACGAGCATCCCGCGCCGGGCGAGGTGACCTTCGTCGACTCGGCGGGCCGGGCGCACGCGCGGCGCTGGACCCACCGGCAGAGCGGGCACTCGGCGGTCGGCGCGGGCACGGGGCGGGTGCTGGTGGTGACGGAGGCGATGCACGACGGCGGCGCGGACACCGTGGCGGAGGTGCTGAAGGCGGTCGAGGAGGAGGTGGCGGCGCACTGGGCGGCCGGCACGGCGTCGGCCGTCCTCACCCCGGACGCGCCGGAGTTCGTGTTCGGCCCCTGACCGGGCGCGGGGCGGTGCGGGAGGCGTGACAGCATGAGCGGCGTGGACAAGGGGCGGGACACGGTGGAGCCGCCGGCGCGCGGATCCGACTTCCTCCAGCTGGCCGCCGGCGACGTGCCCGAGGGCGGCAAGGCGGAGTGGCTGGCCGGGCGGCTGCGGGCGGCGATAGCGGACGGCCGGCTCCCGGTGGGCGGCCGGCTCCCGCCGACCCGCGTCCTCGCGGCCGACCTGCGGGTCTCCCGCGGCGTGGTGACGGAGGCGTACCGCCGCCTCGCCGAGGACGGCCAGACCGCGGGCCGCCGCCGCGCCGGCACGATCGTGCTCGCGGCCCCGTTCCTTCCGCCCCCGTCACCGGCTCCGGCGCCCGGGTCCGGCCCGGGGGGTGCCAAGGAGCGGGGGGTGCGCGGGGCCGGCAGGGACGGGAGCCCGCTGGGCTTGAGGGACGGCGACGGGCCGGGGGTACGCGACACCGGCGGACACGGGGACCCACCGGGCCTGAGGAACGGCGACGAACCAGGGATACGCGAGACCGGCGGACACGGGGACCCACCGGGCCTGAGGAACGGCGACGGGCCAGGGATACGTCAGGCCCGCGGGCACGGGGGCCCGCCGGAGGTACGTGACGCCGGTGAGCCCGGGGACCGAACCCCGGTCAGATTGTCCGGCGGCGCGTCCACGGACCCTGGCCGCACCGGGCCGGCCCACGGCGTCCTCGGAGACCAAGGCCCCGCCAAGTCCTCCCCCGGCACACCCGCCCACCGAAGCCCGGCCAAGCCGACCGACGGCACACCCGCCCACCAGAGCCCCGACGGACCCTTCCACCACACACCCGCCCACCAGAGCCCCGCCAGGCCCTCCCCCGGCACACCCGCCCACCGAAGCCCGGGCCGAGCGACCGGCCGCGGTTCCGCCCACCACAGCACCGCCAGGCCGGCCCACGGCGTACCCGCCGGCCCCGACCCCGCCTCGATCTTCCGCGGGGTGCCCGGAGTCGATGTGTTCGACGCGTTGCGGGCCGCCCCCGCCGACGTGGACTTCACGCCCGGACGTCCCGATCTGACCGCCTTTCCGCGGGCGGCCTGGTTGCGGGCGGAACGTGCCGTACTCTCCGGATCGGCCGCCGACCAGCTGGGGTACGGCGATCCGCGCGGCGCGCCCCCGTTGCGGCGGGCCGTCGCCGACTGGCTGGCGCGGATGCGCGGCGTACGGGTGGACCCGGAGTCCGTGCTGATCGTCGCGGGCACCGCGCAGGCGCTCACCCTGTTGCACCCGGTGCTGCGGGCGGACGGGGTCGACGCGGTCGCGGTGGAGGACCCCGGCTCGCTGGGCGCCCGCCAGCACCTGGCGAACGGGGGCCTCGCGACCCCGCCGGTGCCGGTGGACGAGGACGGCGTACGGGTGGACGCGCTGCGGGCGACCGGCGCCCGGGCCGTCCTGCTCACCCCCGCGCACCAGTTCCCGACCGGCGTCGTCACCAGCGGTGAACGGCGGCGCGAGCTGCTGGAGTGGGCGCGGGAGGGCGGGCTGATCCTGGAGGACGACTACGACGCCGAGCACCGCTACGACCGGCCCCCGGTCCCCGCGCTGCGCGCCCTGCTCGCCGACCGGGTCTGCTATCTGGGCAGCGCCTCGAAGCTGCTCGCGCCGGCGCTGCGGACCGGCTGGCTGGTGGCACCGGCCGGATACCATTCCGCGCTGGTCGACGCCAAGCGCTTCAACGACCTGGGCAACGCGGTGCTGCCGCAGCTGGTGCTCGCCCGGCTGATGGCGTCCGGTGAGCTGGAGCGGCACCTCAGGCTGGTGCGCGGACGCCATCGCGGACGGCGGGACGCGATGATCGCCGCCCTGGCCGCGCGGTTGCCGGGCGCGGTGGTGCACGGCGCGGCGGCGGGCCTGCACCTCACGGTCACGTACGCGGGTGACGTGCCGGACACCGAGTTCGCGGCGGCGGCGCTGGCGCACGGCGTGAAGTGCCATCCGCTGTCCTGGCACCGCCAGTCCCCCGGCCCTCCCGGTCTGGTCCTCGGCTACGCGGCCGGCTCACGCGGTGTCATCGCCGACGGCGTGGCACGGCTCGGCAGGGCCCTGCGCTCGCTGCGCTGACCGGCCGGACGGGCGCCCGGCGGACACCGTCCCCGTCAGGTGTCCTCGGCGACGGCGGAGGCGGCGGCGTTGTAGCGGGCCAGCAGGGTGCGCAGGGCCCTGACCTCCTCCGGGGTCCAGCCGGTGGTACGGGCGTCGACCTCGCGGTACATCCGGGCGTCGGCGCGGGCGAGGAGTTCCCGGCCCCGGTCGCTGGGCCGCAGCAGCTGGACGCGGCGGTTGCCGGGGACGGCCTCGCGCACCAGCAGGCCGGCCCGCTCCAGGGCGGTGACCTGGCGGCTGATCGTGGACTTGTTGAGACCGTAGAGCCCGACCAGGTCGCCGGCCCGGGCCCCGCCGCGCTCGGCCATCTCGGACAGCAGTGAGTAGTCGACGAAGCTCAGATCCGGGTGGAGCCGTTCGGCGTTGGCCCGGAAGCGCCGGGAGAGGGTCACCAGCTCCCGGACGAGCCCCGGGACCTCCGTGTCGTCGTCGGTCACGTGTGTCCGTCCTTCTCCGTACGCGGTCCTGTACGCATGATCACACAGACCGTCAGACGTTGCATTTTGCAACACTCAGCCCACGGCGTTAGAGTGGCCATCAGTTGCCATTTACAACTCACCGAGCGTGCGGCCCCGCCCGACCCCCTCCAGGGACGACCGGACGAGATGTTTGCCGCACTTATGCCCCTTATGCTCCGGATAGTCCGGAGGGGGCCAGGAGAGGCAGGCGAGAGTCATGCGAGCCGAGGACGTCGTCCGTGCACCGTCGACACCGCTGGATGCCCCGGCCTTCCCGGCGGGCCCGTACCGGTTCACCGACCGCGAGTACCTGAACATCACCTACCGGACGGACCCGGAGGTCCTGCGCCGGGTGGTGCCGGAGCCGCTGCGGGTGGCCGAGCCGCTGGTCCGCTTCGAGGTCATGCGTATGCCGGACGTCACCGGGCTGGGCGACTACACGGAGGCCGGTCAGCTCGCCGTCGTGGAGCACGAGGGCGAGGCGGGCGAGTACAGCGTCTCGATGCACGTGGACGGCTTCCCCGCCATCGCGAGCGGACGGGAGACCGGCGCCTTCCCGAAGAAGGCCGGCCGCCCCCGGCTGTACGTCGACCAGGACACCCTGGTCGGCACCCTCGACCACGGCACCCTGCCGGTGGCCCGCGCCACGATGGGCTACAAGCACCGGCCGCTGAACACCGAACAGGCCCGCGAGGAGCTGACCCGGCCGGTGTTCATGGTCAAGAAGCTGCCGCACTACGACGGTTCGCCGCGCATCTGCGAACTCGTCCGGACGCAGATCGACGACATCGTCGTCAAGGGCGCCTGGACCGGCCCCGCGCGGCTCCAGTTCTTCGCCCACGCGCTGGCCCCGCTCGCGGACCTGCCGGTGCTGGAGGTCCTCTCCGCCGCCCACGTCCTCACCGACCTGACCCTGGGCCGCGCCCACGTCGTCCACGACTACCTCGCCTGACCGCACCCGCACGCCGGGGAAGAGACACCGAGAGGAGAAGGGCGCGCATGTCCGACCACGACAGCATCGCCGGAATCCGTCACGTCACCGTCGTGGGGGGAGGTGTGATCGGCGCCTCCTGGGCGGCCCTGTTCCTCGCGCGCGGGCTCGCCGTCACGGTCAGCGACCCCCAGCCGGGTGTCGACGAGGCCGTGCGCGGACACATCGCGCAGGCCGCGCCCGCCCTCGGCGCGCTCGGCCTGGACACCTCGGACCTCACCGCCCGGCTCGCCTTCGTACCGGACCTGGCGGAGGCGGTCCGGGCGGCGGACCTGGTGCAGGAGAACGGGCCGGAACGGCTCGAAGTCAAGCACGCGATGTGGCGCACCATCGAGGAGCACGCCCCCGCCGGCGCCCTGTTCGCCACCTCCACCTCCGGCATCCCCGCCACCGAGATCGCCACCGTCCTGAAGGACCCGGGGCGGCTGGTCGTGGGCCATCCGTTCAACCCTCCGCACCTGGTACCGCTGGTGGAGGTCGTGCCGGGCGAGCGGACCTCGCCGCAGACCACCGAGCGCGCCCGCGCCTTCTACCGGGCCCTGGGCAAGCGCCCGCAGGTGCTGCGCAAGGAGGTGCCGGGGTTCGTCGCGAACCGGCTCCAGTCGGCGATCTTCCGGGAGTGCGTGCACCTGGTGAGCGAGGGCGTGGTCACCATGCAGGAGCTGGACGACATCGTCACCTCCTCGCTCGGCCAGCGCTGGGCGGTCGCCGGGCCCTTCCGCTCGTTCCACCTCGGCGGCGGCGAGGGCGGCCTGCCCCACTTCATGGACCACCTCGGGGCCGGCATGGAGCGCCGCTGGGCCGGCATGGCCGAGGAGCGGGTCGCGTTCGACGAGCGCACCCGGCGGTTGCTGACCGAGCAGGCGGAGGACTTCGGCGGCAGCGTCGCGGACCTCGCCGCCGAACGCGACCGCCGGCAGATCGCCGTCATGCGCGCCCTCGGCGAGGGCTACGACAGCTGACCGTAAACCACCCGACAGAGGCCGAACATGAGCACTGAAGCAGTCACCGCACGCATCCGGAAGGCCCTCGCCCACCCCGTCAGCCAGGAAGACGACGGCTTCGACATCCACGAGGCCCTGCGCGAGGTGCTGGCCTCGGCCGGCCTGCGCCCCGAGGACAGCGGCGGCGCCATCACGTTCATCGGCAGCGACCCGGTCGTGCCGAGCATCATGCGCCTGGGCGCCGTACCCGCCCTGGGGATGACCGCCAAGTCGGTCGCCCTGGCCGCCCTGTGGCGCCGGCGGGGCGGCGAGGGCCAGGACATCACCATGGACCTGCGCAAGGCCCCGCACCGGCTGTGCCCGTTCTACGACAAGAAGTGGGAGCTGCTCAACGGCTACCCCGGCGGCACCCCGTCCGACCCGGTCAACCCGCTCGGGTTCGACTTCTACCGGACCCGCGACGGGCGCTGGGTGATGCCGCTCAACCCCTACCCGAAGATCAAGAACGCGGTCTACAAGCTGCTGCGCACCTGGCCCGAGAAGCAGGCCGTGGCCGACGCCGTCGCACGGTGGGACGCCGCCGACCTGGAACGGGCCGGTGACGAGGCCGGTGTGGTCATGCCGATGCTGCGCACCACCGAGGAGTTCCTGGAGAACCCGGCGTACGAGTACATCGCCCGGGAACCGCTCATCAAGATAGAGAAGATCGGCGACGGCGTGCCCGAGCCGCTGAGCGCCGGCGCCGAGCAGCCGCTGTCCGGGGTGCGCGCCCTCGGCATGGGTCACATCATCGCCGGGGCCGGCGTCGGCCGGGACCTGGCCCAGCACGGCGCCGACGTGCTCAACATCTGGCGGCCGAACGAGCTGGAGCACGACTCGACGTACAACAGCGCCAACGTCGGCGTCCGCTCCGCCACCATCGATCCCTACGGCGCCGAGGGGCGCGAGCGGATCCGCCGGCTGCTGCGCGACGCCGATGTGTTCTACGCCAATCGCCGCCCCGGTTACCTGGAGAAGATCGGCCTGAGCGCTCAGGAGGCCGCGGCGATCCGCCCCGGCATCATCCACTGCAGCTTCTCCCTGGCCGGCGAGAGCGGGCCGTGGGCCCACCGGGTGGGCTTCGACCAGACCGCGGGCGCGCTCACCGGCATCATGCTGATGGAGGGCGAGGACGGGGTCGCGGCCGGGCCGACCAGCACGCCGGGGCTGCCGTACATCAGTGTCGTCAACGACTACGTCCTGTCCTGGCTGGCCACCACCGGCGCGGTCGCCGCGCTGATCCGGCGCGCCGAGGAGGGCGGCAGCTACCGCGTCACCCTCAACCTCACCCGCGTCGCCACCTGGATCCTCAGCCTGGGCGTGTTCGACCGGGCCTATGCCCGCAAGACCGCGCTCGACCCCGACCCGGACTCCCCGCACGCCTACCTGGACCCGGACACGTTCACCGCCGACACGCCGTGCGGCCGCTACCAGGGCGTCACCGATCAGGTGGTCATGTCGGGGACCCCGGGCCGCTTCCGCACCGTCCTGGTGCCGCGCGGCAGCAGCGCCCCGGTCTGGCTGCCCCGGCACGGCTGACGGGGACCGGGCCGCCACTCGCCATGGGGACCGGTCGCGGGCGTCCTGCACGGAGGGCGCCCGCGCCGGCCGTGGTGGCGCATCTCCCCGCCTGTCGATCCGCGCCGTCGCGTTCGGCTGTGCTCCGCGCGTGCCGGAGACGGTCAGCCGGGTCGGCCGGGACCGCCGAGTTCCCGGGCGAAGGTCTCGTACGCGTGGGTGTCGAAGAGGACGAAACGCGCCTCCTCGACGGTGGTCGGGGTGGCGCGTACGGTCGCGATCGCGATGCGGGCCGCGTCCTCCATCGGCCAGCGGTAGACGCCGGTGGAGAGGGCGGGGAACGCCACCGTGCGGGCGCCGAGTCCGTCGGCGACGCGCAGAGACTCGCGGTAGCAGGAGGCCAGGAGGTGCGAGCGGTCCTCCGTCGGCGACCAGACAGGGCCCACCGTGTGGATGACCCAGCGGGCGTCCAGGTCACCGGCCGTGGTGGCGACCGCCTGGCCGGTGGGCAGGCCCTTGCCGTACCGGGAAGCGCGCAGCGCGCGGCACGCCGCCAGGACGGCGGGACCGCCGCGGCGGTGGATCGCGCCGTCCACTCCCCCGCCGCCCAGGAGCGAGGAGTTGGCCGCGTTGACGAGGGCGTCGGCGTGCTGCCGGGTGATGTCACCCTGGACGAGGGTGATGGTGGTCATGTCTGTCCCGCCTTTCCGGGCGGCTCGGGCTCGCTCGCGTCGGGTCAGCTCTGTCTCAGTCTCCGCCAGACCGCCTTGGCCGCGTTGTGGCCCGACATGCCGTGCACCCCGGGCCCCGGTGGCGTGGCCGAGGAGCAGATGAAGACGGCCGGGTGGGGCGTGTGGTAGGGGAACAGGGACAGCTTGGGGCGCAGCAGCAGCTGGAGCCCGGAGGCGGCACCGCAGGCGATGTCCCCGCCGACGTAGTTGGCGTTGCGCGCGGCCATCTCGGCGGGCCCGGCCGTCGCGCGGGCCAGTACCCGGTCACGGAAGCCGGGGGCGAAGCGCTCCAGCTGGCGCTCTATGGCCTCGGTGAGGTCGCCGGACCAGCCGTTGGGCACATGGCCGTACGTCCAGAAGACGTGCTTGCCCTCGGGGGCCCGGGTGGGGTCGGCCACGCTCGGCTGCACGGTGATCATGAACGGCCGTTCGGGCGCACGTCCCTCGCGGGAGGCGGCGCGCAGGGCGGTGCCGATCTCGGCCCGGCTGGCGCCGATCTGGACGGTGCCGGCGACGCGGGCCTCGGACGCGGTCCACGGCACCGGGCCGTCCAGCGCGTAGTCGATCTTGAAGACGCTGGGGCCGTAGCGGTAGTTCGCGTAGTAGTCGCCGAGGCCGGCGATGCGGGCGAGCGCGGCGGGCGAGGTGTCGAAGACGTACGCGCGCGCGGGCGGCAGGTCGTCCAGGCGCTTGACCTCGAAGTCGGTGTGCACCGCACCGCCGAGGTCCTTCAGGTACGCGGCCAGGGCGTCGGACACGGCCTGGGAGCCGCCGCGGGCCACCGGCCAGCCGCGGGCGTGCGCGGACAGGGCGAAGACCAGCCCGATGGCGCTGGTGGCGAGGCCGCCCAGCGGTGCCATCACATGGGCGACGAGGCCGGCGAAGAGGGTCTTGAACCGCTCGTCCTTGAAGCGGCGCATCAGCCAGGTGGACGGCGGGAGCCCGGCCAGGCCGAACCGGGCGAGGGTGACCGGGTCGCGGGGCAGCGCGGTCAGCGGCAGGGACATGAAGTCCCGTACGAGGGTGTCCCAGTGGGCGAGCAGGGGCTCGACCAGTCTGCGGTACGGGCCCGCGTCGCGGGGTCCGAAGGAGGCGGCGGTCTCGGCCACCGAGCGGGACAGCACGGCCGCGGTGCCGTCCGGGAACGGGTGGGCCATGGGCAGCGGGGCGTGCAGCCATTCGAGGCCGTACCGGTCGAGCGGGAGGGCGCGGAACGCCGGGGAGTTGACGCCGAGGGGGTGGGCGGCCGAGCACGGGTCGTGCCGGAAGCCGGGCAGCGTCAGCTCCTCCGTGCGGGCACCGCCGCCCACGGTGGAGTTCGCCTCGAACAGGGCGACGGAGAAGCCGCGGCGGGCCAGCTCCACCGCGGCGGTCAGTCCGTTCGGTCCCGCACCCACCACGACCGCATCGAGCATCGACGGCACCTTCGGACTCCTTCGTCAGCCGACGGCCATTCGGGATCAGGATATGCCGGGGCACCGACACTCCCGGGGCCCGGGGCCCCGGGGCGGGTCAGGCGGCGGTGCGCAGCAGGGCGGCCACCCGGCGTGCGGTGGCGGCGTCCCGCGCGGCGGTGAACGGCAGGGCGTTGCCGCCGGTGACGCGGAACGGCTCTCCGGTCAGGGTGAGGTGCGCGCCGCCGGCTTCCTCGACCAGGAGCAGCCCGGCCGCGTGGTCCCAGGCGGCCTCCCAGGAGAACGCGACGGCGTCCAGCTCGCCCCGGGCGACCGCGAGGTACTCCAGGCCCGCGGAGCCGCACGGGCGCGGGGCGAGGCCGTCGGTCCACAGGGCGCGCAGCGCGCGCTTCTGCCGGTCGGTGGTGTAGTCCGGGTGGGACGTGGCGACGACGAGGTCCCGGCCGGGCGCGGGCGGGCCGGCGAACAGCCGCTCGCCGTCCAGGAAGGCGCCCTGGCCGCGGACGGCGGTGGCGAACTGGCCGCGCGCGGCGGCGTAGGTCCAGGAGGCGACCAGGGCGCCGCGGTGGGCGAGGGCCACGAGGGTGCAGAAGCCGTCGTCGCCGTGGACGAACTGGCGGGTGCCGTCGACCGGGTCGACGATCCAGACCGGGGTGTCGCCCTGGAGCGCCTCGTAGACCGCCGGGTTGGCGTGCACGGCTTCCTCGCCGACCACCACGGAGCCGGGCAGCAGCGCGCCGAGGGTCTCGGTGAGCCGCAGCTCGGCGAGGCGGTCGGCGTCCGTGACCAGGTCGTGCGGGCCGCTCTTCTGGTCCACCTCGTGCGCGGCGAGGCGGCGGAAGCGGGGCAGGATCTCGGCCGCGGCGGCCTCGCGGACCGCCTCCTCCACGTCGGCCGAGCGGCTGGCGAGAAACTCCTCGATGGTTTCCGTCTCTTCGATCATGTCTCCCATCAGACCACGCCCCACTGACAGCCCCCGCCCCGCGGGTGGCCCCGGAGTGGAATCGACGTGAACATGAGGGGTCCCGGTAAGGGGCCCGGGGGGCGAGGAGGCACGGCACCCGGGCAGCCGAGGCCCGCCGGTGTCGTGGGGTCCACGAGAGCCACCGGGTACGACCAGGAAGGACCGTCGGCACGGAGCCCGTGAGGACCGTCGGTCCCGACCTCGGGAGGGAGCGTCAGCGGCCGACCGCGTACCCCTGCATCCCCCGTGGGTTCGCCGCCGCCGACAGGATGCCGGTGTCCGGGTCCCGGGCCACCGCGCACAGCCGGCCTTCGGACCAGGCGGGGCCGACGGTGACGTCATGGCCGCGCCGGCGCAGTTCCTCGATCACCCCGGGGTCCATGCGGGACTCCACGGTCACGCTGCCGGGGCGCCGGCGGCGCGGGTGGAAGGAGCCGGGAAAGCTCTCGTTGTGCCAGTTGGGGGCGTCGATGGCGCCCTGGAGGTCGAGACCGCCCCGGACGGGGGCGCCCAGCGCGGCGGCCAGGAAGAAGTGCAGCTGCCACTGGTCCTGCTGGTCCCCGCCGGGCGTGCCGAACGCCAGGACCGGCACCCCGTCGCGCAGGGCGAGGGAGGGCGTGAGGGTGGTGCGGGGGCGGCGGCCGGGCGTGAGGGTGCCCGGCAGGCCCTCCTCCAGCCAGGTCATCTGCAGCCGCGTACCGAGCGGGAAGCCCAGTTCGGGCACGACGGGGTTGGACTGGAGCCAGCCGCCGCTGGGCGTGGCCGCGATCATGTTGCCCCAGCGGTCGGCCACGTCCAGGTGGCAGGTGTCGCCCCGGGTCGTGCCGTCGGCGGCCACCTGGGGCTCCCCGGTCACCTGGGCCTCTCCGGTGGCCTCGGCGAGGGTGGGCGCGCCGGGCAGCGCGGCGACGGTGGGTTCGCCGGCGCCCATCGGGTCGAACCCGGGCCGCGCGCCGGCCGGCACGCGCGCGAACGCGTGGGCGGGCAGCCTCGGGGGCCGCCCGCCGGGGCAGCCGGGGCGCAGGTCGTAGGACGCCTTCGCGCCGATCAGGGCCCTGCGTCCGGCGTTGTAGGCGTCCGACAGCAGCTCGGCGAGCGGCACCTCGGCGGCGTCGCCGTACCAGGCCTCGCGGTCGGCCATGGCGAGCTTGCAGCCCTCGATCAGCAGGTGGACGTAGTCGGCGGAGCCCGGGGCGGGCAGTCCGGGCGGGAGCAGGGCGAGCTGCTGGAGCAGCACCGGGCCCTGGCTCCAGGGGCCGGCCTTGCACACGGTCCAGCCGTTCCAGTCGTACGTCACCGGGGTCTCGTAGTGGGCGGACCAGCCGGCCAGGTCGGCCTCGGTGAGGGTGCCGGTGTGCCGTTCGCCGCTGGTGTCCAGGGTGGGCCGCCGGGCCTGCCGTACCAGGGCCTCGGCGATGAACCCGGAGCGCCACACCTCGCGGGCGGCGTCGATGCGTGCCTCCCGGCCGCCCGCGCGGGCGGTCTCGGCCAGCAGCCGCTTCCAGGTGGCGGCGAGCGCGGGGTTGCGCAGCAGCGTGCCGGGCCGGGGCGGCCGGCCGCCGGGCAGGTACACCTCGGCCGACGACGTCCACTCGGTCTCGAACAGCCGCCGTACGCTCTCCACGGTCGCGCCGACGTTCTCCACGGGCGCGTGCCCGTGTTCGGCGTAGCCGATGGCGTACCCGAGGACGTCCTCCAAAGACTTGGTGCCGTGGTCGCGCAGCAGGAGCAGCCAGGCGTCGAAGGCGCCGGGCACGGCGGCGGCGAGGGGTCCGGTGCCGGGGACGAGGTCCAGCCCCAGGCCCCGGTAGTGGGCCGGGGTGGCGCCGGCCGGTGCCACGCCCTGTCCGCAGAGCACGCGCACCGCGCCGCCCGCCGGGGCGAGCAGGATCGGAACCTCGCCGGCCGGCCCGTTCAGATGCGGTTCCACGACGTGCAGCACGAACGCGCCGGCGACGGCCGCGTCGAAGGCGTTGCCGCCGTCCTCCAGCACCGCCATCGCCGACTGGGAGGCCAGCCAGTGCGTGGAGGAGACCATGCCGAAGGTGCCCTGAAGGGTGGGTCGGGTCGTGAACCGCATCTCTCACCTCGGTGTGCGCGCGTCGGCCGGCCCGCCTCGACCGGCTGCCGGATCAGAAGCTGCCCCGTCGCGCGGCCGGCTACGCGTGATGAGGCGCCGGGGTGCCGTGGACGGGCGCGGCGCTCCGGGAACACCCCGGGCGGGCCGGACGTTGATCTCGTGCGGCAGGAACGGAGGCCAAGGCAGTGCACGGTGAGTACAAGGTGCCCGGCGGCAAGCTCGTCGTCGTGGACGTGGACGTCGAGGACGGCGTGCTGCGGCACGTGCGCGTGGCGGGTGACTTCTTCCTGGAGCCCGACGAGGCGCTGGACGCGGTGAACGGCGCGCTGGAGGGCGCCCCGGCGGACACCGACGCGGCGGGGCTGGCCGCGCGCGTCGACGCGGCGCTGCCCGCGGGGACGGTGATGTACGGCCTGACCTCGGAGGGCGTCGGCATCGCGGTGCGCCGGGCGCTCGCCCGCGCCACGGACTGGACCGACTACGACTGGCAGCTGATCCACGAGGCCCCGCAGTCCCCGGCCCTGCACATGGCGCTGGACGAGGTGCTGACCGCCGAGGTGGCCGCGGGCCGCCGACCGCCGACGCTGCGGGTGTGGGAGTGGGGCGCCCCGGCGGTGATCATCGGCAGTTTCCAGTCGCTGCGCAACGAGGTCGACGCGGAGGGCGCCGCCCGGCACGGCGTCGAGGTGGTGCGGCGGATCTCCGGCGGCGGCGCGATGTTCGTGGAGCCCGGCAACACGATCACCTACTCCCTGTCGGTGCCCGAGTCCCTCGTCCAGGGCCTGTCCTTCCAGGACAGCTACGCCTATCTGGACGACTGGGTGCTGGGCGCCCTCGGCGACCTGGGCATCCGGGCCTGGTACCAGCCGCTGAACGACATCGCCACCGACCAGGGAAAGATCGCGGGCGCCGCGCAGAAGCGGATGGTCGGCCCCGACGGCGGCCCGGGCGCCGTGCTGCACCACGTGACGATGTCGTACGACATCGACGCCGACAAGATGGTCGAGGTGCTGCGGATCGGGCGGGAGAAGCTGTCCGACAAGGGGACGAAGAGCGCGAAGAAGCGGGTCGATCCGCTGCGCCGGCAGACCGGCCTGCCGCGCGAGGCCGTCATCGACCGGATGATCGAGTCCTTCCGCGCGCGCTACGGCCTGGCCGCGGGCGTGGTCACCGACGAGGAGCTGGCCCGGGCCGAGGAGCTGGCGCGGACCAAGTTCGGCTCGCCCCGGTGGACGGCGCGCGTGCCGTAGCCCCCGGAGGTCCCGGCGCGTCGCGGACGGAGCGGCACGTCATGGCCGGTGTGCGTGATCGGGTGGGTACGGAGTGCGGTGGCACTTCCGCCCGCGGGCAGTCATGTGACACTGTCGTACCCCGTCCGCCCCGCGGACCCCTCCACCCCTCTCCTCCACGAGAAGTGTGCCGTGCGTTCCCTTCCTCTGCCGCTCGCTCTCACCGCGCGTCTGTCCCCGGTCGCGGTGCTCGCCTGCACCGGCTGGGTGCTGGCCTCCGGCCCGGCCGCACCGCCCGCCGCCGCACACCGGACGGCCCTGGCCCCGGCCGCCGGAACCTCCACGGCGGCCCCGTCCGCCACCGCGGCGCCCCCCGTGCACACCACCGCGCCCGCGCCCTGCGCCGCTGTGCCCGCCGCGGCCCTGAAGTCCCTGGTGCCGGGTGCGGAGCCGGCCGGCAAGGAGATCCCCTCGACGGACACCGAGCTGCGCCGCACCTGTTCCTGGAACGCGCTCCACGGCTACGACTACCGCTGGCTGGACGTGTCGTTCCAGATCGGCGCCTCGGACCAGGAGGCGCGGGAGGAGTACGAGCAGCGGGCCGCGGAGAGGAGCGGCGGCGGGGCCGTGCCGGGGCTCGGCGACAGCGCGTACAGCTTCGTCGGCCTCACCACGCAGGACGGGCAGCAGACCCGCGAGGGCGTGGTGCTGGTCCGCGTCGCCAACGCGCTCGTCGTCGTCACCTACAGCGGCAGCGACTTCGAGACCCGTAAGGCACCGACGACGGACGAGATCAACCAGGGCGCCATCAAGGCGGCGCGGTCCGCGGTGGCCACGCTGGACGGCGGCCGGGACTGAGCCCGGCCGCGCGCCCGCCGGTCACCGGCCGGCTTCCGTCCGTCGCGGTGTTCAGGTGGTGAGGGCGGGGATGATCCGGCTGCCGTAGACGTCGATCGTCGTCTCCTGGGCGTCGTGCATGTCGTACAGCGCGAACTGGTCGACGCCCAGGGCGCGCAGCGCGGTCAGTTTCTCGATGTGCCGTTCGGCGGGGCCGAGGACGCAGAACCGGTCCACGATCTCGTCGGGTACGAACGTGGTGTCCGGGTTGCCGCTGCGCCCGTGGTGGGCATAGTCGTAGCCCTGCCGGGCCTTGATGTAGCCGGTGAGTTCCGCGGGGACCTCGGCGGAGCGCTCGCCGTACCGGGCGACGAGGTCGGCGACGTGGTTGCCGACCATGCCGCCGAACCAGCGGCACTGGTCGCGGGCATGGGCGAGGGCCTCGGGCGTGTCGTCCTCGGTGACGTAGGCCGGGGCGGCGACGCAGATCGTCACCTCGGACGGGTCGCGGCCGGCCGCGGCAGCCGCGTCCTTGACGGCCTTCACCATGTACTCGGTCAGGTACAGGTCGGCGAGCTGGAGGATGAACCCGTCGGCCTCCTCGCCGGCCGTCTTCAGCGCCCTCGGGCCGTACGCGGCCATCCAGACGGGGAGTTCGGCGCCTTCCCTGATCCACGGGATGCGGATCCGGGTGCCGCCGAGGTCGGCCTCCTCGCCCCGGCCGAGGGCGCGGATGACCTTCATGGCCTCGCTGATCCGGGCCAGGGTGTTCGGCTTGCGGCCCGCGACCCGCATCGCGGAGTCGCCGCGGCCGATGCCGCAGACGGTGCGGTTGCCGAACATGTCGTTCAGGGTGGCGAAGGTCGAGGCCGTGACCTCCCAGGTACGCGTCCCGGGGTTGGTGACCATCGGCCCGACCGTCAGCCGCTCGGTGTTCGCGAGGATCTGACTGTAGATCACGAACGGCTCCTGCCAGAGCACGGCGGAGTCGAAGGTCCAGCCGTAGCGGAAGCCGTTGCGTTCGGCCCGCCGCATCAGGGCGACGACGCGGGAGGCGGG
The DNA here is from genome assembly GCF_040636485.1 of Streptomyces sp. NPDC038707. Lineage (NCBI taxonomy): Bacteria > Bacillati > Actinomycetota > Actinomycetes > Kitasatosporales > Streptomycetaceae > Streptomyces > Streptomyces sp. NPDC038707. Next base: position 187,553 of record NZ_JBEZUP010000007.1, read on the forward strand.
CGGGTCGGTCTGCAGCACCAGTCCGAAGTCCATGGTGTCCGCTCCTAGTTCAGGTACTGGCAGGTGGAGCGCGGGGTGAAGACGCCGTGCCCGGCGCGGCCGGTGTACACGCGCCGGTCGATGACGGGTTCGCCGCGCGAGAGGACCGTCTCGACGCGGCCGGTGACCCGCTTGCCCTCGTACGCCGAGTAGTCGACGTTCATGTGGTGGGTCGCGGCGGACATCACCTGCTCGGCGTGCGGGTCGTAGACGACGAGGTCCGCGTCGGCGCCCGGGGCGATGGTGCCCTTCTTCGGGTACAGGCCGAACATGCGGGCCGGGGTGGCGCAGGCGATCTCGATCCAGCGGCGGCGCGAGATGTGACCGTCGACGACGGCCTGGTGGAGCAGGTCCATGCGGTTCTCGACGCCCGGGAGGCCATTGGGGATCTTCGAGAAGTCGCCCCGGCCGAGGTCCTTCTGGCCGGTGAAGCAGAACGGGCAGTGGTCGGTGGAGACCACCTGGAGGTCGTTCGTCCGCAGGCCCCGCCACAGCGCGGCCTGGTGCTCCCGGGGCCGCAACGGCGTGCTGCACACGTACTTCGCGCCCTCGAAGCCGGGTTCCGCGAGGTTGTCGGCGGACAGGAACAGATACTGCGGGCAGGTCTCGCCGAAGACGGGCAGTCCCTCGTCGCGGGCCCTGGCCAGCTCCGCGACCGCCTCCGTCGCCGAGACGTGGACGACGTACAGCGGGGCCCCGGCGACCTGGGCGAGCCGGACGGCGCGGTGGGTGGCCTCGGCCTCCAGCAGCGCCTTGCGGACCTCCCCGTGGTGGCGGGGGTCGGTCTCGCCCCGGGCCAGCGCCTGCTGGACCAGCACGTCGATGGCGATGCCGTTCTCGGCGTGCATCATGATCAGCCCGCCGTTCCCGGCGGCGCGCTGCATGGCGCGCAGGATCTGCCCGTCGTCCGAGTAGAAGACACCGGGATAGGCCATGAACTGCTTGAACGACGTGACGCCCTCTTCGATCAGCAGGTCCATCTCCTTGAGCGTCTCGTCGTTCACATCGGAGACGATCATGTGGAAGGCGTAGTCGACCGCGCAGTTGCCCTCGGCCTTGGCGTGCCAGGTGTCCAGGCCCTCGCGCAGGGTGTGGCCGACGCTCTGCACCGCGAAGTCCACGATGGTCGTCGTACCACCCCAGGCGGCGGCCCGGGTGCCCGTCTCGAAGGTGTCGGCGGCGCGCGTGCCGCCGAACGGCATCTCCATGTGGGTGTGCACGTCGACGCCGCCCGGGATGACGTATCTTCCGGTGGCGTCGATCACGCGGTCCGCGGTCCAGCCCTGCGAGCCGGGCGTGGCCAGGGCGGCGACACGGCCGTCCTCGATGAGGACATCGGCGTGGATCTCGTCCGCCGCGGTGATGACGAGACCGTGGCGGATGACGGTACGGCTGCTCATGCTGCTCCTCGGTCGCTCGGCTCGGGTCAGGACCCGTCAGCGGCCCGCACGCCCCCCCGTGCGCGGTCACGCGGAACCACGGGCTGCTGCTCTAGTACGGGCTCCTGAGCGCGTCCTCCAGGATCGCCGCGCCCTCCTCCGCCTCTGCGACGGTGAGGGACAGCGGCGGGGCGATCCGCAGGGCGCTGCTGTCGTGCCCGCCGCCCTTGCCGATGAGCAGGCCGCCCTGGCGGGCCGCCTCCAGCACGGTGGCGGCCGCCCGCGGGTCGGCCTCGTCCGTGCCCGGCTTCACCAGCTCGATGCCGATCATCAGCCCGCGTCCGCGCACCTCGCGCACCCAGGGGAGCCCGGCGGCGGCCGCCCGGAGCCGTTCGAGGAGCAGTCCGCCGACCCGCCGGGCGTTGCCCTGGAGGTCGTGTTCGAGGAGGTAGGTGAGGTTGGCGAGGCCCGCGGCCATGGTGATCTGGGTGCCGCCGAAGGTGGAGATGCTGTGGGCGTCCAGGCAGTTCATGATCTCGGCGCGGGCGACGACCCCGCCGATGGACATGCCGTTGCCGATGCCCTTGGCGAAGGTGACGATGTCCGGCGGACCGCTGCGGGCGTGCGCCTGCCAGCCCCAGAAGTGGTCGCCGGTGCGGCCCCAGCCGGTCTGCACCTCGTCGGCGATCCACAGGATGCCCTGGGCGGCGAGCACCTCGCGGAAGGCTGCGAACAGTCCGTCGGGCGGCGAGGTGAACCCGCCGACGCCCTGGACGGGTTCGGCGATCAGCGCGGCGGGGGCCCGGGTGTGGCCGAGGACGTCCTTCAGGTCGGCGACGCAGGCGTCGATGAACGCGCGGTCGTCCAGGTGGGCGAACGGGCCCCGGCTGCGCACGCCGCCGTGGACGTACAGGGTCTGGAACGGGGACAGGGAGGTCGGGGACCAGCCGCGGTTGCCGGTGATGCCGACCGCGCTGAAGGAGCGGCCGTGGTAGCTGTTGCGCATGGCCAGGACGGTGTTGCTGCGCCGGTGGGCGGTGGCGAGCAGCAGGGCGGTGTCGTTGGCCTCGGTGCCGGAGGCGGTGAAGAACACCCGGGCGTCCGGGATGCCGCTCAACCGGGCGATGCGCTCGGCGAGTTCGACCATCGGCCGGTTGAGGTAGAGGGTGGAGGAGTGGACGATCCGGCCCGCTTGCTCGGTGACCGCCTTGGTCACCTCGGGCAGGGCGTGGGCGGTCAGCGTGGTGAGGATGCCGCCGAAGAAGTCCAGGTACTTGCGGCCGGCCGAGTCCCAGACGTGGCGGCCCTCGCCGTGGGTGAGTTCGATCGGGTCGTCGTAGTAGAGGGCGAGCCAGTCCGGCATGACACCGCGGTGGCGGGAGTAGAGGTCGCTCACGGCCGCACCAGCCCTTCGTAGGCGTCGGGGCGGCGGTCGCGGTAGAAGGCCCACTGTCGGCGCACGTCCTCGATGAGCCCGAAGTCCAGGTCGCGGACGAGGAGTTCCTCGCCCTTGTCGCTCGCCACCTCGCCGACGAACTGTCCGCGCGGGTCGACGAAGTACGACGTGCCGTAGAAGTCGTTGTCGCCGTACTCCTCCTGTCCGACCCGGTTGATGGCGGCGACGAAGTACTCGTTGGCGACGGCCGCGGCGGGCTGTTCCAGCTGCCACAGATGGGCGGACAGGCCCCGGTGGGTGGCGGACGGGTTGTACACCAACTGGGCGCCGTTCAGACCCAGTTGACGCCAGCCCTCGGGGAAGTGGCGGTCGTAGCAGATGTAGACGCCGACCTTGCCCACCGCGGTGTCGAAGACGGGCCAGCCGAGGTTGCCGGGTTTGAAGTAGTACTTCTCCCAGAAGCCCTTGACCTGGGGGATGTGGTGCTTGCGGTACTTGCCGAGGTAGCTGCCGTCGGCGTCGATCACGGCGGCGGTGTTGTAGTAGAAGCCGGACTGCTCGACCTCGAAGACCGGGACGACGAGCACCATGCCGGTCTCGCGGGCCAGGTCGCGCATGCGGCGCACGGTCGGGCCGTCCGGGACGGGCTCGGCCCAGCGGTAGTGCTCCGGCTCCTGGACCTGGCAGAAGTAGGGGGCGTTGAAGACCTCCTGGAACCCGATGATCCGCGCGCCCCGGCGGGCCGCCTCGCGGGCGTGTTCCTCGTGTTTCGCCACCATGGTCCCGGTATCGCCGGTCCAGGTGGCCTGGACCAGAGCGGCGCGGACGACGTTGGCCATGAGCTGCTCCTTCGACGCGACGTCAGAGCCTCTACGCCCGTAGAGCAGGGCCGTAGAGGGACGAACGTAAGCCTCCGGACGGCCCTTGCCAAGACCATCGTCGTCAAAGCGCGGAGTCGACCGTGTTTCACACTCCGGTGGAGGAGCCGGTCACCGGGTGGCGGGCGGGCGGCTCAGACGGGCACCAGGGCGCAGCGCGCCACCAGCTCGTCCATGGACAGGCCGAGGACCCCGGCGAGCGCGGCCACGGTGAAGAACGCCGGCGTCGGCGCCCGCCCCGTCTCGATCTTGCGCAGCGTCTCGGCCGAGAGGCCCGCCGCGGCGGCGACGTCCGCCATGCTCCGGTCGCCGCGCGCCTCGCGCAGCAGCAGCCCGAGCCGCTCGCCGCGTTCGCGCTCTTCGGGAGTGAGAGGGGTGCGCACCATGCCCCCATTGTGCCCCGGGCCGACCTCCCCCGGCCCGGCCGGTGTGCACCCAATTTAAATACCGGTATAGTAATTGGCATGGTGGAACTGAAGACCGAAGCGTCGATCGACGCGATGCACGCGGCGGGCCGGGTAGTCGGCCGCGCCCTCACGGCCGTACGGGAGGCCGCGGACGTCGGCGTCACGCTGCTGGAGCTGGACGAGGTGGCCCGGGAGGTGCTGCGCGAGGCGGGCGCGACCTCGCCGTTCCTCGGCTACCGCCCCTCCTTCGCCCCGACCCCCTTCCCCGCGGTGATCTGCGCCTCGGTGAACGACGCGATCGTGCACGGCATCCCCACCGGCTACCGGCTCCGCGACGGCGACCTGCTCTCCGTCGACTGCGGCGCCGTGCTGGACGGCTGGGCCGGGGACTCGGCGATCAGCTTCGTGGTGGGCCGCCCCCGCCCGGCGGACCTGCGGCTGATCGAGACCGCCGAGCGGGCGCTGGCCGCGGGCATCGGGGCGGCCGTCGCCGGCAACCGCGTCGGGGACATCGCGCACGCCGTCGGCCGGGCCTGCCGCACGGCCGGCTACGGCATCCCGCAGGGCTTCGGCGGCCATGGCGTGGGCCGTCGTATGCACGAGGAGCCCGACGTCCCGAACGAGGGCCGCCCGGGCCGCGGCATGCCGCTGCGCCCCGGCATGGTCCTCGCCATCGAGCCCATGCTGATCGCGAGCGGCAAGGACGGCTACCACGAGGACCCCGACGGCTGGACCCTGCGCACGAACGACGGCTCGCGGGCGGCCCACGTGGAGCACACGGTGGCCGTCACGGAGTCGGGCCCCCGGATCCTCACGGAACGGTAGACGCCCCGAAGGGACGCGGGGCGGCACCGCACTCCCGTGGGCGAAATGCCCGGCCGAACGGATCGTGTCATCGTGGGCATGAGCGACCCGCCCCAGGGTTACCCGGCTGCTCCGCATGTCGTCAGCGAAGGAACCCCACGCCATGACCAACGGCTACCCTCCTGACCCCTTCGGTGATTTCCTGGCCCGCTTCTTCGGCGGAGCCGTCGGCGGGGCACCACGCCACATCGACATCGGCCGTCTGCTCAGCCAGCCGGCCCGGGAGCTGGTCAGAGGGGCCGCCCAGTACGCCGCCGAGCACGGCAGCCGCGATCTGGACACCCAGCACCTGCTGCGCGCGGCCGTGTCGGCGGAGCCCACCCGGAGCCTGCTGAGCCGGGCGGGCGCGGACCCGGACTCGCTCGCGTCGGAGATCGACGACCGGGCGGGCCCGGTGCGGCACCCGCCGGGCGAGGGCCCGCCGCCGACGTCGCTGTCGCTGACCCCGGCCGTCAAACGGGCCCTGCTGGACGCGCACGACATGGCGCGGGCGGGCGGCGCCGGGTACATCGGCCCGGAGCACGTGCTCAGCGCGCTGGCGTCGAATCCGGACTCGGCGGCCGGGCACATCCTGAACGCGGCCCGGTACTCGCCGCGCTCGCTGCCCCCGGAGGCACCGGAGAGCGCCCAGCCCCGACCGGAGCGGCAGCGGCCCACCGGCACGCCCACCCTGGACAAGTACGGCCGTGATCTGACCGAGCTGGCCCGGCAGGGCCGGGTCGATCCGGTGATCGGCCGGGACACCGAGATCGAGCAGACCATCGAGGTGCTGTCCCGGCGCGGCAAGAACAACCCGGTGCTGATCGGTGACGCGGGCGTCGGCAAGACGGCCATCGTCGAGGGGCTGGCGGAGCGCATCGCCGACGGCGACGTGCCGGACGTGCTGGCCGGGCGGCGGGTGGTCGCCCTGGACCTGACCGGGGTGGTGGCCGGCACCCGCTACCGGGGCGACTTCGAGGAGCGCCTGAACAACATCGTGGAGGAGATCCGCGCCCACTCCGACCGGCTGATCGTCTTCATCGACGAGCTGCACACCGTCGTCGGCGCCGGTTCCGGCGGCGACAGCGGCGGGATGGACGCCGGGAACATCCTCAAGCCCGCCCTGGCCCGGGGCGAGCTGCACATCGTGGGCGCGACCACGCTGGAGGAGTTCCGCCGGATCGAGAAGGACGCGGCGCTGGCCCGCCGGTTCCAGCCGATCCTGGTACCGGAGCCGACGGTCACGGACGCGATCGAGATCCTGCGCGGGCTGCGCGACCGCTACGAGGCCCACCACCAGGTCCGGTACACCGACGAGGCGCTGGTCGCCGCCGTGGAGCTGTCGGACCGGTACCTCACCGACCGGCGGCTGCCGGACAAGGCGATCGACCTGATCGACCAGGCCGGTGCCCGGGTCCGGCTCGGCGCCGGGACGAAGGGCACGGACGTGCGCGCCATGGAGCGCGAGGTCGAACAGCTGCTGCGGGACAAGGACCAGGCGGTCGCGGACGAGGACTACGAACAGGCCAAGCAGCTGCGCGACCGGATCACCGGGCTGAAGCAGCGGATCGCGGCGGCCGGCGAGCACGACAAGGCCGACGAGGGCCGGCTGGAGGTGACGGCGGAGGCCATCGCCGAGGTGGTGTCCCGGCAGACCGGCATCCCGGTCAGCCGGCTGACCGAGGAGGAGAAGGAGCGGCTGCTCGGCCTGGAGGAGCACCTGCACCAGCGCGTGGTCGGCCAGGAGGAGGCGGTCGCCGTGGTCTCCGAGGCGGTGCTGCGCTCCCGCGCCGGGCTCGCCAGCCCGAACCGGCCGATCGGCAGCTTCCTCTTCCTCGGCCCGACCGGCGTCGGCAAGACCGAGCTGGCCCGGGCGCTGGCGGAGGCGCTGTTCGGCAGCGAGGAGCGGATGGTACGGCTGGACATGAGCGAGTACCAGGAGCGGCACACCGTCTCCCGGCTGGTGGGCGCCCCGCCGGGGTACGTCGGCCACGAGGAGGCCGGGCAGCTCACCGAGGTGGTGCGCCGGCACCCGTACTCGCTGCTCCTGCTGGACGAGGTGGAGAAGGCGCACCCGGACGTCTTCAACATCCTGCTCCAGGTGCTGGACGACGGCCGGCTCACCGACTCGCAGGGCCGGACGGTGGACTTCAGCAACACGGTCATCGTGATGACCAGCAACCTGGGCTCGGAGGCGATCACCCGGCGCGGTACCGGGATCGGGTTCGGGCCGGGCGGTACGGAGGCCGACGAGGAGGCGCGGCGCGAACGCATCCTGCGGCCGCTGCGGGAGCACTTCCGCCCGGAGTTCCTCAACCGCATCGACGAGATCGTGGTCTTCCGGCAGCTGACGGGCGACCAGTTGCGGCGGATCACCGATCTGCTGCTGGAGAGCACCCGGCGGCTGCTGGAGGGGCAGGGCGTGTCGGTGGAGTTCACGCGCGCGGCCGTGGACTGGCTGGCCGAGCGCGGCTACCAGCCCGAGTACGGCGCCCGGCCGCTGCGCCGCACCATCCAGCGCGAGGTGGACAACCAGCTGTCCCGGCTGCTGCTGAACGGCACCCTCTCGGAGGGCGGCCGGGTCACCGTGGACGCCGAGGACGGCCGCCTGCACTTCCGCACCGACCAGCCGGCCCCGCCCGCCCCCGACACCCAGGCCCGGCCCCCCGCCCCGGAGCTGTAGGCCGAAGCCCGGATCCTACGGCGCGGGGCAGCGCCCACTGGGAGGCTGGGGCCCGCCGAGTCCGACCGCCTGGATTCGGCCCCGCCGGGAGGCCGGGACCCCGCCCGGTGCCACCCCGCCAGGGCGCCGGCCCGGCCGGAGCGCGGTCATGCGCGGCCGGAGCCCGTGCCGCAGGCCCGGCCCATCGAAGGGCGCAGCCGGGTCCAGAGGCTGCCGCGCCGGGCGTGCTCCCCCCTTGGCGGTTGCCGCCGTTCCGCGGGGGTGCCCCTATGCAGTCTGTCAAGGTGGCGGGTTAGCTTGCTGGTGATGTCAGCTGGGGAAGGGGATGTGGTGGGGGCGTCGGGTGGAGGGCTGAAGGCGCGGGCCGTCGAGGAGTGACGGGACGTCTGTGACCTGCTGGATGCCGTTCGGCAGCGGCCGAAGGCATGGGTGCGTAACGGCTCGTTGCAGGAACTGGCGGTGATGATGTTCGGGTACCACCTCGCACTCCAGGTCCACGATGTTGATGAGGCGTTCATCCGATGCGGCGGGGTACGAGAGGCGCCGCACTGTGGACTGGGGTGCTGGCGTCGCCTTCGCCCGGTGGGCTACGCTCTGCGGCCATGAATACCGGGACGGCATTGCGCCACACACGGATTGGTGACCCGGTGCTCTACTGAGCGCCGTGCGGGCCGGTACGGGCCCGCTCTTCGATCGACGATCTTGCGCTGCCGCGCGTGCTCCGCCTCCGTCGTGTTGATCAGAGGTTCGACACATCAACCACGACAAGAGGATCCATGCCCACCAAGACGTTGCAGATTCCCACCACGGACGGCCGGGCCGACGCCTTCGCCGCCTTCCCCGACCGCGGCGAGCGGCACCCAGGGGTGCTGATGTACGCGGACGGCTTCGGCATCCGGCCCGTGCTGCGGGAGATGGCCCGCGAACTGGCCGGGCACGGGTACTACGTGCTCGTCCCCAACCTCTTCTACCGGCACGGCCCGGCACCGGTGATCGAACTTCCCGAGCACATCGGAGAAGAGGTCAGGCCCGCGCTCATGGCCCAGGTGATGCCCTTGATCGAGGCGCACACCGTCGAACGTGTCCTGAGCGACGCCAACGCCTACCTCAGGTTCCTCACCACCCAGCCCGAGGTCGGCGCCGGGCCGGTCGCGGTGACCGGCTACTGCATAGGCGGCCTCCTGGCGACGCGCACCGCCGCGGCGCACCCCGGCCAGGTGGCAGCCCTCGCCGCATTCCACGGCCCCGTGGGCGCGGACGGGCCCGACGCCCTCGCCGGGATCACCGCCCAGGTCCACTTCGGCCACGCCGAAAGCGACCTGACGCCCCAGGCCCTCGGCGAACTCAACCGGGCCCTGGACGCCGCGAAGGTCGACTACACCTCCGAGATCTACCCCGGCACCGTCCACGGGTTCACCATGTCCGACACCGACGCCTTCGACCCCGCCGGACTGCAGCGCCACTGGGACCGCCTGCTGCCCCTCCTCGACCACGCACTGGCCAACAGCTGACCGACCGAGTAGGGGCGCCGGCTCCGTGGCGAGCGCGACCAACTGCAGCAAACTGTCCGCCGTCACCTGGGCCGACAACTCGACCGACTTGGTACTCCGGCGGGAGGCGGTCCCGCCAGGGGGCGGCCCGCCGAGGGGCGGCCCCGTCAGGGAGCTGGCCTCGGCGGGCATCCTGGTCCACCGGCCGGAGGACTACCGGGCCGGGTGTACCACCATCGCCGAGCCCCCGCCGCGGCGGGTCTTCTCGGCGGCGGCCAGCCACCTGCCGTCCGGGAGGCGCTGGACGCCGGTGGCGGCGCCGATCTCGGGGGTGGGGTTGAAGGAGTGCCCGATGGCCTCCAGGCGGCGCTTCAGGTCGCTGTCGTACAGCCCCGGTTCCAGCTCGGTCTTCGCCGTGTTGCGCTGGCTGGCGCGCGGTGCGGCGATGGCGTCGACCAGCGGCAGGTGCCGGTCGAGGAAGCCGGTCAGGGTCTGGAGGACCGTGGTGATGATGGTCGCGCCGCCGGGTGAACCGAGCGCCACGACGGGCTTTCCGTGCCGGTCCAGCACGATGGTCGGGGCCACCGAGGAGCGCGGGCGCTTGCCCGGGCCGGGCAGGTTCGGGTCGTGGACGGCCGGGTTGGCGGGGGCGAAGGAGAAGTCGGTCAGCTCGTTGTTGAGCAGGAAGCCCCGGCCGGGCACCGTGATGCCGCTGCCGCCGGTCTGCTCGATGGTGAGCGTGTAGGCGACGACGTTGCCCCACTTGTCGGCCACGGTCAGATGGGTGGTGTTCTCGCCCTCGTACGTCGTCGGGGCCGCGGTGCCGCCCTTGCCGCAGGGCGCCGGCCGGCGCGGGTCGCCGGGGGCGAGCGGGCTGGTGAGGACGGCGTCGTCCTTGATGAGGCAGGCGCGAGAGTCGGCGTACCGCTGCGCCAGCAGCTGCCGGGTCGGTACGGATTCGAAGGCGGGGTCGCCGACCCAGCGTCCGCGGTCGGCGAAGGCGACACGGCTGGCCTCGATGAGGCGGTGCAGGTACCGGACCTGGTCCGCCTTCGACAGGTCGGTCCGCTCCAGGATGTTGAGGGCCTCGCCGACGGTGGTGCCGCCGGAGGAGGACGGGGCGATGGAGTAGACGTTCAGACCGCGGTAGGAGGTCCTGGTCGGGGCCTGGAGCTTGGCCCGGTAGACCGCGAAGTCCTTCTCGGCGAGCTTGCCGGGGCGGGCCTTCCAGCCGGAGGCGGGGTCCACGGGCGGGTGTTCGACGGTCTTGACGATGTCGTCGCCTATGTCCCCGCGGTACACGGCGGCCGTGCCCTCGCGGCCCAGCTGCTCGTAGGTGCGGGCCAGTTCCGGGTTCTTCAGGGTGGAGCCGACGACGGGGAGCCGGCCGCCCGGCAGGAACAGCTTCACGGTGTCGGGGAAGTAGCGGAACCGCGTCTCGTTCTCCGCGGTCTGGGCCCGGAAAGTCTCGTCCACCGTGAAGCCGTCGCGGGCTATTCGCTCGGCCGGTTTCAGGACCGTGCGCAGATTCTCGGTGCCCCACTCCTCCAGGGCCTTCTGCCAGGTGGCGGGGGTGCCCGGGGTGCCGACGCTCAGCCCGCTGCTGACGGCCTGGGCGAAGGGGAGCGGTTTGCCGTTCTCGGTGAACAGGCCGGAGTCCGCGGCGAGCGGCGCGGTCTCGCGGCCGTCGATGCTGTGGACGGTGCGGGTCCTCGCGTCGTAGTAGACGAAGTAGCCGCCCCCGCCGATGCCGGAGGAGTAGGGCTCGGTGACGCCGAGCGCGGCGGCCGTGGCGACGGCCGCGTCCACCGCGTTGCCGCCGCGCCTGAGCACCTCGATGCCGGCGGCGGAGGCGTCCGCGTCGACGCTGGCGACCGCTCCGCCGTACCCCACGGCCACGGGTGTCTTGGTGGGCGTCTCGCTCGCCGGGGCGGCGGGCGGCGCCGCCCCCACCGACACCGACACCACGGCGGCCGAAACCGCCAGAACCGCCAGTTTCCGTTTGCCTGGGCGACCCATGCGTACCTCCCGTCGGGACAGTCCGCGCAGCGTAACCAGAACGACACTGTACCGACAGTACGCCGGGGTATCCGGGCCCACCATGCCGGGGCTCGAACACGCGTACGGCGCGGGCCTGCTCGGGCCGGTGGCGGATGTCACACCGGCGAGCACAACCCGTCCGGCGCGCAGCTGACCTTCTCCTCGCCCGGGGACGACCCGTCACAGGTGTCCGTCCCGCTCCGCGAGCAGTGATCTCCGGCTGCCGCCGGACGAGCCTGGCCCGTTGAACTGCCGCCCCCCTCAGGGTTTCGGGGCCATGGGGGGCTCCCCACCGGGCAGCAGCGCCCCAGGGCCGGCCGGGGCGTGAGCCACCGCCTCGGTCTTGGGGCTGCGCTGCTCACGGCGGGACACCCAGCCGGCGAACCACGAGAGCAGCATGCACATCCCGATGTAGATCGGCGAGATCACCATCACCACGGGGATGAACGGCAAATCGTAGTCGAGGTTGGAGGCGATGAGTTTCCCGGCATGGAGAAACTCCTCGTAGGTGATGAGGAAGCCCAGGGAGGTGTCCTTCAGCGCGACCACCAACTGGCTGATGATGGCGGGCAGCATGGCGCGCACCGCCTGCGGCACGAGGACGTGCGCCATGACCTGCGTCTTGCGCATGCCGAGCGCGAACGCGGCCTCCCGCTGGCCGCGTTCGACCGCGTGGACGCCGGAGCGGAATACCTCGGCGAGCACCGAGCCGTTGTAGAGGGTGAGCCCGGCGACCAGCGCGGGCAGCGGCTGCACCTTCAGCGCCACGAAGATGAAGAAGATCATCACCAGGACGGGCATGGCCCGGAAGAACTCCACGAGGAGCGTGGCGAGCGCGCGCACCGGCCGGTGGTCCGACAGCCGGCCGGTGGCCAGCAGCCCGCCGAGGGCCAGGGAGAGGACGGCCGCGACGGCGAACGCCTTCAGGGTGTTGCCGAGGCCGCGCAGCAACAGCATCTGGATGCCCTGGTACTCGAAGGGCGTCCACTTGGCGGCGGTGAACTGGTGGGTGTGGAACAGCAGGTACAGGATCCAGGCGAGCAGCGCGAGGAGGACGGCGGTGGACAGGACGCCGTAGATGGCGTGCCGCCGCCGGGTGTGCGGGCCCGGGACGTCGTAGAGCGCGGAGGCCTCGGTCATCGGGCGACCCCCCACCGGCGCTCCAGCGCGTGGAACAGGGCGCTGATGGCGAGCGTGATGACGAGGTAGCCGACGGCGATCCAGACGAACGTCCAGATGATGTTGTAGCCGAGTTCGTTGAGCGTCTTGTACGTGCCGAGCAGTTCGGTCACGCTGAAGGCGCCCGCGATGGCGGAGTTCTTGGCGAGCGCGATGAGGGTGGAGCCGACGGGCGGGATCACGGACCGGAACGCCTGGGGCAGTACGACCAGCGACAGGGTCTGCCCGAAGGTCATGCCGAGGCTGCGGGCCGCCTCGCCCTGTCCCTTGGGCACGGTGTTGATGCCGGAGCGCAGCGCCTCGCAGACGAAGGCGGAGGTGTAGCAGCCGAGGGCGAGGACCGCGAACACCTCGAAGGGCAGGACGAGTCCGAACCGGGGCAGTCCGAGCAGCACCGCGAAGAACAGCAGGGTGAGCGGGGTGTTGCGGAGCACGGCGACCCACACGGCGCCGAAGATCCGCAGGGAGCCGACGGGCGCGACCCGGAAGGACGCCATCAGGAAGCCCAGGGCGAGGGCCAGCAGGGAGGCGTAGACGGTCAGTTCGAGGGTGCCGAGGAAACCGGCGCGGTACGCGGGGAAGTTGTCTGTCAGTACGTTCATGCCGTCCTCGCTCAGCCCGCCGGGTAGCGGTCGATGGCGGGCGGGTGGGGTGCGGGCACGCCGGACAGGCCGAGCGTGGCGTCGTACGCCTTCTTCCAGTCGCCGTTCTTCTCGCGGGCCGCCAGGGCGTCGTCGAGGGCGAGGCGCAGGGCGGTGTCGCCGCGCGGGACGCCGATGCCGTAGGGCTCCTTGGAGAAGGGCTTGCCGGCGAGCCGGAGTTCGTCGGGGACCTTGGCCGCGTAGCCGATCAGGATGGCGTCGTCGGTGGTGACCGCGTCGACCTGGTAGGTGAGGAGGTTGTCCACGCAGACGGAGTAGGTGTCGTAGGCGACGAGGACCGCCTTCGGGTAGTCGGCCCGGATGCGCTGGTACGGCGTGGAGCCGGCCGCCGAGCAGACGCGTTTGCCGGCGAGGTCCGCCGGGCCGTGGACGGTGTGCTCGTCCTTGCGGACCAGGAGGGACTGCCCGGCCATGTAGTAGGGGCCGGCGAAGCCCACGAGCTTCTTGCGGTTGGGGTTGATGGTGTAGGTGCCCACGTAGTAGTCGATCTGGCCGTTCTGCAGGGCGGTCTCGCGGTTGGCGGAGGCGATGGTGCGGAACCGGATGGTCCGGGGCGCGAGTCCGAGGGAGGCGGACATCATTTTGGCGATCTCGATGTCGAAGCCGGAGTAGGTGCCGGTGGCGGGGTCCTTCTCGCCGAGGTAGGGCTGGTCCTCCTTGACGCCGACGATGAAGTGGCCACGCCGCTGGGCCCGGGCCCAGGTCCGGGAGGCGGGCAGGCGGACGTCCCGGGCCACTCGGTAGTGCGGGAGTCTCCCGGCGGCCGGTCCCTTGCCGGGCGGGCTGCCCTCCTTGCCGCAGGCGGCGGCCAGCAGCACGAGCAGGGCGCACAGGGCGCGGGGCACACGGGTGGTACGGCACATGGGTCGCGGTCCCCCGGTCAGTGCTTGAGGATCTTGGAGAGGAAGTCCTTGGCGCGGTCGCTGCGCGGGTCCGTGAAGAACTCTTCCGGGCTGCGGTCCTCCACGATCCGGCCGTCGGCCATGAACACGACCCGGTTGGCGGAGGCGCGGGCGAAGCCCATCTCGTGGGTGACGACGACCATGGTCATGCCCTCCCGGGCGAGCTGGCGCATGACCTCCAGCACCTCGTTGATCATCTCGGGGTCGAGGGCGGAGGTGGGCTCGTCGAACAGCATCGCCTTGGGTTCCATGGCGAGCGCGCGGGCGATGGCGACGCGCTGCTGCTGCCCGCCGGAGAGCTGGGCGGGGTACTTGTCGGCCTGGTTCAGCAGACCGACCCGGTCCAGGAGTTCGCGGGAGCGCCGGTCGGCCTCCTCCTGCCGCCGCCGGCGCACCTTGACCTGGGCGAGGGAGACGTTGTGCAGGACGGTCCGGTGGGCGAAGAGGTTGAAGGACTGGAACACCATGCCGACCTCGGCGCGGAGCCGGGCGAGGGCCTTGCCCTCCGCGGGCAGTGGCTGTCCGTCGAGGGTGATGGTGCCGGACTCGATGGTCTCCAGCCGGTTGATCGTCCTGCACAGCGTGGACTTGCCGGAGCCCGACGGGCCGATGACCACGACCACCTCCCCCTTGCCGACCGTGAGGTCGACGTCCCTCAGGACATGCAGCTCCCCGTAGTACTTGTTCACGTTGCGCAGTTCGATCAACGGATCGACGGCCATCCGCAGCCCCGCTCGCTCTCGGCTGTGTCGGTTGCCGCAACCTATCCAGCCGGTGGAGCGGTCGGGGGACGACACGCACCTTCAGGGCATTAGCCGTATTTACGTCAGCGGGCGGCCCCGGGCCTGCCGACGGGGGCCGGGGCGGGCTCAGTCCTCGGCGAGCTCGGCGTACAGCTGGGACAGCTCGGGGACCCCGTTCACGGCCCACTCCTGCCCGGCCGGCCCCACCTCCACCGTCCGGCCGGAGGCGAGCCGTACGACGGGTTCGCCGTCGGGGCGGATCCGCCAGGCGGCGCCGGGCACCGTGCGCACCAGGACCGTGCCCAGGTACAGCCCGGCGTCATGGCCCAGCCAGGGCAGGATCTCGGGGTCGTCGCGCCAGCGCGGGACCATCTGGTCCAGGGCCTCCAGGGAGGCCGGGGTGTCGTCGAGACGGACACCCCCCTCGGCCGCCTGGGCGCGCAGCAGATCGCACTCGGCCAGCAGCGCGGCCACCGCCTCGGGATCGGCGGGCGGCGCCGCCGCACCGTCCTTCTTGTGCCGGGGGCCCAGGAACGGAAGACGCATGCCCCCAGCGTGGCATCACACGTCCAGGTCGACCACCACCGGCGCGTGGTCGGAGGCGCCCTTGCCCTTGCGCTCCTCGCGGTCGACGTAGGCGTCCTTGACGGCCTGGGCGAACGGCGCGTTGCCGTACACCAGGTCGATGCGCATGCCGCGGTTCTTGGGGAAGCACAGCTGGCGGTAGTCCCAGTACGTGAAGGGCCGGTCGTACTTCAGCGGGCGGGGCACGATGTCGTCCAGACCCTCCTCGCGCAGGCCGGCGAGCGCGGCGCGCTCGGCGGGGGTGACGTGGGTGGAGCCCTCGAAGGCCGCCGCGTCGAAGACGTCGTCGTCGGTCGGCGCCACGTTGTAGTCCCCGAGGACGGCGAACGGGCGGCTGCCCCGCGCGTCGCCGTGCACGGCCGCCTTCAGGGCCTCGAACCACTGGAGCTTGTAGGCGTAGTGCGGGTGCTCCACCTCGCGGCCGTTGGGCACGTACACCGACCAGACGCGGACCGGGCCGCAGGTCGCCGAGAGGGCGCGCGGCTCGGTCACGCCCTCGTAGCCGGGGTCGCCGGGCAGACCCTTGACCACGTCCTCGATGCCGACGCGGGAGAGCACCGCCACGCCGTTCCACCGGCCCGTCGCGTGGACCGCGGCCTCATAGCCCAGCTCGCGCAGCTGGTCGAACGGGAACTGTTCCTCGGCGACCTTGGCCTCCTGGAGGCAGAGCACGTCGGTGCCGCTGCTCTCCAGCCAGGCCAGCAGCCTCGGCAGGCGGGCGGTGATCGAGTTCACGTTCCAGGTAGCGATGCGCATGTCCCACAACCTACCCGGCGCCTGTGACAACGGGCTCAGACCTCCGCCGCCGCCCCGGGTGCCAGGCGCTGGTGGTCGGTGCCGCCCAGCCGGCCGAGGTGGCCCTCGTAGATCGGCAGGGCGAGGTCGGTGAGCAGGGCGTCGTGGACGTCGAAGGCGCGCCGCGGGGCGACCTCGCGGACGTAGTCGATCACTTCGGAGATCTTGTTCCAGGGGGCCATCACCGGGACCAGCAGGGTCTGCACCGGGCGGTCGGGGACGGTGAGGGCGTCGCCGGGGTGGAAGAGGGCGCCGCCGTCGATCAGATAGCCGACGTTGGTGACGCGCGGCAGGTCGGGGTGGATCACCGCGTGCAGTTCGCCGTGCACCTGGACGTCGAAGCCGGCGGCGGTGAAGGTGTCGCCGTGGCCGACGGTGTGCACCCGGCCCGGGAAGGCCGCGGAGATCCGCCCGGCGACCGACTCGAGCGTCCAGATCTCGGCGGCCGGGTTGTCCTCCATGGCGGCGCGCAGCCGGGACTCGTCGAAGTGGTCCGGGTGCTCGTGCGTGATCAGGATGGCGTCCGCGCCGAGCGCCGCGTCCTGTTCGGAGAAGGCACCCGGGTCGATGACGAGCGTCCGGCCCTCCTTGTCGAGGCGGACGCAGGCGTGGGACTTCTTCGTGAGCTTCATGTCTCCCATCTTCACGCCCGCGTCCGTCGCGCGCGCCGCTACCCGGCGGGTGTGGTCTCCTCCCGGATGACCCGCTGGGCGACCCGGAACGCGCTGTTCGCGGCCGGTACCCCGCAGTAGACGGCGGTCTGCAGCAGCACCTCGGCGATCTCGGCCGGGGTCAGTCCGCTGCGCAGGGCCGCGCGGGTGTGGGCGGCCAGCTCCTCCAGGTGGCCGCCCGCGACCAGCGCGCTCAGCGTGACGCAGCTGCGGGTGCGGCGGTCCAGGCCCGGCCGGTCCCAGATCTCGCCCCAGGCGTAGCGGGTGACGAAGTCCTGGAAGTCCCCGGAGAACGCGTCGGAGTCCGCCAGCGTGCGGTCCACGTGCGCGTCGCCGAGCACCTCGCGGCGGATCCTCAGCCCGGTCTCGTACCGGTCGGGCGGGCCGTCGGCCTCGGCGGGTTCGGCGGCCGGGGCGATCTCGGCGACCGGCGCGGCCTGCGCCGGCACGGCCGGGGCGGGTGCCGGGACGGCGGCCGCGGCGGGGGCGGCGGCCGGCAGGGCGGTCTGCCCGGTGTCGAAGGGCTGCTGCCAGGCGGTGGAGAAGTGGTGGACGAGCAGGTCGGTGACGGCGGCGGGCTGCTCGACCGGCACCAGGTGGGAGGCGCCGGGTACGACCGCGAGCCGGGCGTCGGGGATGCCGGCGACCAGGGTACGGGCCTCGGCCGGGCCGGTGACCTGGTCGTCGGAGCCGACCAGCACCAGTGTCGGCACGCCGACCCGGCCCAGCTCGGGCCGTACGTCGAAGGTGGCCAGGGCCTCGCAGGCGGCGATGTAGCATCCCGGGTCGGTGGTGCGCACCATCTGCACGGCCCACTCGGTGATCGCGGGCTGCGCGGCGGCGAACCCGCCGGTGAACCAGCGGTCGGGCGCGGTCCGGGCGATCGGGTCGAGCCCGTTGGTACGGACCACCACTCCGCGCTGCCGGAACTCGTCCGCGGTGCCGAACCGGGGGGAGGCCGCGACCAGCGCGAGCGAGGCGAGCCGCTCGGGGTGGCGCAGGGCCAGCTCGATCCCGACGGCGCCGCCGAGCGCGCAGCCCGCGTAGCCGAAGCGCTGCACGCCGAGCGCGTCCAGCGTGGCCAGCAGCCGGCCGGTGAGATCGGCGACGGAGCCGGCGGGGTGCGCCGGGGCGCCGCCGTGCCCCGGCAGATCGAACCGGAAGACCCGCCACTGCTTGGCCAGCTCCGGCACCTGACGGTCCCACATGTGCCAGGTGGTACCCAGTGAGGGACCCAAGATCAGGACCGGCGCGTCTTCTGGCCCGTCAAAGCGGTATTGCAGCGTGTTCGGTGGTGTCTCACTCACGCATCAGACCATCTCACGTCTCACGACGGCCCCTGAAATGAGGCTTGCGACTGCACAGGTCCGACCAGGTGGAAACCCTCCCGGGCCGCGTAGCGCTTGAGGCTTCGGACTCTCTCGCGCCGGGTCTTGCCTTCCTTGTTGCGACGTTCGTAGTGGTTTTGGGTGCGTGGGTCGACGCGCAGGCGAGTCTGTACGATCCGCCGCAGGGCCGCATTCGCTTGCCGGTCGCCGCCGCGGTTGAGGCGACGGTACTGCCGGCTGTCCGAGGAACGCTCGACGGGGCTGACCCCGCACAGCGCCGCGAAGGACGCCTCACTGCCCAGGCGTTCCCGATTGCCTCCGATCGTGATCAGCAAGGGGAGATTCTGGCCGTAGCACCCGGTGATCGCGGTGGGTACGGCGATGATCGCGGCCCAGCTCGTCACCTTCTTCATGATCAGGTCCATGCTGTTGGCCTGGACCGAGAGGTTCGTCTCCATGACCGAGGCCACCAGGTCCCGCAGTGATTCCGTCCACTCGGTCGCACGCAGCACGTGGTCGTAGACGTCCTGGTAGTACGGGACGAGAGGGTCGGTGATCAGGTGCAGGCCGGGGCGCATGAGCCCGTTGACCACCTCGCGCATCGGAAGCACGACGCGGCGCAGCCGGACGAGCGACTTACGCAGTGCGAAAACCCGGCGCTGCACGGCTTCGATCTCACGGCGCCCGGCCGCGAAGAGCAGGCCCTCCAGCTCCTCGATGCTGTCGTCCAGTTGCTGGACGGCGGCGAAAAGTCCGTCCACGAGATGGTCGAGCAGACCGTGCAGCAGGAATCCGACGCCGTGGCCGGCCAGGTCCGGGCTCTCGTCCCAGCGGGCGACGACGTCCTCGATGTCGAGGCCGTCGTCCTTGCGGACGGTGATCATGGCCTGGCCGGTGAGGAATACGGCGATCTCGCTGTACGTCAGCTGCGCATCGTCCGGGCTGACGGTCACGGCTTAGGCGCTGAGGAACTCGTGGGTGCGATAGCGGTCAAGTTTCGGCCGCTGTCCACGCTGGGCGGCATCCTCCAGAGCCAGTTCGTGGATGCCGAACTCCTGACCGAGCATGGTGAGTTCAGCGGCTCCGGGCCGGTGCAGGTCCATCCACAGGACCGACGCCGGATCAGCGAGATGCGCAGGGACGTCACTGACGGGAAAGTCCTCCAGTACCAGAGTGCCGTCGTGATACAGCCGGGTACGCGTCACCATGGCCCGAGGCTAGTGTCTTATATCCCTGTCATGCCGCTTCGCCCCGATTGCCAGCGCGGCAGGTTCATAGACAGCGGCCACCCTCCGGGGAGGACCTCACGACGTCAAAGCCCGGCGACATCCGCAGGCTCGGGCCGACGAGCACCGGGGTGCCGGTCCGAAGGCAGGGGATGTGGGTACCCCGGCCGCCGCATCACATCCGGCGCACACCGCCCGACCGGATGCGGCCCGTCAGCCGGGAAGGACACGCCGACAGCATGACCGCGTATACCCCTCCCCGTCGCCCACCTCCCCCCGCAGGCGGCAGCGATTTCGCCCCCCTGTCCAAGAAGATCGCCGAGGACGACGCCCTGCCCGCCATCATCACCGTCCCCACGGCCACCCTCGTCCTCGCCCTGCTCGAAGGCAGCCCGCACACCGGCCCATGGACGCTGCGGTGGACCAGTGCCGGGCATCCGCCGCCCCTCCTGCCGGCCCAGGACGGACAGGCGCAGTACCTCGAAGCCCGGCAGGGGCTCCTCCTTGGCGCCGGTTCGAGCACCGTCGGCAGCCGACCGAACGCCGCGCAGTCGCTGCCGCCGGTTCCGCCCTGCTGCTCTACACCGACGGCCTGATCGAAATCCCCGGCAGCGACCTCGACACCGGCCTCACCCGTCTGCGCCACCACGCCCTCGCTCTCGCCCACGAACCGCTCGACACCCTGTGCGATCAGCTACTCGACCGCATGCCACCCGGCAACACCGACGACGTGACCCTGCTCGCCCAGCGGATGCCGCCCTGAACCATGACGTGTGCAACTGGAGCCGTGGACGTTTATCTTGCGGAGCGGTCGCGAAGCGTTACCCCCTGGTCGAAGACGAGGAGACGGGTTCGCGTGAGACCCGCACGCGTGCCCTTCTTGGTTGGAAGGGATCCGGTGTGACGTGGACGCGACCGCTTGCAGTACGTCGGCCACACGACCACGCACGCACCGACTCACCGACGCGAAGGCGGTTGGTTTGCAGGGGCGAAGAGTGCCTCCCGCTTGGGCGCGGAGATTCCCTGGGTGACGGGCTGTGCCTCGACCGTCAGAGCGGCGGCGTCGCCCCCTCCTTGCTTCAGGTGCTCAGGAGGGGAGAAGCCGCCCGGCCTGCGCGCGCCACCTGCGGACGCCTTCAGCTCCTCCTCGGCGGTGTCGCCCTTGAGCGCGAGCATCTCGCCTTACGGCCGCAGCAGCGGAATGCCCCAGGCGGCCGGGCGGTCGAGCGGGGCCACGGCCCGGGCGGTCACCACATGGACCGGCGGGAACTTGCCCAGGACCCCCTCGGCACGGCCACGCGAGAAGCACTTGGCCTGGACCGACGCCCTCGTGCCGGAGCTCGCGTCCCGGATCGGCCCCGACGCCCCGGACGCGGACCTCAGGGCCCACACGATGATCAACACCGCACTGGGCTGCTTCGACGTCGCCCTGGTGCGCTGGTCCGAGGCCGGCGCAGACCTCTCCCTCGCCGGGCTCGTCGACGACGTGTTCGGGTTCGTGCGCATCCCGCACGCCTGACCGGCCCGCCGGGCCGCCCCTACGCCCCCGCCGCCCCGCGACGGCCACGCGCTTCGCCCCGTCAGGCAAGCCGCTCGGCTCCGCACGGCCGGGGCGCTGCCGCGCGCCCGCGACCGAGGGCGGCCCGGCCGCCCGGTCACGCCGCCGCACGGGCGCGACGACCCGAGACTCCGACACGGACAGACGACCCGGGGCTTTGACCGCAGACAAAGGCCCGTCCCCTGCGACGCAGCGCACACCTCTCAATGTTTGCATCACTCACATCAGGCGCTAATGTGAGTGGTGTAAACATTTTCGGTGCTCCATGCGAGAGAGAGACCCTTATGACCACCGACCTGTTCTCACCTCTCCCCCTGCACTCCGGGGTGGTGCTCAAGAACCGCATAGCGAAGGCGGCCATGGAAGAGAACCTGGCCGGAGACGGTCAGCTCCCCGACGAGCAGTTGTTCACGCTCTACCGGCGCTGGGCCGCTGGCGGCACCGGACTGCTGATCACCGGCAACGTCATGGTGCACGCCGAGGCGCTCACCGGGCCCGGCGGCGTCGTGCTCGACGAGAAGGCGCCCCTGGCCCCGTTCACCGAGTGGGCCAAGGCCGGCAAGTCCGGCGGCGGTGCGATATGGATGCAGATCAACCACCCCGGCCGCCAGGTGGCCTCCGACATGCCCGGCGTGGTGTGGGGGCCGACCGACATCGGCGTCAGCCTGGGCAAGCACAGCAGCCGCTTCGGCAAGCCGACCGCCATGACCCCGCAGCAGATCCGCGAGACCGTGGCCCGGTACGCGACGACCGCTCGACGCGCCGAGGAGGCCGGCTTCGACGGCGTCGAGGTCCACGCGGCGCACGGCTACCTGCTGTCCCAGTTCCTCTCCCCCCTGGTCAACACACGCACCGACCGGTGGGGCGGATCCCTGGAGAACCGCGCCCGGATGCTGCTCGACATCGTCCGCGCCGTCCGCGCCGCCGTCTCCCCCTCCTTCGCCGTCGCGGTCAAGCTCAACTCCGCCGACTTCCAGCGCGGTGGATTCGACGCCGACGACGCCCGCCAGGTCATCGCGTTGCTCGAGCCGCTCGGCGTCGACCTGGTCGAGCTCTCCGGCGGCAGCTACGAGAGCCCCGCCATGACCGGCCGCTCCGCCGACGCCCGTACCCGGTCCCGGGAGGCGTACTTCCTGGACCTGGCCAAGGACCTGGTCAGGACCAGCCCGCTGCCCCTGATGCTCACCGGAGGCATCACCAGGCGGGCGACCGCCGAGAAGGTCCTCGACAGCGGCGTCGCGGTCATCGGCATGGGTACGGCGCTCGCCGTCACCCCCGATCTGCCGGACCGCTGGGGCCGCAAGCGCGAGGCCGACCGGCAGATACGGCAGGTGAACTGGTCCGACAAGGCCCTCGCCTCCGCCGCGAGCATGGCCCTGGTGCGCCACCAGATGCGCCGTCTCGCCCGCGGCAGCGGCACCAGGCCCGGCACCCACCCGGCGATCGCCCTGGTCTCCGAACGGCGCTTGCAGCGCAAGGCGCTGCGCGGCTACCGCACCTGGCTGTCGAAGCGCCAGAACGCGACCTGAACGGCACCGCTCCACACCGCCGAGGCACGACAGGGAGTACGGGGATGACGCAGCCGGCCCAGCACGACGAGGACCTGAGCGAGGAGCGCTCGGGCGGCGGCTCCCTGTCACGCCCCGCCCCGGCAGAGGTGTCGTCTACCGAGCCCCACGAGGCGGAGAACACGCACGAGCCCGCGGCCCCGCCCGGAGCGGTGGCCACGGTGTGGTCCAGCATCCTCTCGACCGCGTACCGGCGGCTCGGCAAGGTGCGATGAGCGGGAGCTCCCCGTTACCGGAGCGGGAGCTCGCCGTTACGCGGGGGCATCCCCGGAACATTCCGCGAGAATTGCCCCGACCTCAGTGTTGACGCTGCAAACATGGCGTCCTGCAGTTCAATGTATACACCGCTTACATCGGAGTGGGAAAAGAGCACCATGTCGTCGAACCAGAAGGACATCGTCAAGGTCGACCTGGGAGGCCACGAGGTCACCGTCCCCAAGGACGGGATGTACGACCGCTACCGCATGGCCCCGGACCTGGACGCGATCGCCCGCGACCCGCGCGTCAGCAACGTGGACTTCTTCCGGAAGCTCCCGAAGATCAAGGTCGACTCCCCGATCGGCCCCACCCTCACCCCGAACTTCTACTACACCATCTCGACCGCCCGGCTCACGATGCTCGCGCCCTCCCGCGCGATCCGCTCCCGGCTGCCCGAGGAACTCTCGCCGCTGGAGATCGTGCCCGGCCTCGGCCTGGTCTCGGTCATGTTCTTCCGCTACGACGTGTGCGACATCGACTTCTACACCGAGGCGGCCGTCGGTATCGCGGTCAAGCCCGCGCGCCACGGCAGGCTCGGCTTCTTCGACCTCGTCACCGGCCTGAAGAACGAGCACCTCGACTCCTACGTCCTGTCGCTGCCGGTCAGCACCGAGATCGCCCAGGTCCGCGGCCACGACGGCTATGGATTCCCCAAGTGGGTCACCGGCCTCGACGTCGACATCAACCACCACCGCACGACCGCCCGCGTGGCCAACGACTCCGGCGGGGTCGACCTGTCGCTGCTGGCCAACACCCCCACCCAGAAGGCCTACGTGAGCGGGGAGCGCGTCGGCTCGCTGACCTCGTACACCCGGATCGACGGCGCGTGGCACTCCACGCTGAACCAGACCAACGTGCTGAACGCCGGCACGACGCGCAACACCAGCGGCATCGCCCTCCAGCTCGGCGAGGGCCGTATGTCCGACGACCTGCGGTCGCTCAAGCCGAAGCGGACCATCCAGTTCGACGTCATGACCGAGGGTCAGGCCGCCCTGCACATGCCGGTCCCCACCTCGGTCCAGAGCCGCGACAAGTAACAAAGGAGCTCCGCCATGCCCACCTCGTCCGCTGGCCCGACGACCGGTCTTCCCGCAACCGTCACCCCGTCCTTCCTCCAGCGGCTGACCGACCGCGTCTCGGCCGCGCCGAACGCCGCACGCGTCACCACCACCGCCCCCTACACCGGCGTCCCCCTGGCCGACCTCCCGGTCTCCACCCCCGACGACGTCGAGGCCGCGTTCGTCCGCGCCCGGACCGCGCAGAAGACCTGGGCCGCCACACCGGTCTCGGAGCGCAAGAAGATCCTGTTGCGCTACCACGACCTGATCCTGGCCCGTCAGGACGAGGCGCTCGACTTGATGCAGGCCGAGAACGGCAAGACCCGCCGCGACGCATTCCTCGAGGTCGTCGACATCGGCATCGTCTCCCGCTACTACGCGCGCAACGCCGCCAAGTACCTCCGCCCCAAGCGCCGCCACGGCGCGATACCGCTGCTCACCCACACCACCGAGCTGCGCCACCCCAGGGGCGTCGTCACCGTCATCTCGCCGTGGAACTACCCGCTGAGCATGGCCGCCAGCGACACAATCGCCGCCCTCATGGCTGGCAACGCGGTCGTCCAGAAGCCCGACACCCAGACCGCCCTGACCGCCCTGTGGTCGATGGACCTCATGTACGAGGCCGGTCTGCCCAAGGACGCATGGCAGATGGTGATCGGCCGGGGCATCTCCATCGGCGACGCCCTGATGAACAACGCCGACTACATGATGTTCACCGGCTCCACCGCCACCGGCCGCCAGATCGCGGCCGACGCCGGTCGGCGCCTCATCGGCGCCTCCCTCGAACTCGGCGGCAAGAACCCCATGATCGTCCTCGACGACGCGGACATCGAGAAGGCCGCCGACGGCGCCGTCGCCGCCTGCTTCCCCTCCGCCGGGCAGCTGTGCGTCTCCGTGGAGCGCCTGTACGTGGCCGAGTCCATCCGTGACCAGTTCGTCGCGGCGTTCACCCGGCGCACCAGGAACCTCAAGATCGGCGCCGCGTACGACTACAGCGTGGACGTCGGCAGCCTCACCACCCCGGCCCAGCTCAAGACCGTCACCGAGCACGTCGACGACGCCGTCGCCAAGGGCGCCACCATCCTCGCCGGCGGAAAGGCGCGGCCCGACCTCGGTCCCCTGTTCTACGAGCCGACGATCCTCACCGACGTCACGCCCGAGATGACCCTGTACGGCTACGAGACCTTCGGTCCGGTCGTCTCCGTCTACACCTACCGTGACGTCGACGAGGCCGTCTCCCTGGCCAACGCCACCACGTACGGCCTCAACGCCAGCGTCTGGAGCCGCAACGGAGCCCGCGGCCGGTCCGTCGCCGCCCGCGTCCACGCCGGCACCGTCAACGTCAACGAGGCCTTCGCTGCTGCCTGGGGCAGCATCGACGCCCCCATGGGCGGCATGGGCGACTCCGGACTCGGCCGCCGACACGGTGCCGACGGCATCCTCAAGTACACCGAACCGCAGACCATCGCTCACCAGCGCATCCAGGGCTTCTACCCACCGTCGGGCATCAGCCCCGAGTCCTGGGCCGGTCTCCTGACCAGAGCACTCAAGGCACTCAAGGCGGCCGGCGTCCGCTGAACCGCGACCGCCATCCAGGAGCTGCCCCGACGTGGGCAGTTCCAGGGGGACAGCAGACTCACCCTCTCCATCCGGTCCGTCGGGAGATGCGTACCCGATGGCATCGCAACTGCCAAGCTCGTACAGACCGGAATTTCTTCGGGAAAATGACCGCTGAGGCTTTGGAAGGACGCCGGCGCCGACAACACCACGCAACGGTGATCTACCGGCCCACGCCGTGCGCCTCGCACAGCCAGCCGCGACAGCGACGCAAGGCGTTGCGCTGTTGGAGCCGTTGAGGTGTCAGCGCGATTGCCGGGTGATTCGGGGTTGCCTCCGAGGGCGAGGCGGATACCAGGTGACGCGCTCGCGCCTTGTTGGCGGCGGACGCGAGGGTTGTGGGACCACGTCACGGTTCCATCCGCCAGTCAGGCCGGGGCGATGCAGGAGTGACTGGAACAGGTCACTGACCACCTGCTTCCCCCTTCCCTTTTCGATCACATACGATGTATGCGACGTTCACATGAGAAAGAGAACGTAAGCGGCGTAAGCATTAGGGACTGTGACCTATGTCTCATGACACGTATCATCACGGCGACCTGCGTGCCGCCTGCCTGCGCGCCGCGCGTGAGCTTCTCGAGGAGGACGGCAGCGCGGCTCTGTCGCTGCGCGCGGTGGCCCGGCGCGCCGGGGTGTCGGCCACGGCCCCCTACCGCCACTACGCCGACCGCGACGCGCTTGTTTCTGCGGTGGCTGCCGAAGGTTACCGGGAGCTGGCCCAACACTTGGCCGAGGCTCATCCCGCGCCCTCGACCCCCGACGAACTTGCCGCGGTCGCCGTCGCCTATGTTCAGTTCGCCTTGGAACACCCGGCCTTGTTCCGGGCCATGTTTGCCGAGCCCTGCGATCCGACCAGCGCGGAACGGGTCGCCGCGACCGCCGCTATTTCGGAGTACGTCCGCAGTATCGTCCGGGCCACCTTCCCCGGCGTGGACGCGGACGCCCTGTCCACCACCGTGTGGGCCCTGGTTCACGGCCTGGCGTTCCTGCACCTCGACGGCAAACTCGACTCCTCCACTCCCGGCATCGTCGCCGCACAGGTTCAGGCTGCCGTACATGCACTGTTCAGCGCGTCCCCGGCGATGGCTCAGGGAACGACCGGGCCGACGGCGATCTAGGCTGTCCGCAGTCTTGCCTGTCGAAACCGGCTCAGCGGTAGGTGCGCATGTGGCGTCTGTCGCCGGCGAAGTGGGCGTGCTCGTTGAAGGTCAGCAGCGTGGCTCCCGAAGCGCCCACGCTGGGAGGTGGGGGCGTCGCGGGTGATCAGGGCGAGGTGGTCGTACTCGTTCCCGTGACGCCTGTGTCGACGGCTCGGGGGTCAGGGAAGCAACGATGGCTTCGACCTGGACCGGCCGGTTGCGTGCCGGTGCCTGAACACTACCCGGACGGCACAACCGATCCTGGAACTCCGTCCAACTGCCCGCCGCCGCGCCACCTCAGCGAGCACCTTGAGCTGCTGGGCAGGAACACAGGAGGGCACCACGGCCAAGGCGAGTTTCCAGCGTCCACTGTCCACCAGGGCCCGCTTGGCGCGGGCGACGTGCAGAAAGTCGCCGATCAGCTTGACAGAGTCCGCCTCGCTCGGCACCAGTCTCGGCTGCCTGCGCACCCCGATGGACACAGCAGTCTCACGCAGTTCGCGCACCCGGGCGTCCGAGATCTTCACCATGCGTTGAGCTTCGCGGCGTGCGTGGTTTGTCCGTGCCTCCGCCTCGGGCTCCAGTTCGCCGGTGGGGCCACCTGCTTCTTGGCGGCTGGCTCCGCGCAACCATTGATGAATGGTCCCCTGTACACGCCATGCCGCTGGGCAAGGACTTCGAGCTTAGACCGCTTCTCATGAGGAGCGTTCCAGTACTCCTCCCGTAACGCCCTGATCTCCCGGTTGGACACCTCCGTCAGACGATCATGCATGTTCTGCTTCTTGACCCCACCTTGAGATGGTGCGGGTTACAGCAGCCCGGACCACTGCCTCCTGGACACAGATGCCGAACAACAAGATCACTGCCAATACGCGCCAGGGTCACACCGTGGTGCAGGACATGAGCGACCCTGGCAGCCTGCGTGTGCGCAGCCGGTAGCGGACCGTGCGGACGGTCAGAATCGTGATGACGCCTTTCCGGCAAGCCCCTATCGAGACACGTCCATCAGCCCGGGACCAACAGTGCGCAGCCCCCTGGCCGGCGGTCGGCACAGTGTGATCAGGACACCTCGGGTCAGAGATCTCAGGAGTCAGACCCCGCCGTAGGACAGGCACCCCCACCTACGGTTCTCGGCCCAACCGGCTTCCAGCCACGTCAGCCCGCTCGTTCGAGCGAATTGACTCGAAGCACCGGCCGCCTACCACCGGAACTGGCACCGTACCGCCGTCGTACGTCACTGCGAGTCGAAGGCGGGCCCTTGGAACGGCGGGTCAATGAGCGGCAGCTCTCGGTGTTGCAGTGGGTGGAAGCCGGGTGTCCTGCCAACGTATGGAGGACCAACTCCTACAAGACCACCTGTCAGGCGCTCCACAACCGGGGCCTGGTGACGGTCTCCCGGAAGGCCGGGCAGTGGAGCGTCGCCCTGACGAGCGCCGGTCGGCACTACCTGGCGCACGGCACGTACCCTCCCCTCGGATCACGCCCCCGGAAGACCCAGGCCGCCGCTCCACGACCCCAGTCCACCCGAGCGCAGAGGACTCCGGCCGCCGAGCGGAAGCCACGCCCTCCGTCACGGCCTCGTGTGCGGCAGCGGTCCCGGCTTGGAGCAGTGGCCGTCCCGCGTCGCCGCCGCACGCAGGTCCGGAAGGGTTCCGGAGACGAAGGAGCTGTACGGAAGCTGGTGCCGTGACGGGTACGAGATCAAGCTCGTGGATATCCCCGCCTGGCGTCTCGCCGTCCTCGACCCCGTCCCCGTGCCCTCGCGGCTCACTCGGCCGCACACCGTAATCCGGGCCATGCAGAACGAACGCCAGCCGCTCGGCCTGACCAAGCCCGTCCAAGGACGCGCGCTCCGACTCGTCCAGGCACTGATCACCGCCGCCGAGGCCGAAGGACACACCTGCGCGGCCGGCCAAACCGGCTTCGCACCCCCACCTCATCGCCGCCGCAGGGCAAATCCCCACTTGACCATCACCGCACAGGGACAGCCAGTGGGGTTTCTCGTCCTCCAGGAGCAGGACCGGACCGAGCACGTCGCCACCGAGAAGGAACTCGCCGACGCCAAGAAGAACTCCTGGGTCAGAATCCCCCGCTTCGACTACACCCCATCCGAACGCCTCCGTTTCATCCTCAGCGGCGGTCAGCCGCACCGGGCGAGCGAATGGGCCGACGCTCCCGGCCGCGCCCTCGAAGACCAGCTCGCCGAGATCGCACAGGAGGTCACGCTTCGTGGCGAAGCCGCCGAACGCAGACGCCAGGACGAGGCCGAAGCGGCACGCCACAAGCGCATCCGCTGGGAAGCCGCCATGGAATCAGCCCGCATCCGGTACGCGGAGGCGTACCGCGTCCGGCACCTGGAAGCTCAGGAAGCGGCGTGGCGCCACGCCACCCGACTGACCCAATACGTGAGCGCCGTACGCACGCGAGTCGAGGCCATGCCTCCGGGCCAGGCCAGAACCGAAGCCGAGGAATGGATCAGCTGGGCAGCGGCCACCGTCGAGCGCCTCGACCCGTTGAACACACCGCCCCGGCTGCCCGACATTCCCAAGCCACGAGCCGACGACCTGAAACCCCTCCTCGGGCACTGGAGCCCTCACGGCCCCACCTGCTGAACGCCCGCACCGCACATGGTGCGCACACACAACCGCAGCTCAGGAGCTTTCGCGACCGGTTCAAGCTGTGAAATACCAGGTCAGAGCGCTATGTCGGCTCTCTGCCTCCCTCTCCACGTGGGCAGAGCGTCGAACGAGCGTCATGACGACCGGCTCGTCACCTCCCCGGGGGACCGGACGGCTGCCACGGCGCGGCCACCGCGCCCGTGATCAGTCCGCTTCAGTCAAGGCCGCGTGCGCGGCGGCGAGGATCTCCCCGGAGAGCGGGAAGCCCTTGGTGGCCCGGGACAGGACCAGCGCACCGAACAGAGTGCACAGGCGGACGATGCCGTCCTGGTCGTCACTGGCCAGGAAACCGGCGAAGTCGGCCACCCCCTCGGCGTAGACGCGACGGGCCTCGCGCCCCCCGCCCTCGCGCGCGATGTCGGTGGCGAGCGCGGCGACCGGGCAGCCGTCCGCCGGGGCGTCGCGGTGCTCGACGGAGAGGTATGCGTCGAGCAGCGCCTGCTGGGCGGCGGCGCGCTGCCCGTCGTGCCGCTCGAGCCCGGCGCTGTAGCGCTGGGCGAGCTCGGCGAAGGCGTGCGCGGTGGCCTCGTCGACGAGTGCCTCCTTGGAAGCGAACTGCTTGTAGAAGGCGCCGTGGGTCAGACCGGCCGCCTTCATCAGGTCGGCGACGCTGACCTGCATGCCCTGCTCCCGGAACAGCCGGGATGCAGTGTCCACCACCCGCCTGCGATTTTCCTCCGCCTGCGCCTGTGATACGCGGCCCATGACCACCTCCCATTTAGATTGCGACTGGCATCTATCATAGACTCATGCTTAGATTGCATTCATAATCTAAACAGTTGCGGGTGGCCGTCGGCGCCCGCCACGACCAGGAGTGGACATGGAACTGAAGAACGCAGTCGCAGTCGTCACCGGCGCCAACCGGGGCCTGGGGCGGCACCTTGCCGACCAGCTCGTCGAGCGCGGCGCGAAGGTGTACGGCGCGGCCCGACGCCCCGAGACGGTCGACGTGCCGGGCGTCATCCCGCTGCGGCTGGACGTCACGGACGAGGCGTCGATACGAGAGGCCGCGCGCGTGGCGTCCGACACGACACTCCTGATCAACAACGCGGGCATCTCCACCGGCGCGACGCTGATGGGAGGCGACGTGGCTGAGGTGCGCCGGGAGATGGAGACCAACTTCTTCGGCCCGCTCGCCGCGACCCGCGCCTTCGCCCCTGTCATCGAGGGCAACGGCGGCGGCGCCGTGCTCAACGTCCTGTCCGCCCTGTCCTGGTTCCACCCGGCAGGACTCGGCTCCTACGCCGCGTCCAAGGCCGCCGCTTGGGCGCTGAGCGACGCAACCCGTGAGGAGCTGGCACCGCGCGGGATCACCGTCTCGGCGCTGCACGTCGGCTACATGGACACCGACATGGCCGCCGGCGTGCCCGCCGATCAAAAGGTCGCCGCCTCCGACGTCGCGGCCCAGGCACTGTACGGCCTCGAGACCGGCCTGCCCGAGATCCTCGCCGACGAGACCAGCCGGTACGTCAAGCAGAGCCTGTCCGCGGCACCCCAGCCGAACGCGGGCTGACGCTCACCCCTCCACCCCGGCGCGACCATCCTCACCCCCCTCATGCAAGGACGTCTCATGCGCTACACGACCTTCGGCCGCCGGACCGGACTGCGCGTCTCCGAGTACGCGCTCGGCACCGCGAATTTCGGCACCGGCTGGGGTGCGGGCGCCGAGCCAGACGAGGCCCGGCGGATCTTCGACCGGTTCGCCGAGGCCGGCGGCACCTTTCTCGGCAGCGCGGACGGCTACCAGTTCGGCGAGTCGGAGGAACTGACCGGAAAGCTGATCTGCGCCGACCGCGACCACTTCGTCCTGGTCACGAAGTTCGCCCTCGGCGCCGCCCCGCAGCCGGACATCTCCAAGACCGGCAACAGCCGCAAGAACATGGTCGCCTCGGTCGAGGCGAGCCTGAAGCGCCGAGCTCACTCCGCTGGAGGAACTCCTGCGCGGGCTCGACGACCTGGTGAGTGCCGGCAAGATCCACCACGCCGCGTTGTCCAACTTCCCCGCCTGGCGCGTCTCGCGCGCGGTAACTCTCGCGGACCTGAGGAACTGGGCCCCGATCGTGGGCATCCAGCACGAGTACAGCCTCGTCGAGCGCACCGCCGACCGTGAGTTGCTGCCCATGGCCGAGAGCCTCGGGCTCGGCGCAGCCCTGTGGCCCCCGCTCGGCGGCGGACTGCTCACCGGCAAGTACCGCAGCTCCGCGGAGTGGCGCCTGAGCGACCTGGGCGTGGTCATCCACACCGAGAGCACCGGCCAGAAGACCGCCGTCGTCGACACCGTCCTGGCGATCGCCGGCAGAGGGGACGGCACACACGGAACGCGCGGCGCCCAGTGGCTCTGCATGCCGGCCACCATGCAGGCGAAGCCGGGTGCCCTGCGAACGGGCACACCGCGTCACCCCGCTTCATCCCGCGTCATCCCGAAGAAACGCGAAACTCGAATTCGGGACGGTCCCACGGCACGGCGGGCGGGTTCGCGAGCGCGGTCCCGATCCGCACTGCACCTGCACGGTGGTAGAAGCCCTCGGCGGGAAGATGCGAAACGACCTTGACACGGTCGAGCCCGGCGGCACGGGCCTCGGACTGCATGTGCGCGACGAGCAGCCGTCCGATACCCCGTCCTTGCGCTTCGTCAGCGACGAACAGCAGATCGAGCTCCGGTGGAGCGAGGACGAGCGAGTAGAACCCGAGGACCCGGCCTCCCTGCTCGCCGGCGCCGACGGCCACAAAGGCGCGGTGGGCCTCGATGTAATCAGGGCCGACCCGGTAGCCCGCGACTGCGGCTGCGTACTTACCCGCGTAGGCGCCTGAGCCACGCACGAGACGCGTGAGCCGTTTGGCATCCCGCGCAACGGCCCTCCGTATCGTGACCGGCTGGCCGATCGCGGAAGTGCGTGAACTCATCGGGAGAGTATTTCGCACCGGGGCGTGCCGTCGTACGGCGGGTCGGCTGCTCGGGCAGGATTCCTGCACCGCCCCCCGGGGACCGCCTGCCCAGACCCCGATCGACCAGGTCACTTGCCGCCGCATCGGCCGCATGCCGACAGCAACTGGGACGCCCGAACCGCTGCGGCAGAGCCGGAGAACGGGGTGGTCAACCGCTGCTTGCCCTGGCCTGCCGCAGCGCGGCTGGGACGCTCCCGTCTCCGAGATCGCCCGCCGTGCCGGGATCGGCATGGGCAGCCCCTCCCCCCGTCACCCCAGCAAGGAGCTGCTGGCGCAGCGCATGCGGATGTGCGAGCGCCGGGGGCGAGTGGTGCAAGCGCAGGGATCCGCCTGCCACGACGGTGGCCCATGACGCGTGGAGCAACGCGTTGAGGCCGGTCGCGTCGCAGAAGGTGACCGTGGTCAGGTCGACGTCGATGGTGCGGATACCGTCGCGCAGGCATTGCCCATCGCACCTCGGTTCAGGAGACCGGCCTCGCAGCGCGAAGGGCCGGACACGGATCTTCCTGCGCTCGGTACACGGTCGTGTTCGCGTGCAGAAAGGCGAATGACCGGTTCAGCAGCCTGTGTTCCAGGCACAGGGTCGGCTGGTCGCCTCGGGGGATGCCCGGGCGATCGGGCGCAGTCCACTACCGCGGACATCTGTGCCAACAGCAACGCGCACCGGGATCTGGGACAGAGCCGTTGTGCGGGAGGTACACGTTTCGGTGCCGTGCCGCGGCCGGAGCAAGCCCCGGTCGGCCGCTTCCTGTGCCGCGGTCCGGGAGGCTTCGGCCTCATGGATCAGGCAGGTCGCCGTGAGGCTCCGTGACGGGTCGGTGGCCGTGGCCATCAGCCGGGCGGCGATGGCCGGTTCTGTCTCCGGTGGGATGACCAGCAGGTCCCAGCGGCCGACGGTGTAGGAGAGCAGCAGCAGCTTGTGCGGGTCTTGCTCGAGGTCGAGGACCTCGATGAGTACCGGAAGCTCCGCCGTCAGGTCGCGGGAGCGGGGCCACCAGGCACCGTCGATCAGCGCCGGGAACGACGTCAGCGTGGAAGCCGGTGTACGGAATGCTCTCGGTAGTCACCAGGGCACTCCTCGTCGGGGGCCGACGGACCCGTTGCGGAGCGACGGCGGGCTGAACGGAGCACGAGGCGCCGGCCGCCCGCCGCCGCGGTCAGCGCAGGAGGCGACGGAGCGACGGTTCGCGGGGCCCGTGCCCGCGCCTTTGTTCATGCCGCGTCGTGCCGGGCGGCGATACCGGTCACAGTGACCGCGACGGTGACCGGCTCCGCGGCACCGTGGGTGGCGAGGTGGGCGATGACGGCGGCTGTCACCCGGTCGTGGACGTTCCGGGCGATGTCCAGTGCCCGCCGACCCTCCGTCAGGACGCAGCGCACCTCGATGTGCCATCCCGAACCGTCTGGCGCCCGGTCGGTGCGCAGGCCGGCCTCCGGCGGCATGCGGTGGGGTGTGGTGTCCGCCCGGGTGGGCTCGGCGGCTGCCGCGAGGCGCTGGGCGAGGCGGGGTTGCAGGCCGGCCACGCCGGGGACCGCGAGGGCAGCCTCGGCCGCGACGCCGGGGAGTGCGGTGGTGCCGGTGGCGGTCATCGCGTACCACCGCCGGTCGCGACGGCGTGGCCGAGGGGCGGCCACGGCTCCAGTACGTCGACCACGGTGATGTCGACGGCCGTCACCGCGAGCCCCAGGTCCTGCCCGGCCGAGTGGAGGACCGATCGGCGTACCTGGTGGACCCGGTCGGGCAGCGGGCGGTCGAGGGCGGCGGCCAGGGTCATGGTCACCCGCACGTCGGTGCCGTTGCCCTCGGGTGCCAGCCGGCAGGTCGCGGCCCTGGCGCCGGGGACCGTGCCCGCGGCCTGCCGCAGTACCTTCGCGGCGGCGCTCTCGGCGATCCGCAGGTCCCGGGCCGGTTCGGCCAGGGGAAGCAGCCGCCCCAGCCGTACCTCTGCCCTGACGATGTCCATGACGCGGTCGGCGAGCATGTAGAGGCCGGGCGGGTCCTCGGCCCGCAGTGCCCGGGTGGCCGCGTTCACCGCGGCCAGTCCCTGGACGGCCTCGCGGCAGTGAGGGCAGGACGCCGTGTGCGGGTCCGCGGCCGGTGCCGCGTCCTGCGCCTGTTCCCAGACCCGGCTGAGCAGGCGGCCGCAGGGCAGTACCTCATCGCCTGCGAACAGGGGCATGTCGGCGGCGGCCGAGCCGTTGCGGGGCCGGTCGGCTCCGGCCGGTCCGGGAGGCCGCGTGTGCGGGTCGTCTAGCGCCATGGGCCCATCGCCTCCTGCAGGGATCGGCGTGCCCTGAACAGTCTGCCGCGCACCGTCTGCTCGCCGGTGTGCGTCACCTGGGCTATCTCCTTGTAGGGCAGGCCCTGCAGCTCCCGCAGGATCCAGCAGACCCGCTGTCCGGCGTCCAGCTCGGCGAGCGCGTGGGACAGGGCGGCCGTGGCCGCGTCCTGCTCGGCGGTCCGGGCGGGCTGGCTCCACGCGTCGCCGGTCGCGGGTTCGGCGACGAAGTCCAGGGGGAGGGGCGGCGGTCGGCGGCGGCGCATGGTCAGGCAGCGGTTGACGGTGATCCGGTACATCCAGGTGCGGAACTCCGCGCCGTGACGGTATTCCGGCAGTCGCCGCCAGGCGCTGACGAATGCGTCCTGAACGGCCTCCTCGGCGTCCTGGCGGTTGCCCAGCATGCAGCGGGCCAGGCCCAGGAGGGACCGGCTGTGCCGCTGGACGAGAAGGGCGAAGGAGTCGTCGTCTCCCTCGGCCGCCCGTACGACCAGCAGTCGGTCGGGCAGGTCGGCTCCCAGTCGTGGGGAAGCAGTGTGTTCGCTCATGACGCTCCCACGCAGGCTCGGAACGAACGTGTACCCCCACCCGGAGATGTGACGCATGTCACGCGAAATGTGTGTGAGGGTGTACGCCGCACCGTGTGTCCAACCCTTTGACGGGCACCACTCCGGTGCCCGGCCGACCGATCGAGGCGACCGCCATGACGGACAACATCACCAGCGTCGGCGGGGGAAGCCGGCCCGACTCGGGCGTGAGCGCCCTGAAGGGCCCCACCGGGGCCGGAGCTCCGGCCGAGTCACGGGGGAGGACCACCATCGCCGACGGCGTCGTAGCCAAGATCGCGGGCATGGCAGCCCGCGAGGTGCCGGGCATCTACAACCTGGGAGCGGGAATGGCCCGAGCCTTCGGTGCCATGCGCGAACGCGTCCCCGGAGGCGGAGGCGGAGCCGGAGCCGTCACGCGAGGCGTGAAGGTCGAGGTCGGCGAGCGCCAGGCCGCCGTCGACCTGGACGTCGTCGTCGAGTACGGCGTCCCCATCGTCGACGTCGCCGGCGGCGTCCGCACCAGTGTCATCAGCGCCGTGGAGCGGATGACGAGCCTGGAGGTCGTGGAGGTGAACATCGCCGTCGACGACGTCCACCTGCCCGACGAAGAGGAAGCCGAACCGGACAAGGCCCGCGTGAGGTGAGCCACAGCCGCGCCCCGAGCCGACGCGGACGATCACGCGCACGGCGACGCTCCTGCGCGAGACGGGTGAGTGCATGATGAACGCAGCAACGACGGGCCTCGCGGCCGGCATGGCCCTGGGCTTCGCCGGTTACTTCGGCGGCTTCTGGGCCTTTCTGCTGGTACTGGTCCTGGGCACGGCGGGGCTGATCGTCGGTCTCGTCGTGCAGGGCGACCTCGACGTCCGGGCACGGAGGCGGCGATGAAGACCCGGCCCGGTTCCCCCGGCGAGGCGTCGGGCCCACCGGCGCCGGCCGACGGCCTGCCGCCCCCGGCCGAGCGGGGCGCCACCGTCATCCCGGACAGGGCCGTGAGGAGGACCTCTCCCACGCGCAAGCCGGTCAGCTGGGCGACCCGTTCGGCGACGTCCTGCTGGTACGGCGCCTGGTGACCGCCGCCGAGGCGAGCCGGGGGCGGGTCCGGTGAGCGGCCCCACGGCCCGGTCGGGGCACGCCGTGGGAAGGAAGGGCGATCGCGATGACACCCGATCCCGGTCCTTCGGGCCGCGGCTCCGCGTCGCCCGCTCACCGTGGCGCCGTGCCGCTGACGAAGGAGCCCGACCCGCCCGAGCGCGACGTGTTCACCTCGGATCTCCCACCCGGTGAGCCCGGCAAAGGGCACCGATCGTCCGGTTCCGAAGCCAGGACGGACGGCTGCTCGTCCGCGCCACGAACAACGTGCCCACGCTCGACTCCGCGTTCCTGCGGCACGGCCGCTTCGATCACGTGCTGCCGATCGGCCCTCCCGACCACACCGCCAGGACCGCACTGTGGGAGAGCTACCTGGCCCGAGCGGGCGCACGGGCCGGCAGCGCGGGACTCGCGTCCGCCAGCGAGGGGTCCACCCCCGCCGACATCGCCCACGCGGCGCGCACCGTCTCCCAGGCCCAGTTCGAGCGCACCTCCGACACCGGCACCCGGACCACCCCCACCACCGACGACTACCTGGACACGATCCGCGATACCAAGCCCACGGTCAGCGCCGCCATGGCCCGGGAATTCGCCCAGCAGACGGAGGAGTTCGCCCGCATCTGGCGTCCAGGCCGATGGGGAGGCGATCTGCGACGGACGTGTCAGGCCGGCGTAGGTGGCGTGTCGCTGCCCGTTTCGATGAGGATCTGCCTGGCCTCGGTGACGTTGTCGGCCCGTACGGCCCTGGCCATCGCGGCGCGTGCCGCGTCGGGCGACGTGTCCGGAGGGACCAGCATCAGGGAGAAGTGGTCCCGGTCGCCCCGGGTGATGAGGACGGTGTCGTCACCGACCGGGAAGGAGTCGACGTGCACGACCCGGTCGTCGACCATCACCCGGGTCGGCAGGTCGTCCCAGGCGCTGCCGTCCAGACCGACCCGGGTGACAGGCCCGAGATGCTCGGTCAACGCGGAGAGCAGCGAGGGCAGCTCCGCACCGATGTCCCGGGACCGCGGCCACCATGCGCCGTCCAGGATTCCCTCGCGTGCGTGTGTCGTCTCCAGCCGCAGCAGCGCCGTCCCGGGGTGCACCGACCGGTGGACGGCGTCCGGCAGGAGCCCGGGGAGGTGGTCGGGGGTGTCTGAGTCGGCCATGGTGTCCGCCCGTCCGTGGAGAAGCGTGCGACCGCGATACAACCCTGCCACCTCACCGTACTCCGCACGACGCTCGCGCGAGCGATCGCCGCAGGACGAGAAGCCGACGCGGCGGCTCAGCCACGCCCTTCCTCTTCCGTCTCCATCTGCCGGATCCCCTCGTGCGTCAGTGTGATCATCGCGGGCGTGTTGCCCCTCCCCCAGTCCACAACGACCCAGCCTTCACCTGCCAGGTACATACAGGCAGCGGCCATGTCCTGCTCAGGGATACCGAGTTCCGTGCGAAGCTTCGCCCCGTCGACGCCCAGGAGGCGATTGCCCTCGGCGGCTTGGTACAGAGCCTGCATGATCCTCTTGCGATACGTCTTCCGGTCTCGCAATATCGCCATCACGCGCCTTCCTCTACTGCCCACCGTCGGACCGAAGCCGATGTCATCCGCGGTCGCCGTCGCGGTGAGGCGCGTCGGAACGGTCGCGTCCACCGCCGGCCGACGGTGCCTACGGGGCCGACGCCCGATCCCCGGCAGAACATCGCTGTAGTGGAAGGCAGCGATCCGTTCGGCGTGCTGGCCGTTGAGCCGGCGGATCAGAACGACTCCGACGGCGATCAGAAGGAGCAGCGCGGCCGCGGCGATGACAGTCATGGTCCCCTCATCTCCGTCGAACGGTGGGCGAAGGGCCTGCCGATCCGATATACCGGGGCAGGCACGACGGCCCGGCCGGCTCCGCCGTCGGTCTCCCACGCTTCTTCCCTGATCCGGGCGTCGATCCTGTCTGCTGCTTCCTCCCGTGCCGGGGCCTCGGTGCCGTCGCCCGCCATCAGCTGCGCGGCTGCCTCCGCACGGGTTTCCGGCGGAATCACCAGCACGTCTCGGCGACCGTCGCGCAGGGAGAGAGTCAGTCTGTGCGGGTCCTGGGTCTCGGTGGACCAGTCCACCTGCACGGTACGCCCGGCGACGGACACCCAGCGTGGGATGACGGGCCAGTAGGCCGGGTGCACGGTGACACCTGTGATGCGGCCCCACTGTTCGACCAGCGCGGCCGTCAGGGCGGGCAGCTCACGGGTGAGGGCACGGGAACGCGGCCACCACATGCCGTCCAGGCCGCCCGGTGCGGGCGTGAGAGACAGCCGGGCCGGCTGGGGCGGCGCGCGCCTGCTCGATGTCGTACGGTCAATGGTCACGGGCATGGCGCGGACCTGTCCCCGGGCTCGTGGTGCGGCCCGGCGTTGTCGATCACCGGAAACGGCACCCGCAGCGGAGCCGGTACGCGAAGAACTCCCGGTGCTTTCACACTACTCCGCTCACCGGCCCGAGAAGCCGGGGGTGACCAGCTATTTCCTGCTTTCGTCCTGGTCACCCGCGCCCGGCACCGGGCCGGCCAGAGCCAGTCCTTACGCTTGAACGTCAGGTACAGCACGGGCGGAAAGGACCACGATGACGGCCGCCGCATGACCGAGGCCACCAGGTCCCGCAGTGATTCCGTCCATTCGATGGCACGCAGCACATGGTCGTAGACGTCCTGGTAGTACGGGACGAGAGGGTCGGTGATCTGTCCCAGCTCTCCGATCTGCACCAGAAGGCGGCGCCCGGTGTCTTCGGAGTGCTGGGACTCGCGGTGGAGCCGGACGGCAGCGCGCGGTTCCCGGAAGGCGGGGGCGATCAGGTCGCCGCCGGACAGGACATCGTCCGCTAGCCGGAGGCCGTGCACCCGGGCCGCCAGGCCGTCCACGGTCGCCGCGCCGATCCGACGGCCGCAGGGGGCTGCCGACGGCTTCCATACCTCCGCAGCGGGCAGCAGGTCCACCAGAGGGGTCACGCCTCCGGGGAGGGTGGCCTGGGCGTCCCCCCGCGCGTACGCGGCCGGGCCTGCTCCAGCTCCTGCGACGGCACCCCGAGTACCTGAGCGAAGGCGGAAAGTCATACGTCCGGGATGCGTTCGCCGCGTTCCCACCGGGAGACCTCGTTGCGCGTGATCGACTGGGCACCGGACACGGCGCACAGCGCGGCGGCGAACTGCCGTTGCGAGCGTCCCGAGTTCCGCCGCAGACCGGCGAGATAGGCGCCGAAGCGGCGGCGGCGCTCGGTGGTGTCGCTCATGTCGATTCCCTTCCGCGTCCAGTGTGGCCCCTCCATGGCCCCCCCGTCGGCTCCCCCGCGTGATCACGTCTGCGCGGTTACCCGTACGCGCAGCGCCCCGGCGACAACGCGGGCTCGTTGTACCGGACACTCCCGGTGCAGCGAGACTTTGCCGCGCGAGCCCGAGAGCGCCGCCCGGGCCAGACGCCTGGTCCACGTCGCACTGACCGCCTGGAACCTGCCGGATTCGGCCGACGACAGAGCCCTGATCGCCTCCGAGTTGGTGACCAATGCCGTTCGGCACGCCCGGCGGGACTCCATCCAGGTCGTCGTCGAACGCCCCGGTCGGTTGCGTGTGCGCATCGGCAGGAAGGGACACGGATGACCGGCGAGCAGAAGCCCCGCGCGTGGGTGGGTGACCTGGTCCATGACGAGGACGCCGACCGGTGCGGCATCGTCACGGACGTCTGTGGTGGCACCACGTGGGTCTTGAGGCCGGAGCGCGGGCCGGACCGTTGGACCTCGCGGCAGCCGCACCGGTTACGAGTGATCACAGCCCGCGAGGAGCGGCTGCGGGAGCGGAACGCCGGGTGACGGAACCCCGGCCGGTGATCTTCCCCGGCCGGGGCTTCCGCCTATCGGTCGCTCCCCTCCTGACGGGTCTCCCCCGTTCACGCCCGCTCAGGCCCGCGACCACCTCTGGGAGGCCCGGCCGTCGCAGGTCCACAGGACCAGCGAGGTGCCGTTGGCCGTGCCCGTGCCGTTGGTGTCGAGGCACAGGCCGGCGTGGACGTTGCGGATCGAGCCGTCGGAGCCGAGGGTCCACTTCTGGTTGTCCTGGCCGTTGCAGGGCCAGGTGATGACACGGGTGCCGTTGGCGGTGCCCTGGTCGTAGGCGTCCAGGCACTTGTCGCCGTAGACCCGGATCTCGCCGCCCGCCCAGGTGGTCCACAGCTGGTTCGCGGCCGTGTGGCAGTCCCAGAGCAGGACCGTGGCCCCGGCGGCCGTGGAGGCGTTGTCCACGTCGGCGCAGCGGCCGGACGCGCCGCCCCGCAGACGCGAGGTGGTGGCGGCCAGCGGGCTGCCACCGGTCACCCGGAACACGGCCACGCCGTGCGCGGGGACGGTCGCCGAGATCTGCCCGGACGTGCTCGACGTGGCGCCGGTCCACAGGTCCGTGAGGGTGAACGGCCCGCCGGTCAGGCCGGCTTGAGCGGCCGAGGTGGTGACCGTCGCGGCGCCGTCTCCCCTGTTGAACAGGCCCACCGCGACCGAACCGTCCGACAGGGGCTTGGCGAACACCTCGGTGGCGCCGTCGTCGCGCACCCTGCGCCCGCCCGCGCCCAGCGGATCCTGGTTCACCGCCAGCAGCCGCGGGTTGCGCAGGATGGCACTCACGTCGGCGGACATGGTGCGGATGTCGTTGCCGGCCATGAGCGGGGCGCCCAGCAGGGCCCACAGGGCGAAGTGGGAGCGGGACTCGGTCAGCGACAGTCCGGGGCGGCCGACGACCAGCATGTCGGGGTCGTTCCAGTGTCCCGGGCCGGACTGCGCCGCCAGCGGCGCGGTGACGTCGAGGACGTTGCCGACGCCCATCGGGTAGCTGTTGGTGTTGCCGTTCTGCCAGATGTCGAGCAGGTCCTCCGTGGTCCGCCACAGGTCGGCGACCTCACCCCAGTTGTACGTGGCGCCGGTGATGGCGTGCAGGCTGTTGGGGTTGATGCTGTAGACGATCGGACGGCCGGTGGCCCGCAGGGCGTCGCGCATGAGCGTGAACCGCGCGACCTGCTCGTCCCGGGTGCCGCTGGAGGAACACCAGTCGTACTTGAGGTAGTCGACGCCCCACGAGGCGAACGCGGCGGCGTCCTGGGCCTCGTGGCCCTTGCTGCCCGTCGAGCCCGGGTAGCCGCCCGTGGCCTGCGCGCAGGTGCGCTCGCCCGGCACCTGGTAGATGCCGAACTTCAGGCCCTTGCCGTGGATGTAGTCACCGAGCGCCTTCATCCCGCTCGGGAACTTGGCGGAATTCGCCCGCAGGTTGCCCTGCGCGTCGCGCTGCGGGTCGAACCAGCAGTCGTCGACCACCACATAGCGGTAGCCGGCGTCCCGCATGCCCGAGGACACCATCGCGTCGGCGGCCTGGCGGACCTGGGCCTCGGTGACCCCGCATCCGAAGCTGTTCCAGCTGTTCCACCCCAGTGGCGGGGTGAGCGCCGGGCTGCCCGGCGCGGCCGATGCGGTGGAGTGCGAGGCGGCCGTGAGGGACGCGGTGACCGTCAGCACGGCGGTCGCGAGGATGCGGAGGAGTCGTCCGCCTGATCGTCTGGGCAGCACGAAGGGTCCCTTTCCGGGAGGGGGCACAAGGAGCGTCCGAAATTTCGGATGCCGTTCGGAAACTCAGGTGCTGAGCGATGGTAGAGGTGTGGTCCGGTGTGTCAACACCGTCGGACGAACCCGCCTCGCCGCGGGCGGCGTTCAGCGGTCGTCGGCGGGCCGCGGGGACGCCGAATGTTTCGGCTGCTTCCACGATCCCTGCGAGAAGGGTTGACGAGGCCCCCCATCCCCTCGATCATCCAGGTTGACCGGCACGCCGACCGTCGTTCGATATCACGAACATTCGGCGTCGCTCCGCTCCCCGCAAGGCACCTCCAGGTAACGCCCCCCGCGCCCCCGTAACGGCCGAGCCGCAAGGAGTACGCCGCCCATGGTTCCTTCATGGCCGCACCGACCACTGTCCCGTCGCCGCGCGCTGACGGCCGCCACCGGCCTGGCCGCCGGCGCGGCCCTCCCCGCCCTCCCCCTGGCCGGGGCAGCCCCCGCCACCGCCGCCTCCGGCACCTACACCAACCCGGTGATCTGGCAGGACTTCGCGGACATCGACGTCATCCGCGTCGGCGACACCTACTACGCCTCGGCCTCGACCATGCACTACTCGCCGGGCGCGCCCGTCCTTCGCTCGTACGACCTGGTGAACTGGGAGATCGCCGGGCACTCGGTGCCCGTCCTCGACTTCGGCGCCAAGTACGACCTGAACGGCGGCCGTGGTTACGTCCGGGGCATCTGGGCGTCGTCACTGGCCTACCGGCCGAGCAACAGGACCTTCTACTGGCTCGGCCAGATCGACTTCGCCAAGACGTACGTCTACACGGCCACCGCCGCCGAGGGGCCGTGGAGCCGGCTCACGACGATCGGCACGGCGTACTACGACGCGGGACTGCTCGTCGACACCGACGACACCCTGTACGTGGCGTACGGGAACACCACCATCAACGTGGCCCAGCTGTCGCCCGACGGCCGCACCCAGGTCCGTACGCAACAGGTGTTCACCACACCGTCGAGCGTCGGCACCCTCGAGGGCTCCCGCTTCTACAAGATCAACGGCCAGTACTACATCTTCCTGACCCGTCCGGCGAACGGTCAGTACATCCTGAAGTCGTCCGGCGGCCCCTTCGGCCCGTACACCATGCGGCAGGTCCTGCTCGACCTGCGCGGGCCGATCCCCGGCGGTGGCGTACCGCACCAGGGCGGTCTGGTGCAGACGCGCGGCGGCGCCTGGTACTACCTGGCCTTCGTCGACGCCTACCCCGGCGGCCGGATGCCCGCGCTGGCGCCGGTCACCTGGACCGCGGACGGCTGGCCCGTCGTCCAGCTGGTCAACGGCGCCTGGGGCACCACCTATCCCAGCCCGGCCGTGCCCGCCCCGCCCCGCCAGGTCACCCCCATGACCGGCGTCGACACCTTCGACGGCACCACCCTCGCGCCGAGGTGGGAGTGGAACCACAACCCGGACAACACCAAGTGGTCGACCGGCAACGGGCTGACCCTGCGGACCGCGACCGTCACCAACGACCTCTACTGGGCCCGCAACACCCTCACCCACCGCATCCAGGGCCCCACCTCCACCGCCACGGTCCAGCTCGACCACTCCGCGATGCGGGACGGCGACCGGGCCGGACTCGCGCTGCTCCGTGACTCCTCCGCGTGGATCGGCCTCAAGCGCGACGGCGGCGTCACCCGGCTGGTGATGGTCGGCGGGCTGACCATGGACACCAACTGGAACACCACGGGCACCGGCACCGAACTCGCGAGCGCGCCCGTCTCCGGCGGCCGGATCTGGCTGCGCGCCGGCGCGGACATCCGCCCCGGCGCGCCCCGTACCGGCACCTTCTCCTACAGCACCGACGGGACCACGTTCACCCGCCTCGGGCCGGACTTCACCCTGGGCAACGACTGGCGGTTCTTCATGGGCTACCGGTTCGCCCTCTTCAACCACGCCACCCAGGCGCTCGGCGGCGCGGTCCGCGTCACGCGCTTCGAGCTGTCCACGCCCTGACCGGGGCCCGGACGGCGGGGCACGGCCGTCAGGCGCTCGCGCGGACGACCAGGCGGGTGGGGAGGATCAGCGGGGTGGGGTCCTGCCCGCCCACCAGCGCGACGAGCATGCGCGCCATCTCCCGGCCGAGCGCCGTGATGGGCTGATGGACGGTGGTGAGGGGCGGGTCGGCGATCCGGGCGACGGCGAGGTCGTCGAAGCCGACCACCGCGACCTCGTCGGGGACCGGCCGGCCGGCCTCGCGCAGCGTGCGCAGCGCCCCCGCCGCCATGTTGTCGTTGGCGGCGAACACCCCGTCGACGTCGGGGTGTTCGGCCAGCAGCGCCGCCATGGCGGCGGCTCCGCCGGCCTCGGTGAAGTCGGCCTCCCGGGGCGGCAGCGGATCGAGGCCGGCGCCCAGCATGGCGTCCCGGTAGCCGCGGTACCGGGCGCGCCCGGCCTCGGTGTCCATCCGTCCGCAGAGGGTCGCGACGCGCCGACGGCCACGGGAGAGGAGGTACTCGGTCGCCGCGCGCGCCCCGCCGGTGTTGTCGGCGTCCACGTACCACCGGGGAGTCGAGCCGACCGGGCGGCCGCCGAACACCACGGGCATCTCGGCCTGCCGGGCCGTCTCGGCCAGCGGGTCGCCCTCGCGCAGCGCCATCAGCATGACGCCGTCGGCGCCCTTGCCCCGCAGGAGCTCGGCGACCCGTCTGCGGCCCCGGTCGGACGCGGCCAGGCACAGCATCAGATGCAGGTCGGCCTCCTCCAGGGCGGCCGACGCGCCCACGATCACCTGGGCGAAGAACGGGTCTGCGAAGATCGACGGATCCTCTCCCGAGACGACCAGGGCGGCGGCCCCCGTCTGCCGGGTCGCGAGGGCGCGCGCGGTCGGATTGGGCACGTAACCGAGTTGCCGGACGGCCCGTTCGACCGCCTCGCGCTTGGCGCGGCTGACGTGCGGGGCGTTGTTGAGCGCGCGGGAGGCCACGGAGCGGGAGACACCGGCGCGTTCGGCCACCTCGTCGAGCGTCGGCTGCCGACGCGGCGCGGCTGCTGCCATCAACCTGCGAGCCTTTCGGTGCGGAGGCCTCCGGCCCGGGGGCCGGAAGCGCCGGACGGGACTGGGAGCGCTTCCAGTTCACGGACTCTAGAGCCTGCGACGCGTCCCGTGAAGGGCCGGGAACGGCTGTGAACTGCGGTACGCGCGGCTGCTCTTGACAGCTCCGGCAGCCCGCCACACGATGACACACCACACCCCGTAGGCCGCATGGCGCTATGGGACCGCTTCCAATGGGAGCGCTCCC
This sequence comes from Streptomyces sp. NPDC038707, assembly GCF_040636485.1. Classification (NCBI taxonomy): domain Bacteria; kingdom Bacillati; phylum Actinomycetota; class Actinomycetes; order Kitasatosporales; family Streptomycetaceae; genus Streptomyces; species Streptomyces sp. NPDC038707. The sequence goes on from NZ_JBEZUP010000007.1 coordinate 232,385, forward strand.
AACGGGGCGTCGTACCAGTGCACCTCCGCGTCGTACCACCGCACCTCCTCAGCGCGACGCACGCCCGGGACGAGGGCGTGCGCGCCCTTCTGCCAGGAAACCGAGGTACCGTCATGCGCCGTAGGATCCGCGCCCTGGTGGCAGGCCTGTTCGCTCTGCCGCTGGCGTTCGCCGTCGCCCCGTCCGCGCACGCGGCCGACCCGACCACCATGACGAGCGGGTTCTACACGGACCCCGACTCCAGCGCGAAACGGTGGGTGGCCGCCAACCCCGGCGACGGCCGGGCCTCCGCGATCAACTCCGCGATCGCCAGCACCCCGATGGCCCGCTGGTTCGGCTCCTGGAGCGGCAGCATCGGCACCGCCACGGGGGCGTACGCGGGGGCCGCGGACGCCCAGGACAAACTGCCCCTCCTCGTCGCCTACAACATCTACAACCGCGACTACTGCGGCGGGCACTCCGCCGGCGGAGCCTCCTCGGCGTCCGCCTACGCGACCTGGATCGCCCAGTTCGCCGGCGGTATCGCGAACCGCCCGGCCGTGGTGCTCCTGGAACCGGACTCGCTCGGGGACTACGGCTGCATGACGCAGACGCAGATCGCCGAACGCCAGTCCATGCTCACCGGCGCCCTCGCCCAGTTCAGCCGCCAGGCCCCCAACACCTGGGTCTACCTGGACGCCGGCAACCCCGGCTGGGCGAGTGCGGCGACCATGGCCCAGCGCCTGGACGCCGCCGGCCTCCGTCAGGCCCACGGCTTCTCGCTCAACATCTCCAACTACTTCACCACGGCCGAGAACACCGCCTACGGCAACGCCGTCAACAGCGAACTCAGCCGCCGCTACGGCTACACCAAGCCGTTCGTCGTGGACACCAGCCGCAACGGCAACGGCTCCAACGGCCAGTGGTGCAACCCCTCGGGCCGCCGCATCGGCACCCCGACCCGGCTCGGCGGAGGCGCCGAGATGCTGCTGTGGATCAAGACTCCGGGCGAGTCCGACGGCAACTGCGGCGTCGGAAGCGGATCTTCGGCCGGGCAGTTCCTCCCCGAGGTCGCCTACAAGATGATCTACGGCTACTGATCCGCTCCCCTGGCCCCCGGCCCGGTCACGGGTGCGGGGGCCCTCCGCCCATTCCACCCGCCCCTTTGCTCCACCCGCCCATCGCTCCATCCACCCACCGACCAGGAGCAGTTCATGACAGTACGCAGCCTCAGACGCGGCACGGCCGCCGTCGTCGCCGCCCTCGCCGCCTGCGCGGCGCTCACCACCACCGGGGCGGAGGCCGCGCCGGCGCGGGGCGAGGTCAGCCCCGCCACGAGGTTCTACGTCGACCCGCACAGCAAGGCCGCCGAGCAGGCCCTCGCGGACTTCCGCAACGGCGACCTGGAGAACGCCGCGAACATGGCCAAGGTCGCCAGCCGGCCGCAGGCCACGTGGTTCACCGAGGGCACGCCCGAGGAGGTGCGGGGCAAGGTGGGCAAGCTGGTCCGCCGGGCCGGGGCCGTGCACCGCACTCCCGTGCTGGTCGCGTACAACGTCCCGGGCCGGGACTGCTCCCAGTACTCCAGCGGCGGGGCCGCCTCCTCCGCCGCCTACCGGCAGTGGATCGACGCCTTCGCCGCCGGGATCGGCGACCGCGGCGCGGTGGTCGTCGTGGAACCCGACGGCCTGGCCCTGCTCCCCCGGGACTGCGGACCGGACACCGACCCGACCGGTGAACTCACGGCCACGCGCATCGCCGACCTCGCCTACGCCGTCAAGACCCTGAAGGCCAGGCCGCACACCGCCGTCTACCTGGACGCCGGCAACGTCCAGTGGCGGGCCGTCGGCGACATCGCCCAGCGGCTGCTGGACGCCGGGGTCCGCCAGGGCGACGGCTTCTCGCTGAACGTGTCCAACATGCACCCCACCGAGCACAACGCCCGGTACGGCACCTGGGTGGCCAAGTGCATGTGGTTCGCCACCGAGGGCCCCGAGTGGGCGCGCGGCCACGCCGACTGGTGCGCCAGCCAGTACTACTCGTCCGCCGCCCCCAACGACGGCACCCCCGGCGGCAGTGTCTCGTCCACCGACCCTTCCACCTGGCGGTGGACCGACGCCTGGTACGACCAGAACGCGGGAACACCGCCGGCCGGCGAGCTGAGCCACTTCGTCATCGACACCAGCCGCAACGGCCGCGGTGCCTGGACGCCGGAGCCGGGCAAGTACAGCGGCGACCCGGAGTCCTGGTGCAACGCGCCCGGCCGTGGGCTCGGCCCGCGTCCCACCGCAGACACCGGCGTCCCGCTCGCCGACGCCTACCTGTGGGTCAAGATCCCCGGTGAGTCCGACGGCAGCTGCACGCGCGGCACCGGCGGCACGATCGATCCCGAGTACGGCATCGTCGACCCGCCCGCCGGCGCCTGGTGGCCCGACCAGGCCCACACCCTGGCCCGCAACGCGGTACCGCGCCTGACGTTCAACCACTGAGCGGCCGCCCGACCGGGAGCGGTGCCCTCCGGTCGGGAGCGATGCCCTCCGGCCGGGGCGGGGCAGGCCCGGTCGGGAGCGGTGCCCTCCGCAAGACCCACCTGCTCGGCGCGCAGATCGGCGGCTCCGACCGGGACCGCCGGTTCGCCGGTTCGCCGGTTCGCCGGTCATGCGGACGATCGGGGACCAGATCAGGGAACGCGGTCGACCAGCGCGGTGAGACCATTCCCCAGTCCGCGGAGCGGGAGGAGGTGCTCGCCCTGCTGTGGCGGAACGAGCCGAAGCCGGCGGAACCCGACCGGCCGGGTACGCGGGTGCCGCCCTGGGCCTGCATCGAGGGCAGCGGAGCGATGCTCTGCCGGCTCGCCGGACCGGGGCGGGACCTGCACGAGCGGACGGTGCTGTTCAACGAGGGGCGCGCCCCCGAGGGGGAGCACCACGCCACCCGGTGCGCCCCCTTCCTCCTGGCCGTCCTGACGGGAGAGTCCGAGCGCTGGTACTTCCCCGATCCGCCCGGCTCAGGGGAGGATCCCGGCCTCCACTCCCGCGATCCGGCCGGCCGCGTCGAAGGTGACCTCGACCGCGCTGCCGCCGGGCAGTCCGGCGACGATCCGGTCGTCGTCCGTACGGTGCGGGACCCCGTGGTGGTCGAAGTATCCGCTGACGACGTCCCGGGCCGAGTGCCCGATCAGCCGGGCGCCGGTCAGCAGCGTCCGCGGCAGGGCGACCGGGTCCAGGCCGGCGCGCGGCACCTGGGGGTCGTCGGGCAGGAAGTACACCTGAGTGGCCGGTCCCGCCGGGGCGCCGATGTAGCCGGGGGCCCCGGCCACCCCCATGCCGGTGAAGGCGAGCGTCTCGGCGGCCCGGCGCGGGTCCGGGAACCCGGACAGGTCCAGGACCTCCTCGGTCAGTTCGGTGATGCCGTGCGCCCGTCCGTACCATTCGACGGCGGCGGCCCGGGAGACCACCGGGGTGTCCCGCAGCCCCGGGTTGGCCCAGCCCCACATCCAGGACCGCTCCGCGGTGTCGTACGTCCCCAGCACACCCACGCGCAGGTCCAGCTCTCCCTGCCGGTAGCGGCAGGCCTCCAGGTCGGCGGTCCAGGGCCCCTCGGGCAGGAACGCGGTCAGGGTCTCCAACTGGACGGCGCCCCATGCGGCGTGCCGCTCGGCCTCGCGCAGGAAGGCATCGCTGAATTCACTCGCCATGGCCCCACTCTATGATCCGTGGATCACGCGGTCGGACGCGCGGGGGCTCCGCCGCGGTCAGTCGGTCGTCCGTGCCCGGGGGCGCGGCTCCGGGGCGGCGGTCCGCTCGGGCCGGGACTTGACCAGCCAGAGGCCGGTGAAGACCGCGGTGACCCAGGTGGCGACGCCGGCGGTGACGAAGGCGCTGTCGAGACCGGCTTCGAAGGACGCGCCCGAGGACTGCCGGCCGAGCACGATGGCGCCGAGCACGGCCACGCCGAGCACCGCGCCGATCTGCCGGGCCGTGCTGCTGATGCCCGAGGCGAGTCCGCCCTCCTGCGGGCCGACGCCCTGGATGGCGGCGCCGGTCAGCGGCGACATGGCGAGGGCGAAGCCGATGCCGCTGACCGCGAGACGCCACCAGATGTTTCCGTAGGGGGTGTCCGCGTGCACGAAGCCCAGGGCCAGCAGCCCCGCTCCGGCCACCGCCAGACCGGTGGTGACCACGACCCGGAAGCCGTACCGCGCGGCCAGCCGGCCCGCGAAGGGGCTGACCAGCGCCATGCCGAGCGAGATGGGCAGGGTCTTCAGGCCGGAGCCGAGGATCGAGCTGCCCTGCACGGCGACGAAGAACTGGGAGAAGAAGAACACCGAGCCCATGAGCGAGAAGCCGACCATGAGCATGGCCGTGTTGGACACCGTGAACAGCCGGCCGCGGAACAGCCGCAGCGGCATCATGGGCGCGCGCCGGCGTGCCTCCACGGCGACGAACGCGGCGGTGATCACCGCGGCGGCGGCGAAGCTGCCCAGGATGACCGGTGAGGTCCAGCCCTTGGTCCCGCCCTCGATCAGCCCGTACGTCAGGGCGCCGACACCCAGGATGGACAGGAGGGTGCCCGGGACGTCGATGGCCGGCGCGGCGGGGTTGCGGGACTCGGTCAGGGTGGGCAGCGCGGCGAGCAGCAGGGCCGCCCCGATGGGCAGGTTGACCAGGAAGATGGCGCGCCAGTCGAAGGCGTCCACGAGGATGCCGCCGGCCAGCGGTCCCGCGGCCAGGCCGATGCCGCTGATGCCCGCCCACAGGCCGATCGCCTTGACCCGCTCGTGCGGAACGGGATAGGCGGCGGCCAGCAGAGCCAGCGAGCCGGGGCTCAGCGCGGCCGCCCCGATGCCCTGGAGGACCCGGCCGAACACCAGCCAGCCCAGCGAGGGGGCGACGGCGCACAGCAGCGAGGCGAGGGTGAAGACCACCGTGCCGGAGAGGTACACCCGTTTGCGGCCGAACCGGTCGGCGAAGACACCGCCGGTCAGCAGCAGCATGGCGACCAGCAGGACGTACGCGTCCACGATCCACTGGAGGCCGGACAACTCGGTGTGCAGGCGCTGTTGCATGTCGGGGAGCGCCACACCCACGATGGTGCTGTCGAGCAGCACCATGAACTGCCCCGCGCAGCTCATGGCGAGCACCACCGCACGGTTGGACCGAGCTTCTACGGACACGAGGCGTCCCCTTCTCCACTTTTCCCGCTGCTGATCTCTTGCGCTACGTCAGGGCGCCCCGCGGCGATTCCTCGGCACACAGCCGCAGGATCACGTCCAGCAACTCCGGGAATCGTTCCCGCAGTTCGTCGGTGCGCAGCCAGATGCGCCGGTACCGGCCGTCCACGGCCATCCTGACGACTCCGGCTTCGCGCAGGATCCGCCAGTGACTGGTCAGCGTCGACTTCGGCACTCCCAGGTCCTCGACGGCACAGGTCCGCCCGGGGTCGGCGCAGGTCCGCCGCACCAGTTCCAGGCGCACCGGATCGCCGAGCGCGTACAACACGGAGGCCAGCGTCATCGACTCGGGTGCGGGCTCGGGTAGCGGTCGCATGTGCATGACCCTAGCAGACAGTTCGACAGTTCGGGATGATCGAACTATGCGTTCCGAGAAGGGAGTTCGCCGGTTCCCGGGCGAGGAGGCGCACCGGTGGGGCGAAATCGGTTGCGGCGGGAGCCGTGGGTCCGGCGAGGATAGGGCCATGGATGAGGCCACGGACGAGGTGAGCCAGGCGATCGCGGGCGAGCTGCAGCTCATGGACCCGTGTGTCCGCGCTTCCCGGGAACGCGCCGCCCGGCTTCTCGACCCGGAGTTCGTCGAGGTCGGCGGGTCGGGGCGGAGGTGGACCCATGCGGCCATGCTCGCCGAACTGCCCGATCATCCGGGCAGTTCGGCGGACGGTCCCCGCTACGAGCCCTCGGAGATCTCGGGAGTGCGGCTCGCCCCGGGCCTGGTGCATCTGACCTTCGAGACCCTGCTCGGTGAACGCAGGACCAGGCACAGTTCGATCTGGCGCAAGAGGGACGACGCCACGGGCTGGCGGATGTACTACCACCAGGCCACCCGCGTGCCGCCCGAGGTGGATTAGGGCCGCGGGGACCTCGCCGACGAGGGCGTTCCCGTGCGGACGACCGCCCACCGGCGGGGCGTCGCCGTCACGGTTCACCGGTGGCGCGCGCCGCACGCGCCGGCAGCCCCACGGCGGCCGACGCGGCGGCGGGTGCCGGTGCGTGGGGTCCGCCTGCTCCGGCGGTCCGGCAGGGGAGCCGGTACGCGGGCTTCCCCGGCCGTGGCCGGGACGCGGCGCCGCGGTGGCAGATGCGGACGCCGGCGGCGGCCGGGGTTACAGGTCGTCGGGTATGCCGAGGCCGGTCAGGGCGCCCACCGGGTCGGAGTCCGGGGTGCCCCGGGGCCACCAGTCCTCGCGGCCGGGCTCCGACTCGTAGGCGTACCACAGCCCGTCACGGCCCAGTCGCAGCTGGACGTGGCCGCGCGGATGGGTGAGGCGGTTGCGCCAGGGGCGGAACGCCGGCAGGTCGGCGGCGAGCAGCAGCGGACGGGCCCGGTCGAAACGCCCGGCCGGCGGGTCCCACGGCTCCTCCAGGACGGCCAGCCCCGCCTCCCCGCCCTGCCGCCAGGCGGCGACCGCACGGGCGAGGTCGGCCGGGGTACGGCCGGCGGCGTCGGCCAGCGTGGCGTACAGCGCGCGGGTGGCCGCGGTCAGCCCGGAACCCGGGCGGGCCGCGGCGAGACGCACCGCGTCCTGCCACAGGGACAGTCCGCCGACCGGATCGCGCCCGGTGGCGAGCAGCGCGTGGGCACGGGCGGCGGCGTCGGTCGCCAGCTGGTCCAGCGCGAACGGGTCCGGGCCGCCCGGCGCCGAGGGGTACACGGGAGGCTGCCCGGGGTGCGGCGGCACCGGCAACGGCGGGGGCGGCGGCGGTGGCTGACGGCTCGCCAGGACCTCGGCGGCCCGTACCCCCGGCAGGGTCCGCGGCTGCCGTTCGCGCGCGGCGCGGGCCGCGCGGGCGGCACTGCGCCGGGACAGCGTGTCGAGCAGTTCCTTCTCACCCCGGCCGCGCAGCAGGAGGAGCACGAAGGGGTCGGCGTCGAGCAGACGGGCCGTCTGGTAGCAGAGTGCGGCGGCGTGCTTGCAGGGGTGACCGGAGTCGGGGCAGCTGCAGCGCGGTACGAGGTCCCCGGGGCCGGGCAGCAGCGGCACACCGCAGTCGGCCAGCGACTGGGGCAGCTCCTTGTCGAGCAGCGCGGCGATATGGCCCGGCCGGTCGGCCGCGGCGTCCAGGAACCGCTCCCAGTCCGCGTCCTCCAGGGTCCGCACCCGCACCTGCACCCGGTACGGCCGGGGCCGGCTGCCCCGCACGTACGCCAGTGCCAGTCCCGGTGTGACGGTGATGGCGTCCACCTGGCCCTGGTCGGCGTACCCCCGGCCCCGCGTCAGCCGCTTGGCGTCCAGCGCGCCCCGCTCCAGCGCACGGACCCAGGCGTTGCCCCACCAGGTCCCGGCGAACGGTTCCCCGGCACCTCCGCCCTCCCGGGCGGGGAACGCCGGGAAGGTACGGCGCAGTTCACCGTCGCGGTGCGGGGTGCCCATGGTCCCGGCTCCGAAGTGCGACGCCGCCGGAGCGGTTTCCGGCGCGCCGGTTTCCGCCGGGTCCGGCGTCACCGGGGCCGGCGTCACCGGGGCCGGCGTCACCGGGGCCGGCGTCACCGGAGCCGGCTGGGCGGGGGGCGTGGCCGCGGGCGCGGTGTCCTCCGGCTCGCCGTCCGCGGTGTCGGCCTCGGACCACGCGGGCATCCGGAAGGCGGTCGCCAGGTAATGCCGCATGTCCTGTACGGCCTTGGCCCGGGCGCCGCCGGCCTCCTCCCCGGACCGGGACGAGGTGCCCGGCGCGGCGGACCGGGCCGGCGCGGACCCCCGCCGCCCGCGCCGCGCCCCGCCGGCCTCCGCGGCCTCCGTGCGCGCCGCCTCCCGCCGCGCCGCCCGCAGCGCCTCCCGGGCGACATCACCGGGTCGCCGGCCGACGGCATCCCCGGCACGCGCACCGGCGCGCGCGTCGTCCGGCCCGGCCTCCCGCACCGGGGCGCCGCCCTCCGGCGCCTCCGCGCGCACGGGACCGGCGCTCTCCGGGCCGGCATCCGCCGGACCCGGCACCGCGCGGTCCCCGCCGGCCGCGTCCGGCACCTCGTCGCCGATGTCCGCGACCGGTCCCTCGGCGGAACTCCGAGCCGCCTCCGACTCCGCGCCCGCCCCCTCGGCCGGTCCCGGAGTGCCGCCCTCCCGCTCGGTCGTCGCCCGTTGCCGGGCCTCGCGGAGGGCGCGGCGGGCCGCGTCGGCGGGGTGGGGACGGCCGGGCGGCGTCATGACGTCCTCCGCAGGGAGACGAGGTCGGACAGTTCGCGGTCCGTCAGCTCGGTCAGGGCCGCCTCGCCGGAGCCGAGGACGGCATCGGCCAGGGCACGCTTCGCGGCGAGCATCTCGGCGATACGGTCCTCCACCGTGCCCTCGGTGACCAGGCGGTGGACCTGGACGGGCTGGGTCTGGCCGATGCGGTAGGCGCGGTCGGTGGCCTGTTCCTCGACCGCCGGGTTCCACCAGCGGTCGAAGTGGACGACATGGCCCGCGCGGGTGAGGTTCAGGCCGGTGCCGGCGGCCTTCAGGGACAGCACGAGGACCGGGGTCTCACCGCTCTGGAAGCGGTCGACCATGCGCTCGCGCTCCGGCACCGGCGTGCCGCCGTGCAGCAGGTCGACCGGGACCGCGCGGGCGGACAGATGGGCGGTGAGCAGCCGGGCCATGCCGACGTACTGGGTGAAGACGAGCGCCGAGCCGTCCTCGGCGAGCAGGGTGTCCAGCAGTTCGTCGAGCAGGGCGAGCTTGCCGGAGCGGGCGGCCAGGCGCTCCGGGTCCGGCCGCTCCTTCAGATACAGCGCCGGGTGGTCGCAGATCTGCTTCAGCGCGCCGAGCAGCTTGAGCACCAGGCCCCGCCGTGCCATGCCCTCGGCCGTCTCGATGGCCAGCATCGACTCGCGCACCACCGCCTCGTACAGCGCGGCCTGTTCCCGGGTGAGCGGCACCGGGTGGTCCGTCTCGGTCTTGGGCGGCAGCTCCGGCACGATGCCCGGGTCGGACTTCTTGCGGCGCAGCAGGAAGGGACGGACCAGCCGGGACAGGCGCTCGGCCGCCTCCGTGTCCTCGCCGCTCTCCACCGCGCGGGCGTGCCGGGCGCGGAAGGACTTCAGCGGGCCGAGCAGTCCGGGGGTGGTCCAGTCGAGCAGGGCCCACAGTTCGGAGAGGTTGTTCTCCACCGGGGTGCCGGTGAGCGCCACGCGCGCGGGCGCGGGGATGGTGCGCAGCGCCTTGGCGGTGGCCGAGTACGGGTTCTTCACGTGCTGCGCCTCGTCGGCGACGACCATGCCCCAGGGCCGTCCGGCGAGGTGGGCGGCGGCGGAGCGCATCGTGCCGTACGTGGTGAGGACGAAGCCGCCCTCGACGCCGTCCAGGGTGCGGTCCTGGCCGTGGAAGCGGCGGACCGGGACGCCGGGGGCGAACCGGGTGATCTCGCGCTGCCAGTTGCCGAGGAGGGAGGCCGGGCAGACGACGAGGGTCGGTTCGGGGCGGGCCCGTTCCAGGTGCAGGGCGATGAGGGTGACGGTCTTGCCGAGGCCCATGTCGTCGGCGAGGCAGCCGCCGAGGCCGAGGGAGGTCATCAGGTCGAGCCAGGCCAGCCCGCGCAGTTGGTAGTCGCGCAGGGTGGCGTTCAGGCCGGGGGGCGCGGTGGCGGGGGTCAGGCCGGCGGTGAGCCGGTCGCGGAGGGTGGCCAGCGCGCCGACGGGGACGGCCTCGACGGTCTCGCCGTCCACCTCGGCGGTGCCGGTGAGGGCGGCCGAGAGCGCGTCGACCGGGTCCAGCAGGCCCAGTTCCCGCTTGCGGGCCTTGCGGACCAGCGCGGGGTCGACCAGTACCCAGCGGTCCCGGAGCCGTACGACCGGGCGGTGGGCCTCGGCGAGGGCGTCCATCTCGGCCTCGTCGAGCGGTTCGCCGCCGAGTGCGAGCTGCCAGCGGAAGCCGAGCAGCTCCGCGCTGTCGAAGAAGCCGGTGCCGTCGGTGGCGGAGCCGGGGGCGGGGCGGACGACCGCGGTGGCGGTCAGGTCGCGGGCGAGGTCGCGGGGCCAGTGCACGGCGACCCCGGCGGCGGCCAGCCGGCTCGCCGCGACGCCGAGCAGGTCGGTCAGCTCCTCCTCGGACAGGGCGAGGACGTCGGGCACGTCCTGCTCGGCGAGGCGGTCCAGCGGCGGCCACACCCGGGCGGCGCGCCGGACGGCGAGGGCGGCGTCCACGCGCGCGCGGGGCCCGAACGCGGGGTCGGCCTCCCCCGCCCACAGGGCCGCCGCGTCGGCGACCAGGGTGGGGTCGGCGAGGCTGTGGACCTGCACGACGGCGGCTCCGGCGGCGCGGGTGCCGTCGCCCGCGCCGGCGTCGAAGACGTCGTACGCCGACAGGTCCAGGCGCAGTGAGACGCGGACGCCCGCGTCCATCCCGGCGGCGACCTCGGCCGCCCACTCCTGGGCGGCGGGCAGGCTCTGGGGGGCCTGGGCGGCGAAGGGCCGGCCGGAGGCGTGCGGGGCGGCGGGGGTGCGCGGCAGGGTGTCGGCGACCGCGTCGAGGAAGGAGCGGACGAGGGCCTCGGGCTGGGGCAGCAGCAGCGCGCCGGGGCCGGGGAGGGGAACCGCGTGTCCCTCGGGGGGCAGGGCGGCGGCGATGGCGCGCAGGTGGGCGAGGTCGTCGGGCTCGAGCGGGCCGGCCCGCCAGGCGTCGTGCCCGGCGGGGGTCAGGCCGGGCAGCAGCCGGCCGCGGGCGACGAGCCGCAGCGCGTGCAGGGCGGCGGCGCCCCAGCAGGCGGTGGCCGGGTGGGCGGCCGGGTCGCGGCGGGCGCGCACCAGCAGCGGCAGGGCCCGGGCGAGCGGCAGGGTGAGCGCGGGCACCCGGCGCCGGCGCACCCCCGCGCCGTGGCGGCGGACGACCGTCAGCTCCTCGGTGCCGGCCCCGGGTGCCGGGGGCAGCGGGCCGCCGGCGGGGTCCCAGAAGGCGAGGCGGCCGTCGCGGGGCAGGGGCGCGGGCAGATAGACGCAGGCGAGGCGCACCCAGGCCGGGTGCCCGGGGTCCGGCCCGGGGGAACCCTCCGTGCGCTCGGCCACCGCCGCCGTGCCGTCCGTCATCCGTCCTGCCACCTCCCGTCCGTGTGTCGCGCCAGTCGTCCTCGACTCTACGGGCGGGCTCTGACAATCGGGTCCGGGGTCCGGTCGGGCCGCTGGTCAGGGGACCGTGCGGGAGACGACGTACACCATCGGGAGCTGGGGGTCGGACAGGTTGACGACCACGTCCTGGGTGGGTGCGGGGTTCTTCTGCGCGTGGGTCAGCCCCCACCAGGGGCCGGTGCCGGTGAAGGTCCAGCCGCTGACCTCGCGGTCGCGGTCGCCGATGGTGATGTCGTCCTCGCGCAGCTGCTCCCGGCGTACGCCCATGGTCCCCAGGAAGCTGTCGAGACCGGCCGGGTTGGTGCGGAACTGGACGTAGAGGCGGCTGGTCTTCCAGTTGTTCGTCTCGTAGTAGGCGACCTTGTCGGCGGGGTGCGGGACGGACACCTGGTAGAGGCGGCGCTGCACCTTGGACGGCCAGCCGGCGGTGAGGCCGGTCGCGGAGTACTTGGCCTCCTTGTCCTTGCCGCTGTCGCGGCTCTGGTTGGCGGAGATCACCAGGTAGCCGGCCGGTACGCCGATGAGCAGGACGATGATCAGCAGGGTGAGGGCCCGGCGCCGGGCCCGGTGCCGGGGGTCCTCGGCGGGCCGGTCCGGCTGTGGTGGCGGGCCTCCCTGGTGGGGCAGGGAGGGCGTCATGCGGTGTCCCGGGGGCGGCGGGCCTGGGCGTAGCGCTCGTAGCGTTCGTAGCGCTCCACCCGGCGCCGCTTGGCCCGGCGGAACCGGCGGGCGACCAGCCGGGCGAGGTCGGCGGCGCCCACCATGCCCGCCTCGGGGCCGAGCTGGGCGCGGGTGATGCGGGCCTCGGGGCGGTAGCCGCGGCCGGTGAGGTGGCGCTTGAAGGCGTCCCGGGCCGGTCCGATGAGCAGGTCGTCGGCGGCCGAGACGCCGCCGCCGATGACGAAGCAGGACGGGTCGAGGGCCGCCGCCAGGTTGGCGATGCCGACGCCGAGCCACTGGCCGATGTCCTGGAGCAGTTCCACGCACATCGCGTCGCCCTCGCGGGCCAGCTCGGTGATCATCGGGCCGGTGATGTCGTCGATGTTGCCCTTGACGTGCTCGATGATGCCGTAGGCCACCGGGGAGTCGGCGGCGGCCAGCTCCTTGGCCTCGCGGACGAGCGCGTTGCCGGAGCTGTACTGCTCCCAGCAGCCGCGGTTGCCGCACGGGCAGCGGTGGCCGCCGGGCACGACCTGCATGTGGCCGAACTCGCCGGCGACGCCGAACTTGCCGCGCTTGACCTGGCCGTCCTCCAGGATGGCGCCGCCGATGCCGGTGCCGAGGGTGATCATCACGAGGTGGTCCTCGCCGTGGCCGGCGCCGAAGCGCCACTCCGCCCAGGCGGCGGTGTTGGCGTCGTTGTCCACCAGGACCGGCACGGCGAGGCGGCCGGCGATGCGGTCGCGCAGGGGTTCGTTGCGCCAGGACAGGTGGGGGGCGAACAGGACGCGGTTGCGGTCGGCGTCGACCCAGCCGGCGGCACCGATGCCGACCGCGTGCACGTCGTGCCGGTCGGACAGGTCCAGGACCAGCTCGACGATGGTGTCCTCGACGACCTTCGGGCTCTTGGACTTGTCCGGGGTCTCCGTGCGGAGCTTCTCCAGGATGTTGCCGTCGGCGTCCACGACGCCCGCCATGACCTTGGTGCCGCCGATGTCGATGCCGACCGTGGGCACGCGGGGGGCGGTCAGGTGGGACCGGCGCTCCCTGGTGCCGACGGTGCGCAGGACGGGGGCTCGGCGGGAGCCGATGGGGGCGGTGAGGTCGCGGTAGGTGCTCATCGTTGGTCGATTCTGCCGCACGCTCACGCCGAGTGGGGTGCGGGTCGGGGCGGGAGGGGGCGCGCGTCCCTTCGGTCCGGTCTCAGTCTCGTTGCAGTTCGTGGCGCAGGGCTTCGAGGTCGGAGCCGCCGGCCATCTGCCGCGTCAGCTCGTCCAGGGTGATCTCGTCCCGTGTGTAATTTCCCACCATCGTGCCCCTCCTCAGGAGCACGAATCGGTCTCCCACGAGATACGCGTGATGCGGATTGTGGGTGATCAGAACAACACCCAGGCCCTCATCGCGTGCGGCGGCCACATACTTCAGGACCACACCGGACTGCTTGACGCCCAGGGCGGCGGTCGGCTCGTCCAGGACGAGGACCTTCGCGCCGAAGTGCACCGCGCGGGCGATGGCCACGCACTGGCGTTCGCCGCCGGAGAGGGTGCCGATGGGCTGGTCGACGTCCCTGAGGTCGATGCCCATGCGCAGCAGCGCCTCGCGGGTGGTGCGGCGCATCAGGCCGATGTCCAGGCGCTTGAAGGGACCGGCGCCCTTGCGGGGCTCGGAGCCGAGGAAGAAGTTGCGCCAGACCGGCATCAGGGGGACGACGGCCAGGTCCTGGTAGACCGTGGCGATGCCCCGGTCCAGGGCCTCGCGCGGGGAGGAGAGGCTGGTCTCCTCGCCCTCGATGCGCACGGTGCCGCCGTCGTGGCGGTGCAGGCCCGCGATCATCTTGATCAAGGTGGACTTGCCCGCCCCGTTGTCGCCGAGGACGCAGGTGATCTCCCCCGCGTGGACCTCCAGGGAGACGCCCTCCAGGGCGCGGACGGTGCCGTAGTGCTTGCTGACGTCGGTCAGCTCGACGAGGGTCATGCGGTCGCCTCCGCGCGCTTGCGGACCCAGGCGTTGAGCAGGGTCGCGAGGAGCAGCATCGCTCCGAGGAAGAACTTGAACCAGTCGGGGTTCCACTCGGCGAAGACGATGCCCTTGCTGGTCATGCCGAACAGCAGGGCGCCCACGGCCGAGCCGACCGCGCTGCCGTAGCCGCCGGTGATCAGGCAGCCGCCGATGACGGCCGCGATGATGTAGATCAGTTCGTTGCCGACGCCCTCGCCGGACTGGACGGCGTCGAAGGAGAAGAGCAGGTGCTGGCCGGAGATCCAGGCGCCGAACGCCACCCCCATGTAGAGGCCGATCTTGGTGCGGGCGACGGGGACGCCGACCGCGCGGGCCGCGTCCTCGTTGCCGCCGACGGCGAAGATCCAGTTGCCGGTGCGGGTGCGCAGCAGGATCCAGGAGGCGAGGGCGACCAGGGCGAACCACCACAGGATGGTGACCTTCACGTCGACGCCGCCGACGGTGAATGTGGAGGCGAAGACGGCGCGGGCGCTGGAGAAGCCCTCCATGTCGCCGATGGTCTTGGTGGACACGGTGCCGTCGATCAGCTTGGTGAAGCCGAGGTTCATGCCGGTCAGCATCAGGAAGGTGCCCAGCGTGATGATGAAGCTGGGCAGCTTGGTGCGGGTGAGCATGAAGCCGTTGAAGGCGCCGACGGCCAGGGTGACCAGCAGCGACACGCCGACACCGACCCAGGTGTTCGCCGTCAGCTGGTAGCTGGACATCGAGGAGATCAGCGCGGACGACGTCACCATCACGCCCGCCGAGAGGTCGAACTCGCCGCCGATCATCAGCAGCGCGACGGGTACGGCCATGATGCCGATGGTCGACGAGGCGTACAGCACCGTGCTGAGGCTGGTGGCGCGCAGGAAGCCGTCGGCGACGAAGGCGAAGAAGACGAAGACGGCCAGGGCGCCGACGACCGAGCCCAGCTCCGGGCGGGCGAGCAGCTTGCGCACCGGGGAGGTGGGCAGCAGCCTTTCGTCGAGCGGCTCGGGATCGGTGACCGTGCTCATCGGGTACCCCGATCGGTGTACTCGGCCAGCTCGGCGGCCTGGTCCTTGGTGACGATCTGCGGGCCGGTCAGCACCGGCTTGCCGCCGCCGAGGGCATCAGCGTTGTACTTGTACAGCCACAGCAGGTCCACGGCCTCGTAGCCCTGGAGGTACGGCTGCTGGTCCACGGCGAAGCCGAGGGTGCCGTCCTTGAGCGCCGCCGCGACCTTGGGGTTGAGGTCGAAGGTGTCGATCTCGGCCTTGCTGCCCGCGTCGGTCCTGGCCTTCACGGCGGTGTCGGCGAAGGGCGCGCCGAGGGTGACGACGGAGTCGATGGACCTGTCCGCCTGGAGCTTGGCCCCGATGGCGGACTGCACGTCGGGCATGTTGGTGCCGTTGACGTAGAGCTTGCTCAGCTTGCCGCGGAAGGTCTTGGCGACGCCGTCGCAGCGCTGCTCGTGGCCGACGTTGCCCTGCTCGTGCAGCACGCACAGGGCCTTCTTCCTGCCGCGCTTGTTCAGCTCGTCGCCGACGGCCTCGCCGGCGATGGTCTCGTCCTGGCCGATGTGGGTGAGGGCGCCGAAGGCCTTGGACTCCTCGGAGCCGGAGTTCACCGTGATCACCGGGATGCCGGCCTTCTCGGCGCGGGCCACGGCGGCCTTCATGGCGTCCGGCTTGGCGAGGGTGACGATGATGCCGTCGACCTTCTTGTCCACGGCCGCGTCCACCAGCTGGGCCTGCTGCTGGGCCTCGTCGTCGTGGGAGTACAGGAAGTTGATGTTGTCCTTGACGGCGGCCTGCTTGGCGCCGCTCTGGACGATGTCCCAGAAGGTGTCGCCGTCCCCCGAGTGGGTGATCATGGCGAAGGTCCAGCGCGGGGTGTTCACCGCCGCCCTGCCCTGGGCGGCGGCGGCCTTGCGCGCGTCCTCCGCCCGCTTTCCTCCGGTGCTGCTGCACGCCGCGAGGGACACGGAGAGTGCCCCCGCCAGCGCTATGCCTACCCAGGTCCGAAACCGTGCCACGAGGCCGTGCCCTTCTTGCCGCTCTTGCTCTGCTCCGAAACGTACATAAGGGGCGGGCGACCTCACCGTGGGCGCGTCCCGGCGGCGATCTCACCTGCCCCAAACACTTCAGTATCGGACATGCCGGCCGCGCGGGGCACGACCGGGGACCGGAGAGCGGTCCGTTTGTCCGGACATCGCATCGAATGCCGGGTCACGGTCAGGACCGAACCAGCAGCTGGAACTCGAAGGAGTAGCGGCTCGGGCGGTAGGTGTGGTCGCCCAGCTCCACCGCGCGTCCGGTGTCGTCGTAGGTGGTGCGCCGCATGGTCAGCAGCGGTGCCCCGGCGGGCTCGGCCAGCCGCTCGGCCTCGGCGGGGGTGGCACCCCGGGCGCCGATGGACTGGCGGGCGCTGTGCAGGGTGATCCCGGCGGACCGCATCAGCCGGTACAGGCCGGTGGCCTCCAGCCGGCCGGCGTCCAGGTCGAGCAGTCCCGTGGGCAGGTGGTTGATCAGGTAGGCCATGGGTTCGCCGTGGGCGAGGCGGATGCGTTCGACGCGGTGCACGTCATCGCCCTCGGGGACGCCGAGCGCGGCGGCGACCTCGGCGGGAGCCGGTACGACCGTGTTGACCAGCACCTGGGTGGCGGGGCGCTGGCCGGCCGCCTCCAGGTCGTCGTAGAGGCTGCTCAGCTCCAGCGGGCGCTTGACCTTGCTGTGCACGACCTGGGTGCCCACGCCCCGGCGCCGGACGAGGAGCCCCTTGTCGACGAGCGCCTGGATGGCCTGGCGGACGGTCGGCCGGGACAGCCCGAGCCGCGCGGCCAGTTCGATCTCGTTGCCCAGCAGGCTGCCGGGGGTGAGACCGCCGTGCTCGATGGCGGACTCCAGCTGCTGGGAGAGCTGGAAGTACAGCGGCACCGGGGAGCTACGGTCCACGCGGAGGCCGAGCGCCACGGTCGGGTCCACATCAGGTTTCGGCACGGGGCCGAGCGTAGTCCGGTGCCCGGTTGACGGGAAGTCGTGAAGTCCGGTTGTCCTGACATGCCCGGGAGCGGCCGGCTCTCGGAGCCGGGAGTGGCGCACGTCGTCGCCGCGGCCCCGGCGGTCCCCTACAGCCCCTCGTCGCCCTCGTCGTCCAGCGGCCCGGCGTCGTAGACCAGCAGCGCGATCTGCACCCGGTTGTCCAGGCCGAGCTTGGCGAGGACGCGGGAGACGTGGGCCTTGACGGTGGGGGTCATGGGCCTGGTGCACGAGTTCACCGGCCGGCGGGTGGGCCTGGTGCGGCGCTCCTTCCTCGACGGCTACGAGGTCTACGCGAGCGTCGCCCTCGTGGTGCCGGCGCTCGCCCTGTTCGCGGCGGCGGACAGCCGGAAGCGGCCGTGGGTGAACCCCCGGGAAAATCACCGGACGTACCGGGAAACACTCGGTGATTGACATTGACATGCCATCGTCTACGCGCGTCATCATGAGGGCATGAGATTCCCCCCACGCGCCCCGCGCATCGGTGCGGCAGCCGCCCTCCTGTCCGCCCTCCTCGTGGGCGGCACCGTCACCGCCGGCCCTGCGGACGCCGCGACGGCCTCCGTCGGCAGCGTCTGCTACGGCGCTCTGCCCGCCCAGGCCCACGACACCCTGAAGCTGATCGGACAGGGCGGTCCGTACCCGTACTCCCAGGACGGGAGCGTCTTCCAGAACCGGGAAGGCGTCCTGCCCCGGCACACGTCCGGCTACTACCACGAGTACACCGTGATCACCCCGGGCTCCTCCACCCGCGGTGCCCGGCGCATCGTCACCGGTGAGAAGTACCGGGAGGACTACTACACGGCGGACCACTACGCCTCGTTCGACCTGGTCGACTACGGCTGCTGAGCCCCTCCCCACGGGGCCGACACGAGGAACGGCGCCACACCCCGGGGCCCGGCCCGCCGTGGCCGGGCCCCGGCCCTCGCCGTTCAGCCGGCGTGGGTGGAGAACAATCCGCCGGTCGGGCCCTGCTTGTCGCCGCCCTGGGCCTTCTTCAGGGCGTTGGCCAGGCCCTCGATGGTGAGGGACTGGAGGATCACCCGGCCGTTGCCCTCCAGGGTGGCCAGGGACAGACCCTCGCCGCCGAAGACGGCGTTCATGATCCCCTGGCGGTTGAGGCCGCCGACACGCTGGACGCCGTACTGGATGCCCTCCTCGAAGGCGACCACACAGCCCGTGTCGACCTCGATGCGGCCGCCGAAGTCCGCCGGGTTCAGGTCGATGAAGTTGCCCGCGCCGGCGATGATCACCGTGCCCTGCCCGGTGAACTTCTCCAGGACGAAGCCCTCGCCGCCGCTCATGCCGGTGCGCCCGCCCGCGAACGCGATGCCGAACTCGACGCTGGACTCGGCGGCCACGAAGGCGTCCTTCTCGGCGAACCACGCGCGCGTGCCGTCCAGCTCCAGCGCCCGCATCTCCCCGGGGAGCACGCCCGCGAAACCGACCGTGCCCTCACCGCCCTGGGCGGTGAAGTACTGGAAGGCCAGCGACTCACCGGCGAGCACGCGCTGCCCGACCTGCATGGCGGTGCCCATGGCCTGGCGCAGCAGCCCGCCCATGCCGCCGGAGCCGCCCTGCTGCTGTCCGCCGCCCGACGGGCCGGACAGCCGGGTCTCCATGGTCACGTTCGCCGTCTTGAACAGGAACTTCCCGGCCTCGCAGTACACGGTCTGGCCGGGACGCAGGTTGACGACCGCCATCTGCATGGCGTTGCCGACGATCTCTTGCTGAAGGGTCACGTGAGGGACAACGCGTCAGGCGGACGGAAGAGTTCCGGACCCGCCGTACGCGGGTCCGGAAGGGTGACGCGCGGAACGCCCCGGTGCTGTCCGGCCGGGGCGCCCCACGCGAGCCCGCGGGCCGGGATCAGCCGCCCAGCTCCTGGTGGCGGGCGGCCAGGGCGCTCGCGCCGCGCTCGGTCAGCGAGCCGAACAGGCGCAGCCGGGAGATGCCGCCGTCGGGGAAGATGTCGATCCGCGCGTGCGTGCCGACCGCCGCCTCGGGCAGGACGAAGCGGTGGTTGGTGTCGGGCTGGAGCCGGGTGCGCGGCAGGACCTCGGTCCACTCGCCGTCCTCGCCGTCCCGGACGGACACCGACGCCCAGCCGGCGCTGTTGCCCTTCAGGTAGGCGGTGTCGATCTCGACGGCGCGGACGGCGGACTGGGCCACGAGCCGGTAGCGGATCCAGTCGTTGCCCTGGTCGCGGCGGCGGCGGGTCTCCCAGCCGTCGTCCATCTTGCGCGAGCGGCCCGGCTGGATGGTGTTGGTGGCCGGCGAGTAGAACAGGTTGGAGGCGTCCTCGACCTGGCCGCCGTTCTCCAGCGCGACCACGTCGAAGGTGCCGAGGGCCGCCAGCCACTCGGGGTCCGGGACGACCTCGCCGTACACCCGCAGGCGGGCGATGCCGCCGTCGGGGTGCTGGTTGATCCGCAGGTGGGTGAAGCGCTGCTCGGCACCGACCGCGAAGCCGTTGGCCGCGTGGCCGCCGACCGGGGTGCGCGGGACGAGGGTGGTCCACTTCACGTCGTCGCCGAGCAGCTCCTCGGGCGACGGCGAGCCGGGTACGCAGGCGCCCTCGACGGAGACGGCCTGCGGGTAGTTGCCGCGGAAGTGGGCGGTGTCGATCACGATGCCGCGGATCACCCCGGGCGCGCCGAGGCGGACCAGCGCCCAGTCGTGGTCCTCGGCGGTGGGCCAGGGGTGCTCGGCGGAGACACCGCGGCGGCGGCGGGTCTCCCAGCCGTCCATGATCTTGCCCTTGTGGCCGAAGTGCTCGGGGTCGAACTCGGCCCGCTCGGGCACCAGCAGGTTCTCCCGCTGGGCGAAGAACTCGTCGTTGGCGGCGATGACACCGGCGCCGAGCTGCCGGTCGGCGAGGTTGGCGTACTGGGTGAAGGGGAAGTCGGCGGTGCGGTAGTCCGCGTACGGGTCGCCGCCTCCGTAGGGGTTCGCGTCGCCGGTGAAGCTGGGTGTCGCCGTCACGGTGATCAGTTCTTCCTTTCGGGGCTCGATGGGTGGGATTCAGTGGGTCCGGCTGAGCAGCGTCCCCTTCGGTTCGGTGAACTCGCCGTCGGCGACGATGCGTTCGCCGCGCAGCCAGGTGGACTTGACGACGCCGTACAGGGTCCTGCCGGCGTAGGCGGTGACCCGGTTGCGGTGCTGGAGGCCGGCCGGGTCGACGGTGAAGGTCTCGTCGGGGGCGAGGACGGCGAAATCGGCGTCGCGGCCGGCCTCGATGGCGCCCTTCTGGGTCAGGCCGACCAGCTCCGCGGTCCGCGCGGACATCCAGCGGACGACGTCCTCCAGGGTGTGGCCGCGCTCGCGGGCCGCGGTCCACACCGCCGGCAGGCTCACCTGGAGGCCGGCGATGCCGCCCCAGGCGGTGGCGAAGTCGTCGGTCTTCAGGTCGGCGGTGGACGGCGAGTGGTCGGTGACCACGCAGTCGATGGTGCCGTCGGCCAGCGCCTCCCACAGCAGGTCCTGGTTGGCGGACTCGCGGATCGGCGGGCAGCACTTGAACTCGCTGGCGCCGTCGGGTACTTCCTCGGCGGTCAGGGTGAGGTAGTGCGGGCAGGTCTCCACCGTGATCCGCACTCCCTCGGCGCGGGCGGCGCGGATCAGCGGCAGGGCGTCACTGGAGGACAGGTGCAGCACGTGCACGCGGGCGTTCAGGCGCCGGGCCTGCGCGATGAGGTTCGCGATGGCGGTGTCCTCGGCGTCGCGCGGGCGGGAGGCGAGGAAGTCGGCGTACCTCGGGCCGCCGTGCTGCGGGGCGCTCTCCAGGTGGTGCGGGTCCTCGGCGTGCACGATGAGCAGCCCGCCGAACCCGGCGATCTCGGCCATGGACTGGGCGAGCTGGTCCTGGTCGAGGTGCGGGAACTCGTCCACGCCGGACGGGGAGAGGAAGCACTTGAAGCCGAAGACACCGGCGTCGTGCAGCGGGCGCAGGTCCTTGACGTTGTCGGGCAGGGCACCGCCCCAGAAGCCGACGTCGATGTGCGCCTTGTCCCGGGCCACGTCCTGCTTGATCCGCAGGTGCTCGACCGTCGTGGTGGGCGGGAGGGAGTTGAGCGGCATGTCGACCAGGGTGGTGATGCCGCCGGCCGCCGCCGCCCGGGTGGCGGTCCAGAAGCCCTCCCACTCGGTGCGGCCCGGGTCGTTGACGTGCACATGAGTGTCGACCAGGCCGGGGAGCAGCACATGGTCGCCGACGTCCTCCAGCCGGGCCGTGGCCGGAACCTCGGCGTCGTACGGCAGGACGGCCGTGATCTTCCCGCCGGACACGGTGACCGTGGCGGCCCGCGTCCCCTCCGGAGTGATCACCCGCGTCGAGCGCAGCACCAGTTCAGCGTCGGACACCCGAACCCCTCTCCATACCGCCGTATCGCACGTCCAGAAAACGGGATTTACACCCATGTAACGGACTTCAACGTTCTGTTGAAGGAGTCTTCACTTCCGCCAGTCCGCCGTCAAGAGGCACCCTTCGGGGTGGCATGCCAGGTACACCCACTCTGGACGTTTCCACAAAGCGGAATTAGAATTCCAACAAGCAGAACGTAGCTACGTACAAGCGGGGAGTCAACCGACTGCCGGGTAGGCTTCTGCTCTCCCGCCAGTCCCGAAAGGAACGCGCCGTGCCGACGTCCAGCGCCAGCACCACCGACTCCGCCAAGCAGCCCTCCGCCGCAGGCGGGGTGCAGTCCCTGGAGCGCGCCTTCGACCTGCTCGAGCGGATGGCGGACGCGGGCGGCGAGGTGGGCCTGAGCGAGCTGTCCGCGGCCAGCGGCCTGCCGCTGCCGACCATCCACCGGCTGATGCGCACGCTGGTCGCCTGCGGCTATGTGCGCCAGCAGGCCAACCGGCGCTACGCCCTCGGCCCCCGCCTGATCCGCCTCGGCGAGTCCGCCTCCCGGCTGCTCGGCACCTGGGCGCGGCCGTACCTGGCCCGGCTGGTGGAGGAGACCGGCGAGACCGCCAACATGGCGCTGCTCGACGGCGACGAGATCGTCTACGTCGCCCAGGTGCCCTCCAAGCACTCGATGCGGATGTTCACCGAGGTGGGCCGACGGGTGCTGCCGCACTCCACCGGCGTCGGCAAGGCGCTGCTCGCCGGCGTCCCGGACGACGAGGTGCGGGCGCTGCTGTCCCGTACCGGCATGCCGGCGGCCACCGAGAAGACCATCACCACGCCGGAGGGGTTCCTCGCGGCGCTGGAGGATGTGCGGCGGCTGGGATACGCGGTGGACGACAACGAGCAGGAGATCGGGGTGCGCTGCCTCGCGGTGTCCGTGCCCGACTCCCCCACGGCGGCGGCCATCTCCATCTCCGGGCCGGCCGGCCGGGTCACCGAGACGGCCATGGAGAAGATCGTCCCGGCGCTCCAGCAGGTCGCCCGCGAACTCTCCGCCGCCCTGGCCAGCCAGAACCAGGGCTGAGCGGCACGGCGCCGGGGCGGCCGGCCGGCCGCTGTCCCGGGTTCGGCTGAGTAGCCGTACTCATGCGCCCGGCGCGCCCCCGCGGGCAGGGTGACGGGCATGGACTCCCCGTCGCCCCACCGGCCTTCGACGCCACCGGCGGCCCCCGACCGCGGCGGTCCGCCGACCGGGGCGCCGACCTCGGCGCCGGATGCGGGCTGGTGTTCCTGGAACTGGCCGCCCTGGCCGTGATCTTCGGCCTGTGGTGGCTCTCCGGGTTCGGCCTGGACCCGGCGTCGACCGTCACGGCCGACCCGCTGTGGCACTACCTGATCGCCGTCGGCGCGGTCGGGGCGGTCGCCCGCGCGGCGGCCGTGATCGCCGCGCGGGCCGGGGCCGTCGTCACCGTGGTCACCCAGGGCCTCATGGCCGCTCTGGTCTGCCTGATCGTCGTCGGCGGGACCGCGGCGCAGTCCCACGAGGACCAGCGTGCCGTGAGATCCCGACGGCACCGGGCTGCCGGCACACCCACTGACCAGCGACCGGGCCCCGAGCGGCGCCCGGGGCCCGCTCTCGGCCGGCCAGTACCCGGGCCCGACCGCTTCCCCGCCGACACGCAGCCGCATCCGGCCGACGCGCAGCCGTGGCCACGGCCCGGCCGAAGCGCGGACACGCCCCGCCGGCGGCCGGCTAGGCCCGCGGTGGCTCGCCGAACAGGTCCACGGCGGCGCGCACCTGGGCCAGCCCCCGGGTCAGCGCGCTCATCGAGCCGATCGCGCCGGCGATCAGCAGCAGGGAGGCGCGCAGCCGCGGGATCTCCGGGACGCCTGAGGCGGCCATCGCGGCGAGGGCCGCGAGTTCGTCCTCGGCTGTCGTCCGGTCGGGGAAGTCCACGGGTAACGCGGCGAGTTGGCGGCGCAGCCGGGACACGGCGGTACGCAGTTCCGCCACTCTCGGATCCTCGTCGATGCCGGTCACCGGCCTCTGCCCCAAGCTCCGCAACGCAGCCCTCCCCGTCGGCACGCCCTTGTGCGCGGGCTAGTAAACGCCACCTGTGGGCCCGAGCGCCACAGCCCCGACCGAAATTCAGCCCAACGGAACCGGCGCCGCGCACGCGGCCGGTTTTCGTCGCCGCCGGGTATGTGCAAGCCATGACGGAGAACCGGGAATCGCCCGGCCCGGTCGCGGGGCTGCTGCTCGCCGCCGGCGGCGGCAGACGGCTCGGCGGACGCCCCAAGGCACTGCTGCCGCACCGGGGGCGCCCCCTGGTCGAGCACGCGGCGGGGGTGCTGCGCGCGGCCGGGTGCGGACGCATCCATGTGGTGCTGGGCGCGGCGGCGCAGGAGGTGCGGGCCCGCGCCGCGCTGGACGGCTGTGTGCCGGTGGACAACCCGGACTGGGCCGAGGGCATGGGCTCCTCACTGCGCGCGGGCCTGGCCTCGCTGGCCGGCACGGGGGTGCGCGCGGCACTGGTCTGCCTGGTCGACCAGCCCGGCATCGGGCCGGCCGCGGTGGCCCGGGTGCTGGACGCGTACCGGGACGAGCGGTCGCTGGTCTCGGCCGCCTACGACGGGGTACGCGGGCACCCGGTGCTGCTCGGCGCGGCGCACTGGGCGGGGGTCGCCGCGGCGGCCACCGGCGACCGCGGGGCGCGGGCCTACCTCCAGGCGCACCGGGCGGAGCTGCGGCTCGTGGAGTGCGCGGACGTGGCCGAGCCGTACGACCTCGACACCGAGGCGGACCTGAGCCACCTTGAGTGAACGGGGTGGCACCGAGCGCCACCTTCGCTCGACTCAGAGAATCTCGACATCAACACACCATTGAAGTTCCACGATGAGGAAACTACTATCCACTGTTCAGAAGCGTCCGACCGCACAGTGGGCGCTGTCTGTCCTGTTCGTGCCACTTGGCACCCGGTGCCACCGCTGAAGGAAGTGACAGCTCATGTCCGCACCAGCGCCGTCCCCGCTGGCCATCGTCGACGCCGAGTCCCTGCCCCGGCAGGAGGAGGTCCTCACCGACGCGGCGCTCGCCTTCGTGGCGGAGCTGCACCGGCGGTTCACCCCGCGCCGTGACGAACTCCTCGCCCGCCGGGCCGAGCGCCGCGCCGAGATCGCCCGCACCTCCACGCTCGACTTCCTGCCGGAGACGGCCGCCGTCCGCGCGGACGACTCCTGGAAGGTCGCCCCGGCCCCGGCCGCGCTGAACGACCGGCGCGTCGAGATCACCGGGCCCACCGACCGGAAGATGACCATCAACGCGCTCAACTCGGGCGCGCGGGTCTGGCTCGCCGACTTCGAGGACGCCTCCGCGCCCACCTGGGAGAACGTCGTCCTCGGCCAGCTCAACCTGATCGACGCCTACACCCGGAACATCGACTTCACCGACGGGCGCACCGGCAAGTCGTACGCGCTGCGGCCGAACGAGGAGCTGGCGACCGTCGTCATGCGTCCGCGCGGCTGGCACCTGACCGAGCGCCACCTCGTCGACGCCGACGGCACGCCCGTCCCCGGTGCCCTCGTCGACTTCGGCCTGTACTTCTTCCACAACGCCCAGCGGCTGCTCGACCTCGGCAAGGGCCCGTACTTCTACCTGCCCAAGACCGAGTCGCACCTCGAAGCCCGGCTGTGGAACGAGGTGTTCGTCTTCGCGCAGGACTACGTCGGCATTCCGCAGGGCACCGTCCGCGCCACCGTCCTGATCGAGACCATCACGGCCGCGTACGAGATGGAGGAGATCCTCTACGAACTGCGCGACCACGCCTCCGGGCTGAACGCCGGCCGCTGGGACTACCTGTTCTCCATCGTGAAGAACTTCCGTGACGGCGGCGCCAAGTTCGTCCTTCCGGACCGCAACGCGGTGACGATGACCGCCCCGTTCATGCGCGCCTACACCGAACTCCTCGTCCGCACCTGCCACAAGCGCGGCGCGCACGCCATCGGCGGCATGGCGGCCTTCATCCCGTCCCGCAAGGACCCGGAGGTCAACAAGGTCGCCTTCGAGAAGGTCCGCGCCGACAAGGACCGCGAGGCGAACGACGGTTTCGACGGCTCCTGGGTCGCCCACCCCGACCTGGTGCCCATCGCCATGGAGTCCTTCGACAAGGTCCTCGGCGACAAGCCGAACCAGAAGGACCGGCTGCGCGAGGACGTCCACGTCGAGGCGGCCGACCTGATCGCCATCGACTCGCTGGACGCGAAGCCGACGTACGAGGGCCTGGTCAACGCCGTCCAGGTCGGCATCCGTTACATCGAGGCGTGGCTGCGCGGGCTCGGCGCGGTCGCCATCTTCAACCTGATGGAGGACGCGGCCACCGCCGAGATCTCCCGCTCGCAGATCTGGCAGTGGATCAACGCCGGGGTCGAGTTCGACGACGGCGAGAAGGTCACCCCGGAGCTGGCCCGCAAGGTCGCCGCCGGGGAACTCGACGCCATCCGCCAGGAGATCGGCGAGGAGGCCTTCGCCGCCGGCCACTGGCAGGAGGCGCACGACCTGCTGCTCCAGGTGTCCCTGGACGAGGACTACGCCGACTTCCTCACCCTGCCGGCGTACGAGCGGCTGCGCGGCTGACCGTCACGGCTCATGTGCGGGCCCGGGGGCTTCCCCCGGGCCCTTCCGCCGTTCCCGGCTCACCCCAGGTGCGCCGACCAGTCCTGTTCCGCCGCCGGCTTGCCGTGCAGGTCGGGGACGCGCTTCAGCCAGTCCGGGCGGCCCGCCTGGGTCCGGACCGCGCGGGCGGCCTCCTCCGCGGCGAGTTGTTCACGGCTCGGGAAGTCGGTGGGCAGCCACTCGGCCGAGAGCCGGACCCTCTCCAGCAGATAGCCGACGTAGGCGTCCCGGACGTCGTCGGGCGTGGCGAACCCGGCGTCCTCGGCGAGCCAGGCGTCCGGCACCTCGGCGACGATCCCGCGCAGCAGTTCCTCGGTCACCTTCGGCGCCAGTTCGGCGTCGGCGGCGCGCACGTCGGGGCCGTAGTGGCCGAGGGCGTGGTGCCGGAAGTCGTAGCGCCTGCCCGGGGCCGTGGTGTCCCAGCGGTGGTGGAAGACGAGGGCGGCACCGTGGTCGATGAGCCACAGCCGGGCCGGCGCGGTGCCGAGCGTGGGCCAGACCATCAGGTTCGAGCTGTGGACCGTACGGTCGACGTTGACGGTCAGCGCGTCCAGCCAGACGATCCGGCCCGCCTCCAGCGGATCCACCGGGAAGGCCCGGGCGGTCTCCGGGGTGAAGTCCCGGGCGCCGGGCAGATAGTCCATGCCGAGGTTCACGCCCGCGCTGGCACCGTGCAGGTCGCGCACCTCCTGGTGCGGCTCGGCGGCGGCGATGGCGGGATCGAAGCGCACCAGCACCAGCTCGGGGAACCGCAGCCCGAGCGCCCGGGCGAGTTCCCCGACGATGACCTCGGCGACCAGCGCCTTGTGTCCCTGCGCGGAACCGGTGAACTTCACGACGTACGTGCCGAGGTCATCGGCCTCCACGACACCGGGGACGGAGCCGCCGGAGCGCAGGGGCTCGATGTAGCGGGTGGCGGTGACTTCTCTCAGCATTTCCGGAGACTCCCCCGCTCGTTGACCTTGCGTTCCATGATCACTTCAAGGGGTACGCCCCTTGCTACCAACCTCCGGCACGAAGTGAGCATAGTAACGAAGGGTGACAGCCCGCCAAGGCCGGCGCCGGCTACGTCAGCCATCTGTCTTGCCCCGACGAGCATTGAGAAGCGCCTGTGACTCTCGGGCGGGGATGCGGCATGGCAGCTATCCGACCGGTCTCAGGGTCCGCGCGAGCGCGTCGACGGTCACGCTGACGATCGCCCGGAGTTGCTCCGGGCTCGCCCCGGCCCTGCCCATCACGGCGAGAGACTGGTTCACGGCCGCTACGTGTACGGCGAAGTCCTCGGCGTTCTCGTCGGACATCCCGGCGGCCTTCAGCGCGGTGCGCACGCGCGGGCGCTGGCGGCCGAACAGTTCTTTGACCTGCTCTGCGACCCTCGGGCTCAGCGCCGGACTCGCCATGACCGACTGGGCCATCAGGCAGCCGTCGGGCACGGCGGGATCGGCGATGCGCCCCAGGGTGACCTCGAAGAACGCGCGGACGGCGGCGACGGGGTCTTCGGCCGCGCACGAGAGGGCGGCGTCGTACTTGTCGCCGTAGCGCGTGGCGTAGCGATCCAGGCAGCGGAGGAAGAGCGCCTCCTTGTCGCCGAGCGAGGAGTAGATCGAGCTGCGGTTCAGGCCGGTCGCCCGGGACAGGTCGTCGAGCGAGGTGTCGGCGTAGCCGGAGCGCCAGAACTGGATCATCGCGGCGTCGAGCACCGTGTCCATGTCGAACTGCTTCTTGCCTGCCATGCGGCCCATCCTCCCATCTTGAACTGATCAGTTCAAGACGTGCTAGCGTCGGATCACGGTCCACCCGCCTCGATGGAGGATTCCCATGACCAACCCCGTCCCCGCCCTGCCCCTGCACGACCTGGCCGGATTCACGCACCGCTGGGTCGACGCCGACGGCGTCCGCCTGCACGCCGTCGAAGGCGGACGGCCGGACGGACCCTCCGTCGTCCTGCTCACCGGGTTCCCGCAGACGTGGTGGGCCTGGCGAAAGGTCATGCCGGCTCTCGCCGATCGGTTCCGGGTCATAGCGATCGACCGGCCGGGCCAAGGCCATTCCGAGCATCCGGAGCTCAGCTACGACACGCACACGGTCGCCGCACACATCCAGGCCGCCGTGAACGCTCTCGGCGTGCGGGACTACTGGCTCGCGGGGCACGACATCGGCGCCTGGGTCGCCTTCTCCCTCGCCCTGAACCACGAGAGCCGGCTGCACGGGGTCGCGCTGCTCGACGCCGGGATTCCCGGCATCACCATGCCGGAAGCGATCCCCCTCGACCCGGCTCTGGCGTTCAAGACCTGGCACTTCGCGTTCCACGTGGTGCCCGGCCTTCCCGAGACGCTGATAGCCGGCCGCGAGCGGGAGTACATCAGCTGGTTCCTGAACACCAAGTCCCTCGCGCCCGACGCGTTCGAGGAAGCGGAGCTCGACCACTACGCCGCGGCCCTCGCCGTCGATGGCGGCCTGCGCGCCGGCCTCGCCTGCTACCGCGACGCCGCCGAGTCCGCGCGCAAGAACCGCGCGGCACTCGGGCAACGGCGACTGACCGTGCCCGTCCTCGCGATCTCCAGCAGCCACGGCTCGATCCCGGACATGGCGGCCTCCATCAGCCCGTGGGCCGAGAACGTGACCGGCGTCATCGTGCCCGACGCCGGTCACTACATCCCCGAGGAGCAGCCCGAGGCCGTCGCCGCCGCCCTCACCGACTTCTTCAGCGGCCGTTAGCGCTCTCACCGGAGGGCGATCCCCCTTGCCGTCGGGGGCGCGTCGGTCACGGGGCCGCCCCGCGCGCCTACGGACGGCCCGTGAACCGCCCGTCACCCCGCTGATGCAGTCAGCCCCGGCCGGCGAGCTGGGTCATCCTCGCCCGCAAGGGTGCCGGCCTGCCGCGTACCGAGGCGTCCAGCCCCGGCCGCTCGCCGACCGCCCTGGCCTGCGCCGGGGCGTCCGCCCCCCGCGCGATCGCCAGGATCTTGCGGTAGTCGCCGGACAGCCCGCCCTCGTCGGCCGCGTCGCCGCGGTGCGGGATGAGCAGGACTGTCCGCCTGCCCGGCCAGGCGGTTCGGCCCGCTCCGCGATCGCCAGGTCGTCCCGCTCGGCCTGGACCTCCTGGAGTTGTTCGGCCAACTCCTCGACGGAAGCGTCCAGTCCGCTCCGGCGGGCAGTGATCCACTACCGCTCCTGCGTCCCCCGCGCCCTGCCGCGTTCATACTGACCTTGCGTGAAGCGGGCATGGTGACCAAGCGTGACCGGCCGCCGCCCGGGCCCTGTTCCGCGCGCGACTGCCGTCGGTCGACGCCGACGAAGCAGTCTCAGCACTCGTTCCGTCAAAGGGGTGCGGCCCCCGGGTCCGGGGCCTCGCCCCCGCCTCAGTCCTTCCCGTGTCGCACCGGGCAGGTGAGTGGCGCGGACTCCGCCGTCGACGGGGAAGGCCGCACGTCGCGTGAGTGCACGTGGACCATGACGTCGCGCAGCGGGCGCAGGGAGATGACCGGGGAGCCGTACTGGAGGGAGTCGCCGGGGACGCGGCTGATCCGGAAGCGCTGGTTGATCATCGCGACGATGGTGCGCAGTTCGAGCAGGGCCATGAAGTTGCCGACGCACTGCCGCGGGCCCGCCCCGAAGGGGAAGTAGGCCATGCGCGGGCGCTCCTTGACGGCCTCGGGGGTGAAGCGCTGGGGGTCGAAGGCCATCGGGTTGTCCCAGTAGCGGGGGTTGTGGTGCGACACCAGCGGCGAGAGCAGGATGGAGGAGCCCGCCTCGATGCCGTAGCCGTCGAGCGTGTCCGGGCCGACGGCGGCGCGCGGGAAGATCCAGATCGGCGGGTGCATCCGCAGGCTCTCGTCCACCACCATCCTGGTGTACGACAGCTCCTCGGCGCTCCGGGCGTCCGGCAGGGTGCCGCCGAGCACGCGGCCGATCTCGCCGTCGACCTCCTCCTGGACGTGGGGGTGCTCGGCGATGGCGATCAGGGTCCAGAAGAGCGCGACGGCGGTGGTCTCGTGACCCGCGAGGTAGACGGTGAGGAGCTCGTCGCGGATCTGCTGGTCCGTCCAGGGGCGGCCGGTGGCGGGGTCCTCGGCCTGCTCCATCAGGGAGATCAGCGAACCCTCGCCGGTGCGCGCGTAGCCCGCGCGGACATCGGCGACGATCCGGTCGAAGACCCGGTGGATGCGGGCGATCTTCCGCTGCCGGTCGGTGGGCACCCAGGAGGGCAGCATCTCCGAGGCCGTGCCGCGGCGGAACATGACCTCGACGACGTCGTCGACGATGAGCTTCAGCACGCGGGAGGACGGCTTGATGTCGTAGGCGAACAGCGAGCGGCTGAGGGTGACGAGGGTGAGCCGGAGCATCTCCGTCATCAGGTCCACGGGCTCGCCGCGGGCGGCCTTGCCCTCCCACTCGTCGAGCATCTCGGTCGTGGCGCGGGCGATGTTGGGGATGATGTCGGCGACGGCGTTCTTGAGGAACACCGGCTGGACCGCGCGGCGGTGCCCGCGCCAGAACTCGCCGTCGGTGGTGAGCAGTCCCTTGCCCATGACGACGCCGAACTGCTCGTAGAGCGGGCCGCGTACGTAGTTGCCGTTGTTCTCCACCAGCACGCGGCGCACGGCTTCGGGGCTGGTGACCTGATGGACCGTCATGGGTCCGAGGCGCATGCGCACGACCTCGCCGTGGTCGCGCTGGAGGCCCAGCAGGAATTCGGCGGTGTTGCGGCGCCAGGAGCCGAGGCTGCCCAGGACGGGCACGCCCTTGGGGCCGGGGGCGGTGGCGGTGGGGCCGGCGGTGGTGACGGTCATCGTGCGTCCTTACGGGTGGTGGTGACGGTCCGTACGGGCCGGGGCGGGATCGGCCGGGCGCTCTTGCCCGGCACGGGGAAGGCGCGCCGCACGAAGAGGTTGTCGAAGACGGCATCCGGTGCCAGCCGCCGCAGCGCGAGGGTGCTGTGGGCGAGGAAGCCGACGGGGTAACGGGCGCGCGGGTGGCTGCTGCGGACCGCGCGTTCGATCGTGCGGGCCACGTCGTCGGCCTGGATGGCGAAGGTGCCGGCCAGCGTGCGGCGGCTGCCGGTGTAGATGGCGTCGAAGTATTCGGCGGTGCGGCGGCGGAAGTCCGCGTAGACCTCGCTGACGGGGCGGAGGTTCGCCACGTACGTCGCGCCGAAGTCGGTGGTGCGGACCGGGCCCGGCTCGATCAGCACCACGCGGACGCCGAAGTCGGCGACCTCCAGCCGCAGGGCGTCGCTGAGCGCCTCGACGGCATGCTTGGAGGCCTGGTAGAAGCCGCCGCCCGGGACGGCGTAACGGCCGAAGATGGACGAGACGTTGACGATGGTGCCGGTGCCCGCCGCGCGCATGCCGGGGAGGACCAGCTGGCTGAGCCGGGCCAGCCCGAAGACGTTGGTCTCGAACTGCCGGCGCATGTCCTCGATGCCGACCTCCTCGACGACCCCGGAGACGGCGAAGCCCGCGCTGTTGACCAGGGCGCCGACCGCGCCGTGTTCCGCTTCGACGGCCGCGACGGCCGCGCGCACGCTCTCCTCGTCGGTGACGTCCAGCGCCAGCGTCCGGATGCCCTCGGCGGTGAGCTCGGCCAGGGTCTCGGGCCTGCGGGCGGTGGCGTACACGACCATGCCGGACCGGTGCAGCCGCCGCGCGGTGGCCCGGCCGATACCCGATGAACAGCCGGTGATCAGCACCGAAATCGGAGACGTCATCAAACTCTCCCGCCTTTTCTCGCACCCCACTGCGAGGTGTGTTCCCGCAAGGGTTCTCGTGGTATCAATGAGGGCACCGCAGCGCGGCGTTCAGGGTTGCCGAAAAAAGATCCGAAGGACCCGGGAAAGGATCCGCATGTATCACCGAATCGTTGCCGCAAAATTACGCAAAGCCTTTGCTCAGATCGACTCCGGAGACTGGCAGTCCATGGTGGACACGCTGGCCCCGAAATTCACCTATGTCTTCTACGGGGAGCACGCGCTGTCCGGGGAACGGCACACCCGCGAAGCGATGAGCCTGTGGTGGGAGCGGGTCTTCCGGCTCATTCCGGACGCCCGTTTCGAACCGCTGGAGATCATCATTTCCGGCGGTCCCTGGCTGACCAAGGTGGCCACCCGGGTGAAGATCGGCGGCCCGCTCCCGGACGGCACCCGCTACGACAACGTCATGACGCAGTTCCTCTACCTGAAGTGGGGCCGGATCACCGAGATCCACACCCTGGAGGACACCGTCGTCCTCCAGCGCGCCCTGGACGCCATCGCCGCCTCCGGAAACGCCGAGGCGCACGCCGCGCCCATCACGGACGCGGACGCGCGCGCCGTCCGGCGCGGCTGACGCGCGGGCCCCGCCGGCCCCGGCACCACCACCGCGTGGTGCCGGGGCCGGGCCGGGTCAGCCCAGGGCGCCGAGCTGCTTGGCCAGTTCCAGGCCGTCCAGCGAGAACCAGCTCTCGACGATGATCCCGTCGCGGAACTCGTCGATGACGATCCCGCTCACGGAGAACTCCCGGCCGAGGGCCGGCACGCCCTCGTAGGGCTCACCGGTGTGGGTGCCGCTGGCGGTGAACCGGCTGACGACCTTGTCGCCCTCCAGGATCCAGTCGTCCACCACGACCTTGAGGTCGGGGAAGGACGCGCGCTGGAGCCGCACCCACTCCTTGAGGTGCTCCACGCCCTCCTTGCCGTTGGGCGCGGTGCCGTGGCTGATGTGGTCGTCACCGGCGCCCTCGTAGATGACGTCGAGATTTCCCTTGTTGAGGCACTCCTCGTAGTAGCGCTCCAACACCGCCTTGTTCTGCTGCAAGGTCGACATGCGAACCACTCCCATTTCTCTCGATAGAATTCGATGTTTATTCCAGGGGCATACGGCGACGACTCCGCAATGCCATGACGGTGGCATTGCCCGCTGGTTATGTCAACCGTTTCCGAGCGGCCTGGGAAAACCCGTGACCGTGAGTACGGGAAGCCCCGACACCACGCTTTTCGCGCGCCACACCCCGAGGGCCGGATCACCCTCGACGACGGAATTCCCCTGCTCCTCGGAATGCAGGGTGACCCGGCCGACGACCAAGGGGTCGACGGCCACCGAGAGGCCCGCCAGCGCCTTCGCGCACAGCCGCACGACGTTCTCCAGGACGGATACGGCGAGCGCCGTACGCGGCACGCTGGGCGTCGCCCAGAGGTCGTTGGAGGCGCACGGCCGCACCTCGGCCGACCAGCGGCCGTCGGGCAGCTGCGTCCAGGCGGCGGCCGGGACCACCGACGAGCGCCAGCGCAGCATCGGCGGCCCGGAACGCCAGGTGGTCGTCCGCGCGACGGCCGGCCGCGGTGGGGCGGGCGAGCGCGTGTCCCCCGGTTCGTAGACGACCCGCAGGCTCGCCCGCGGCCCGTCGGGGCCGTCGTCCGGCCGCCGGAAGGACACGTCGACGACCCAGGTGCGCCCCTCGCGGGTGCCGGTGATCTCCCGCTCCCAGACGGTGGTGGGACCGTCCAGGCGCAGCAGCTCCAGGGGTACGACGATCTCCTCGAGGCAGTCGACGCGCAGCGCGGGGAAGTCCTCCGGGACGATCCACTCGGCGCCCCGGACCGCGCTCTCCAGCAGCAGGCTCACCGGCACCGCCTCGACGCCGCCCATGAGGAAGTCCGTCAGGACGGGCGCCCGTTCGCGGTCGAAGGTGACGCGCGAGACCATCCGGCTGTGCGGCCGGTAGGTGACGACCTCCCCCAGGTGGTAGATCTTCGGGAAGGTGTCGGTGAAGCCGGGCAGGTCGGGCACGATGGGGTAGCCGATGGCCTGCCCCGGGTCGATCGCCGCGCCCAGCGGGCCCACGAAGGTGACCTCGCCGTCGGAACCCGCGGCCAGCTCCGCCTGCCACTTGGCGAGGCCGTCGGTGACGTCGATGGCGGCCATGTAGCGCAGCGTCGCCGAGAAGTTGGCGATCAGGCCGATGCGGTCCCAGGTCGGCCAGGCGAGCGTCATCACCGGGAAGCCGGCCCGGCCGCTCGCCCAGCGGCCCAGGCGCGCCAGCCCCTCGTTGGCCGCGGCGTACTCGAGCTGGCCGACCATGCCGCCCAGCCGCCCGGTGAGGGAGCCCACGCTGCAGAAGAACTTCAGCGGGTGGCCGCGGAGTTCGCCGAAGAGGTGGGCGAAGCCCTCGATCTTCGTGCGGACGGTGGCGAGGATCTCGTCGTCCGTCTTCTTGGGCAGCCGTGCCGCGGTGTCGACCCCGGCGTTGTGCACGACTCCGGTCAGGGTGGCGCCCTCGCGGGCGACGAGCTCGCGGACCTGGTCGCGGTCGGTGAAGTCACACTGGGCGTAGTCCACGCGCAGCCCGCGCGCACGGGCGCCGGTGACGTTGGCCGCGAGCTCCCACAGGCGGCGGATCCGGGCGATGTCCCGCCGGGTCCGGGCCGGCGGGCGGCCGCGGTTGTCGGCCCACACCTGCTTCTCGTAGACCTTCAGTTCGGCCTCGTCCATGCCGGCCCACGGCTCGTCACCGGTGGGGAAGGGCTCCCGGCCGGTCACGACGACCCGCAGGCCGTGGCGCTCGGCGAGGGTGCGGGCCAGCTCCCAGCCGATGCCCCGGCCGCCGCCGGAGATCAGCACGCTGTCGTCGGGGCCGAGTTCGACGACGGGCTCGCCGGCCGGGCGGGCGGAGGGGGTGAGGGTCAGGCGCTGGCCGTCGCGGTAGCCGACCTCCAGCTCGCCCGGCCTGCCCAGCTCGGCGGCGACGATGCCGGGCAGGTCGTCCACCGCGGACAGGGCGGTGTCGACGACGCGGGCGTTGCAGTTGGGGAACTCCCGGTGCAGCGTCTTCGCCAGGCCCGCCCAGATGCCGCCCAGCGGCTGCGCGAGGTCGTCCTGCGGGTGGTGGCCCATCCCGCCACCGAGATAGGTGACGGCGAGGTAGAACAGGCGGCTCGCCGAGGTCTCCTCGGCCCAGTCGTCGTAGTGCTCGCGCAGGGCGCCGACGGTGCGCAGCAGCGGTTCCCGCCAGACCTCCCCGAGGCCGTCGTCGCCGGGGACGCGGCCGACGGTGAGGTCGACGATCGCGTCCACGGGCCCGCCCGGCGCCTGCCGGCGCACGAGGGCGCCGCGCTCGGTCAGGGCCCGCTCGACGGCGGTGGCGGCCTCGGCCCGCTCCTCTCCGTCCGCGAGGAGCAGCACGCGCATGCCCGTGAGCCGGGCGGGCCCGCCGGGCCGCTGCGGCAGGCTGGTGAGCTGCCACACCATGCGGGTCATCGGCTGGACCGCGGTGTCCTTCGCGGCGGGCCCGGCCGTCGTCTGCGGGGACTCCATGGTCATGTCCCTTTCCGGTCGGGCGCGTCGAGGGCCACGGCCTCGCCTGTGCGGGCGTCGAC
Organism: Streptomyces sp. NPDC038707; assembly: GCF_040636485.1. Taxonomy (NCBI): domain Bacteria; kingdom Bacillati; phylum Actinomycetota; class Actinomycetes; order Kitasatosporales; family Streptomycetaceae; genus Streptomyces; species Streptomyces sp. NPDC038707. The sequence continues at coordinate 267,693 of NZ_JBEZUP010000007.1, forward strand.
GTAGCCGATCAAGGTCGCCTGGAGGTCCTTCATCTGGAGGAGCATGCGGCCGTCGGGCCGGGTGGCGACGAAGCGGTTGTCGACGCGGTCGGCGGCCAGGTCGAAGCCGGGCGGTGTGGCGTAGAGGTCGATCCGGTCCTCGCCGGTGGACAGCACGTGGTCGTTGGCCTCCTCGTAGAGGTCGATGCGGCGGATCGCCAGCGGTGCCGCGACGGGCACGAGGTGGCCGTCGACGAGGTCCAGCACCCCGACCCGCGCCAGGCCGTCCAGCAGGACGCACGGGACGGTGAACCGCGCCCACGCGGGGTCGTCCTCGGGGAGCGCCAGGGCGTAGCGCCCGCGCTTGCCCTGGGGGTGGATGCGGGTGTCGGCGGTGGAGACGAAGGGGCCGGTCAGCTTCACCGGTGCGCCGGGCTGGTGGTACGGGTCAGGCACCGGGGTGTCGTCGGCGGTGTCCCAGTGCTCCCAGCGGGGCGCGGCCGGGAAGGCGTCGGCGAGCAGGACGCGGGCCGCGAAGTGCACCCGGTCCGCGATCAGGACGGCGCCGCTCGGCGCGACCACGTCCTCGGTCACCAGGACCTGTACGACGGTGGCGTCGCCCTGCTCCCCGGTGATCTCGGCCTTGATGCGCTTGGGCCGGGCCGGCAGGTCGCGGTAGACGCGCAGGAAGTGCTCGAACCGCAGGTCCTCGAAGGCGATGACGTGCTTGCCGGGCACCAGGTGCCGGGCGGCCTCCGCCGCGATCTCGGTGACGAAGGTGCCGGGCAGCGTCGGTTCGCCGCGTACGGTGTGGTGCTCCAGATAGCCGTCCGTCTCCAGGTCGAAGCGGCACTCGAACACCGCGGACTTGGTGTCGGACTCGACCACGCGGCGCAGGAAGAAGCCGGGGTCGCGGCCGGTGAGGTAGCCGGGGTAGAAGGTCTCCACCGTGGCGTGCTCGGCCTCGCCCAGGTGCACGACCGAGGGCCGCCGCACGGGGGCGTGCAGTTCCCGCACGAAGTGGTGGACGCCTTCGGGGACCGGCATGTTGCTGTACGAGCCGGCCCGTTCGTAGTACGCCTTCGTCAGCTCGTTGGCACCCATGCCGACGCTCGCCCACAGGGTCCAGCCGATGGTGACCTCGGCGTGGTCCGTGGTGGCCGCGGCGTAGGTGGAGGCGCTGGCCAGGAAGTCGTTGGCCGAGGCGTAGTCGGCCTCCCCGAGCTGCCCGAAGTAGCCGAGCAGGGAACCGAAGTTGCACCACAGGCGGGGCGGCGCGGAGCGCAGCGCGTGCTTCAGGTTGAGGTAGGACTCGACCTTGAGGTCACGGATGGAGGTGAACTCCGCGTAGTCCTTGTCCCTGATGAGCGCGGAGCGCTGGAGCCCCGCGGCGTTGACGAGCAGGTCGACGCGGCCCTGTTCGGCGAGGACGCGGCCGATCGCCTTCTCGACCGCGGCGCTGTCGCGCGTGTCGCAGGTCAGATAGGTGACCCGGCCGGCGCCGCTGTGGGCGGCCATCGCGTCGAGGTTCTGCCGGGCGGTGCGGGCGTTGACCATCCGGTCGAATTCCTTGTTGATGCTCGCGACCGTCCGGCCCCCGCGCTTGGCGAGCTCGGCGGAGATGAACGCCTTGCGGCCCGCCGCGAACTCCTCGTCGCTCCCGGCGTAGACCGAGGGCGGGTAGCTGTCGAGGGAGTTGCTGCCGAGCACGTAGATCCGCGGGGCGAACCGCTCCGCGAGCGCCTTGAGCACCTCGGCGGTGATGCCCCGGGCGCCGCCGGCGACGACGACCACGGAGTCCCGGCCGAGGACGAGCGGGGTGTCCGCGCCCAGGTCGTTGGGCTCGTCCTTGAGGCGGTACACCAGGCGGACGCCGTCGGCGTCGACGACGACGGGGAAGTCCCGCCGCGCCCGGCTCTCCGCCTCGACCCGCTCCACGGCCTCGCCGGTGTCGGTGGCCGAGGTCAGCAGGGCGAAGCCGGCGGCGTCCGGGAGCTCCAGGCCCGCGGTCTTCAGCAGGCCGGTGAACAGGCCGGAGAAGGGATGCGGGGTGCCGTCGGACACCGCGCCCTGGAGCAGGACGACGAGGGAGGAGCCGGGTCCCGACAGGTCCTCGTAGGCGTGCTGCACGGCCAGGTAGGCGGCGCTGTGCAGGGCGAGGAGCGCCGGTGAGCCCTCGGTGAGGGCCTGCCCGGGGGCCACCGCGCGGCTCAGGTCGCTGAACACCCGCAGTCGGGTGACCGGCTTCCCGGAGCCCGCCAGCGCCTCGCGTACGGCCTCCGGTGTGACCTCGGGCAGGTGGTGCCAGCCGGGGCGCGGGGCGTCGAGCGGGGTGGTGGACAGGACCGTGAGCCCGGTGGCGTCCCGGCCCGCGGCACGGGCGAGGAGGCCGGGCGCGTCGGTGACGACGGCCGTGCCGGCCGCGAGGAAGGGGATCGCCTCCCGTACGGTCACGGGCGGCACGGCCTCCAGGACGGGCACGTGGCGGCGGACGCGCAGCGGCGTGCCGGCCCCCGTGCGCTCCTGCGAGAGGAAGCCCTCGGGGAGCGTGCCGGTGGTCGTGCCCGTGGTCGTGCCGGTGTCCTGGGCCGGGGCGGAGCCGGCCCTGTCCGCGGCCTCGGCGGGCTCGCCCGGCACGGTCAGCCGGAGCCGGGCACCGGCCGCGGTGCCGTCCTCGTCGCTGGAGAGGACGACCGTGCCCGCGGGACCGTGCAGTGCCCTGAGGACGGCCAGTCCCCCGGCCGCGCCCAGATAGCGGGCGTTCTCGGGGGCCGAGGAGCCGCACAGCAGGGTGTCCCGGTGTGTCTCCGTGCCGCCGAACGCCTCGTCGACGTACGCGAGGACCGGCAGGCCCGCGCGCTCGGCGCGCTCCTCGGTGGTGAGGGCGAAGAGGAAGCCCCCTTCGGCCAGTTCCGTCGCGTGCTCCGGGAGGAGCTCGCCGATCAGGGACCGGTATTCGGGCAGGCTGTTGCCGTTGATGCCGCCCGCCAGCGCGAAGCCCAGCTCACCGGTGCGCAGGTAGCGGCTGGCGGAGGTGATCGACGACAGGGCGGAGGCGAAGCCGGAGTCCATCGTCATGTTCGGGCCGTGGAGGTCGAAGTAGTTCGACACGCGGGCCGAGATGATGTTGGGCATCTGTCCGGGGAAGGAGTCCTCGTTGGACTCCGGGATCATCGAACGCACCTGCTCGCGCAGCCGGTCGAGGATCCGCGGCACGGCGGCGGAACCGGCCCGCGGCGAGTCGGCGAGCGCCCGCTCGACGTCGTCGAGGTAGCAACGGTTGGCGTAGAGCATCGCGGCCCGGGTGGGGCCCATGTGGCCGACGAAGACGCCGGTCTTGGCGGCCTGCTCGCTCCAGAAGTCGGGCATCTGGTCGCGGAGCTGGTGCGCGCACTCCAGGATCATCAGCTGGCAGCGGTCGAGGGCGCGGATCGTCTTCGGAGGGAGCCGGACCTTGCTGAAGGGCGGCGGCGGGTAGTCGGCGCCGAAGCTGTCGAGCGGCCGGCGGCCACCGGACAGCCAGTTCGCGACCTCGTCGCGCCCGTCCAGGCCGGGCAGGTGGGCGGACCAGCCGACGATGGCGACCCGGCGCTCGGTGTCCGGGGTCTTGGTGACGGGGGTCTCCGCCGCCTCGGCGGGCGGCAGCGGCTCGGAGACGATCAGGTGGGCGTTGGTGCCGCCGAAGCCGAAGCCGGAGACGGCCGCGAGGCGGGGCCCCTCGGCGCTCTGTGGCCACTGCCGCGGCTCGGAGGTCACCTCCAGCTCGGTCTCCTCGAGCCGGAAGTCGGCGCGGGGGGCGCTGAAGCGGAACTGCCCGGGGATGGTGTGCTCCTCCAGGCCCTTCAGGTTCTCGATGAGCGAGACCACGCCGGCCGCCCAGCCGGTGTGTCCGATCAGGGACTTGTTGGAGGTGACGACGGTGGGCCGGGAGGTGCCGAAGTGCTCGCGCAGGGTGGTGAACTCGGCGAGGTCGCCCGCGGGCGTGCCGGTCGCGTGCGCGTTGATCCACTGCACGTCGTCGCCGTCGACCTCGCCGGCGTCGAGCGCGCGCCGCACGGCGAGGCTCTGCCCGTCGGAGTTCGGGGCGTAGATCGCCTTGCCCTTGCCGTCGGAGGACGAGCCGAAGGCGCGCAGCACACCGAGGACACGGTCGCCGTCGCGCCGCGCCTTGCTCAGCCGCTTGAGGACGACGAGGGCGGCGCCGTCGGCGAAGATGACGCCGTCGGCACTCTCGTCCAGGGCGTGCACCTTGCCGCTCTTGGAGAGCCCCTGGAGCTTGGAGAAGAGCACCGTGCCGCGCGGCGCGAGGGCGAACGCCCCGCCGCAGACGGCGATGTCCTGCTTGCCCATCAGCAGGCCCTTGGCCGCGATGTCGATGGCGTAGAGGGACGAGGAGCACGCGGTGTCGACCATGTGGAGCTCGGTGGACGGCGGGAGGATGCCCTCCATCGCCAGCTCGCCGACCCGGTGCGGCAGGAAGCGCGCGGGGTCCTGCCCGCCGCGCCGGTAGCGCCGGGCCAGCGCCTCGTCGATGTCGTCGCGCAGTCCCTGCCGCTCCCCCGCCGGTACGTCGAGGTCGTCGACGATGCCGTGGGTGAGCCGGGTCAGGCTCTGCAGGACCCCGGCCTCCTCCAGGTGCTGGCTGCCGTCGGGGGTGTAGCCGATGACGAAGGAGGCACTGTCGGTGGGGCTGTGGCTGACCCCGTCGAGCGCCTGCACCAGGCTGTGGCGCAGCCACTGCGTGGTCAGCTCCTGCTGGTCCGCGCCGCCGGGCATGCCGTCCAGGGCGCCCTCGGCGGGGGTGAAGCCGGTGATGAAGACGCAGCGGTCGGCGTACGCCTTGTCCTCGGCCGCCAGGTCGGGCGAGTGGAAGCTCTCGTGCTGCCAGCGGTCCTGGGGGACCTTGACGAAGAGTTCGTCCCCCGTCATCCGCAGCTTCCAGAACTCCTCGGGGCTGTTGGCCCCGGCCACGGCCATGCCCATGCCGACGATGGCGATCACGTCGTCGCCGTCCTCGGGCTCGGGCTCCGCCTCGGGCACGGACACGAGCGCGGGCCGTACGGTTTCGGCCGTCTCCCGCGCCGCCGAGTACCGTTCCACCGGCGACTCCTCCACCGGCGACTCCTCCACCGGCGACTCCTCCACCGGCGGCTCTTGCGCCGCGCCGGGCGCCGGCGGGGAGAGCAGGGACGCGCCGAGGGTGAGGCCGCCGTCGGCCAGGATGACCTGGCCGGTGATCCACCGGGACTCGTCGGAGGCGAGGAAGGCGACGACGGAGGCGAACTCCTCCGGCGTGCCGAGCCGCCCCAGCGGTGTGGCCCGCGCGATGACCTCCTGCATCTCGGCGGCCCGGGGGAACTTGTCCGCCACCTCGCTGCTCAGCATGGCGGCGGAGGCCGTGTTGACCCGGATGTTCAGCGGTGCCAGTTCGACCGCGAGGTAGCGGGAGGCGGCCTCGGCCGCGGCCTTGGCCGGTGCGCAGGCGAGGTAGTTGGCCATCACCATCTGGGAGCCGCCCAGTGCGGAGACCGTGACGATGGAGCCGCCGCCCGACCTGCCCATCAGCGGTGCCGCGGCCCGCGCGCAGCGCAGTCCGCCCTTGAGGTTGGTGTCGAGGGCCTTGTCGAGGTGGGCGTCGGTGGTCTGCTCGAGCGGGAGCAGGGCGCCGTCTGCCGCATTGTTGATCAGGATGTCGAGGCGGCCGTGCAGCCGGTCGATCTCCGCGAACATCCGGTCGACCTGCTCCTGCCGTGCCACCGAGGCACGGATCAGGTCGACCCGGACGCCCTCGGCGACCAGCTCGTCACGGGTCTGCTTGGCCTGGTCGTGCGAGTGGAAGTAGTTGAGGACGATGTCGGCACCGCGTGCGGCGAGTTCCCGCACGATCGCCTTCCCGATCCCCTTCGACCCGCCGGTGACCAGGGCCACCTTGCCGGTGAGGTCTTTCATGGAGCCATGTCCTTACTCACGTCTAGCGAGGAAACGAGCGGGGCTGTTGGGACGTGCGGTGGTCAGGCCGCGCCGGCGTGCTCGCGGGCGCCGTTCAGCTCGGCGATCACGAAGTCGGCGATCGTGTCCATCGTGTTGTAGTGGGAGAGACGGAAGCCGGACGCGCGCGGCGGCAGGCCGTAGCGCTCGGAGACGCGGGAGAGCAGCTCCACCTGCTTGACGGAGTCGACGCCCAGTTCGGCCTCCAGCTGCACGCCGCCCTCGAAGACCTCCTCGGGGTACTCCAGGGCCTCGGCGTACAGGGCGCGCAGGGCGGCGAAGACCTCGTCGCGGTCGAGTCCGGTGTTCGCGGCGGGCGCGGCCGCGGGGGCGGCGGCCGTCTCGGCGGGGGCGGCGGGCGCGGCGGCGGGCGTGTTCTCCCGCTGGAAGGCGGCGAGTTCGTCGCGCACGTAGGTCAGGACGTCGTCGCCGTGCTTCGCCCAGTAGGCCTCGAAGACGTCGGCCGGCACGGCCGGGGCCAGCAGCCCGCCGAGGGTGGGGGCTCCGGCGGCGCGGGCGAGGCCCGCCTCCCGCAGGACCTCCAGGGTGGCGCCGAGGGCGGGGCGGCCGCCGCCGTCGAGGACGAGCGTGGACAGGGCGCGCACGTCGGAGCCCTGGGTGAGCCGGGTGACGAGCTTGGTCAGCGCGGCGCGCCCGCCCGCCTCCACGAAGGTGGTGACACCGGACTGCTGGAGGTGGCGCACGGCGGTAGCGAACCGGACCGGCTTGACGAAGTGCTCCGCCAGCAGGTCGGCCAGGGCGTCGTCGGGCTCGTAGTAGCGCTGGAGGATCGGCGAGTACACCGGGCGGCGCAGCGGGTGCTGGTCCAGCTTGCGGACGTACGCGGCGAACTCCGGGGCGGCCGGGGCCAGGGCGGGGGTGTGGAAGGGGAAGGGCGCGTCGATCGCTATCGCGTTGATGCCCAGCTGCCGGGCTATGGCCGTGACGCGGTCCAGGACCTTGTCCGGGCCGCTCACCACGGTCTGCTCGTCGTGGTTCTCGGTGGCGACGGCCAGCAGCGGCTCGCCCACCAGGTCCAGCAGCAGGCGGACGCGGTCGGCGCCGGCGGTGAGGGCCAGCATGCGGCCGTCTATGCCCTGCTGCCGCTGGATGACCGCCACGCGCTGCGCGACGATGCGCACGCCGTCCTCGACCGAGAAGGCGCCCGCGGCCACGAGGGCGGTGATCTCACCGAGGCTGTGGCCCACGAGGACGTCCGGCTCGAAGCCCTGGGCGGCGAGGGTCTCGTACGCGGCGAGGCCCGCGGCGTAGATGGCCACCTGCGAGACCCACGGGTCGTCGGCGAGCAGCTCGCCGAGGTCCGCCTTCTCCTGGCCGAACAGGGTGTCCGTGATCCGCCGCGCGAAGAGGTTCTGCGTCTCCGCGTCGATCTGCTCGAATACCCGGCGGATCTGGGGGTAGCTCTCCTTGGCCGCGCGCAGCGCCTCGCTGTCGAAGCCGCCCTGGCCGGGGAAGAGGAGTGCGGTGTTCTGTGCCATGCCGATGTCTCCGTTGCTCGGGTGAGTGGGGGTGGGGGTGGTTTCTCGGTGCACACGGCTGCGCCGCGTGTCCTCGGTCGCCGGAGGTCGCCGGACGGGCTCGGGTGAGCGCGGTGCGGTCCGCGGCCTGCGGGCATCACGTGGCTGAGGAAGGGGACCGGGGCGGAACCCGCGAGAAGAGGAGCTGGGCCGCCTGGGGAAAAGGGGCGCTGGGCCGCCTTGGGAAAGGGGAGCTAGGCCGCCTGCCGCGCCGGTGCGGCCAGGAGGTAGTCGCCCATCGGGCCGAGGTTCTGGGCTATCAGGCGGTCGGCGAGCCGTGCCGCCGGAGGGACGTGCCGCGGCAGGCCGCGGGCCAGCCACTGGACGAAGCGCAGCTTCCAGCCGGGGCCGGGGCCCGGTTCGAGGTGGTCCAGGAGCGCGTGGATGTTGCGCGCGGAGTAGAAGTGCGCCGGATCGACGGCGGTGGCGAACATCCCCACCATGTCCCGCCCGTGTGTGGGGCTGCGGCTCATGGCGCGGATGAAGGCGATCTCCTCCCGCGTGTGGTTCGCGATCACGGCGTGGTCGCAGGTGTAGCGGTAGTGCCCGGTCACCATCTCGTCGCGCCGCCGCTCGTAGCGGGCGAGCGCGTCCGGCAGCGGGGTGCGTCCCGACAGGCCTGAGTCGATGGCCTCGGCGAGGAGTTCGGCGCCCCGCAGCCCGTAGGTGATGCCGGAGGCGGTGATCGGGTCGCGGGTGTAGCCGGCGTCGCCGACGAGCGCCCAGCCGGGGCCGTGCGAGCGGCGCAGGAAGTTGGGCACCGCGCCCGTCAGCCACTTGTCGGCCCGCTTGGTCTCGCGCAGCAGCTGGGCCCGCTCGGGGTCCACCTCGGCGAACGCGGAGATGACCGTACGGTCGCGCTCCTCCTCGCTGCCGGCCTTGAAGTCGGCGACGGGCAGGGCCACTCCGACGATGGTCAGGCCGTCGTGCGTCGGCCAGGTGAAGGTGTGCTTGCCCGCGTGGCGGTAGGTGCGGACCTTCCCGTCGTGCGGGATGCCCTCCCAGTAGGACCAGTGGCTCTTGTTGAGCACGGGCTGTGTGGCGTACTTCTCCGCGCCGACGAGGCGGGCGACGGTCGAGTTGGAGCCGTCGGCGCCCACCACGAGACGGGCGTGCTCGACGGCGGTGACGCGCTCCCCGGACTGGCCGCGTACGCCGGTGACGGTGCCGTCCTCGTCCTTGAGGAGCTCGCGGAGGGAGAAGCCCTCACGGAACTCGGCACCGGCCGCGACGGCCGCCTCCAGCAGGATGCGGTCGAGTTCGGCGCGGTCCGGGGAGTACGCCTCGTCCACGCCGTCGACGGCCGGGAGGCGGGCCATCAGCTGCGCCGGGCCGCTCTTGAGGCCGTACTCGTGGATGGGCGGGCAGCCGGTGGCGGTCAGCCGGTCGAGCAGGCCCCAGTTCTTCAGCCGGAGGATGCCCGGCGGGTGGACCAGGTTGGTGGCCGCGGCCTTCCCGCCGGGGAAGGTGGCGCGGTCGAGGAGCAGGACCTTGTATCCCGCTCTGGCGAGCAGCATGGCCGTGGAGGCGCCGCCGACCCGCGCTCCCACCACAATCACGTCGTACATGTACGTCCCCCAAGTCGTGCGGTTTTCCGGCTGATTGCCGGAGAACCGGTGGTGCTTGTCCTGCGGCCTGGCTCAGCGCGGGTTCTCCACGAGCGCGCCGTCCCGCGGCAGGCCCGTCTCCTGTGTCCCGCCCCGTGCCGCGACGTGCTCGCCCCGGGAGCGGCGGGGGGCGACGAGGATGGCGAGACAGCCCAGGGCGGCGAAGCCGGCGCCCACCCAGGAGGCGGGGACCAGGCCGTCGACGAACCGCTGCGGTGTCCCGTATCCGCCCTGCGCGGTGAAGACCGAGGTGAGGACGGCGACTCCGAAGACGCCGCCGAGTTCGCGGAAGGTGTTGTTGGCTCCGGAGGCGATGCCCTGGTCGCGCGGGGCGACGATGTTCATCGCCATCTCGGCCACGGGCGCGAAGAACAGCCCGAGGCCGATCCCGCCCAGCACCAGGCCGGGCACCTCGTCGGAGTAGGCGGTGTGCGTGCCGACGACGGAGGCGAGCCAGCCGAGCGCGACGGCCTCGGCCAGCAGGCCGAGCGCTACCACGAGGCGGTTGCCGATCCGCGCGGTGAGCAGGGCGGCGATCGGGGCGATCACGACCGGCATGGCCGTCCAGGGCAGCATCCGTACGCCCGCTCCGAGCGGGGAGAAACCCTGGATGTTCTGCATGAACTGGGTCAGCAGGAACACGAGCCCGAACATCGCGGCGAACATCAGCAGGCTGGCCACGTTGACAGCGCTGAACGAACGGTTGCGGAACAGCCGCAGCGGCAGCATGGGATGGCGGGTGCGCGCTTCCCAGAGCACGAAGGCGATGAGCAGCACCACCCCGCCGATCAGGGAGACCAGCACCTTGCCGCTGGTCCAGCCGTCGTCGGTGGTGCGCACCAGGGCGAAGACCACGCCGAACATGCCGAGGATGACCAGCACGGTGCCGCCGATGTCCAGGGAGCTCTCGGGGTGGGTGCTCTCGGCGAGCTTCCAGGCGCCCAGCAGCAGCACCGCGATGCCGATCGGCACATTGATCCAGAAGATCCACTGCCAGGAGATCTTCTCGACGACGGTGCCGCCGATCACGGGGCCGAGGGCGACGGCGAGACCGCTGAGCGCGCCCCAGATCCCGAGGGCCATGCCGCGCTTGCGCTCGGGCACCGCGGCGGTCAGCAGGGTCAGGGTCAGGGGCATCACGATGGCCGCGCCGAAGCCCTGCACGGCGCGGGCGACGATCAGCTGCCCGGAGGAGTCGGACAGGGCACAGGCGGCGGACGCCGCGGTGAAGACGACCAGGCCCACCAGGAACATCCGGCGGCGCCCGAAGCGGTCACCCGCCGCGGCGCCGGCCATCAGGAACACCGCGAAGGCCAGGGTGTAGGCGTTGACCGTCCATTCGAGGTCCTGGAGGCTCGTGTCGAGGGACTCCCGGATGGCGGGCAGCGCGGTGATCACGACGAGGTTGTCGAGCGCTGCCATGAAGACCGCGAGCCCGGTCACGACGAGGGTCCAGACGGGGTTCCCGCGTGGACCTGACCGACTCAGCATGAGGGACCCTTCGTACGAGTGGACGGCGTGGGGGTGCCGGTTGGGGGGGCGGCGGGCCCGGACGGCGCGGACAGGGTGTCCAGTGCCTCGCGCCACAGGGCCGCCAGCCGGTCGGCCCCGGGAAGTCTGCGGTCGTACAGGAAGCTCACCCGGACCCGGGAGCCGCAGCAGAGCAGCGTCACGGAGAGGGCGTTGCCCGGCAGGAGCACGCCGAGCGGTATCGCGTCGATCACAGGGTCGCCCTTGAAGGACAGGTATTCCGGCTGGCGGTAGTTGGAGGCGTAGAGCGGGGAGGAGCGGGGGCTGAGCAGGCGCCTGACGATCCATCGGGTCAGGGCCGCCGGCAGCAGGGCGACCAGCGCCCTGCTCGCCGGCCGCAGGCCCCGCGAGCGCATCCGGTGGGTGCCCTCGACGAGTTCCGCGAAGGCCGCGTCGGTGCGCAGCCCCTGGCCGGGGAGCGCGACGACCGCCGTCGTGAGGTGGTTGCCGGGTGCCGCCTCCTCGCCCGTGGACCGGGTGTTCAGGGGCATCCGGACGGGTACGGGCGACGTGCGGAAGACGGACCGCACCCCGTCCTTCTCCCCCGTGGCGCTCCAGGTGGCGAGCGCGCTCCAGAGCGCCATGAGGAAGGCGTCGTTGAACGTGCCGCCGAACCGCTCCCCGAGCAGGCCGAGTTCGCGCTGGGTCGCGCTGGTGCTGCACACGGCGAGGTGGCCGGGGCGGGGTTTGGGGGCCTTGGGCCAGCGCCGGGCGGGCAGCAGTCCGCGCACCAGGCCGGCGCCCACGGTCAGCGTCCCGCGGACCAGTTCGTCGGGGCACGCCCCGAAGAGCGGTCCCTGCTCGTCCCGGCCCGTCCGCTCCGGTTCCGTACCGTCGCCGAACAGGGACCCGACGACGTGCACGGCACCCATGCCGTCCTCGGTGCTGTGGTGGACGCGGTAGCACACCGCGTACTCCCTGGGTGCGTAGCCGTGGACGAGGTGGAGGGACCACATCGGTCCGCCGCCGCGCGGCAGCGGCAGTCGTGCGAGGGCGGTCAGCACTTCGTCGAGCGTGGTGCCCGCGGGGAACTCCTCCTCGCTGAGGTGGTCGCGTATGTCGAAGCACGAGCTGGGCACTTGGTACGCCCGGCCCGATGCGGTGGTCGTCCGGTAGGTCAGCCGTGGCAGGCCGGGCAGCCTGGCCATGAGGTGGTCACGCAGCTCCGCCAGTGAGGGCGGGCTGCCGCGGAACCTCAGGAACTGGCCGTGGATCAGGCCGGGTTCCCGGCCCATGGAGAGGAAGACCTCGTCGATCGGGTTGAGTGGGCGTTTCAATTCCGCTCCCAGTCGAGCACTCAGGGCGTCACATCGACGTGGTCAACGGCCCTGCGGGCGACGCGGGACGCGCCGTGCGCGGCCGGGGCGTGTGGACACGCGGCAACGGTGCAGGACACGGGAATTCTCCCTTTCGACGACGCTGGGGCGTGGGGACGACCGGCTTTCACGACACCCAGTATCAAAGGATCACGGCACGGCCTGTCAAGGAATCCCGGGACTCTCCCGCGGGGCGAGAAACGGGTCCGCGCTATCCAGTTTCCCGCCCCGCGAGAAACGGCATTTCAGGAGCGCGGTGCCACGTTTCCCGCGTTATTCCGCAATGAAGAGTTAACCTTGGGGAAACTCAGTACGAGCTGGCGGTCTCCGCCGACCAGGCGCCGTGGCCGCCCGCCCGGCTGAATCCGTCGGCCGCCCGCTTGGTGGCGCGGGCCAGGCTGGGCCAGGACGGGAGGCAGTCCTTGGGCTTGAGCACCGCGACGGCCCCCATGATGAATCCGTCCCAGCGCACCGGGGCCGCACAGCCGAGCCACCCGGCCGCGCACTCCTCCATGTCGAGGGCGACGCCCTTGCTCCGTACGTCCTCCAGGGACAGCATGAGTTCGGCGTTGTCGCGGTAGGCACCCGGGCCCGCGCCCGCGGGGGCCGGCTCCTCCAGGACGGCCTCCTGGAGGATCCCGGGGAGGTGGGCGAGGATGGCACGGCCCGCGGCGCCCGTGCGCAGCGACTGCGAGATCTCGAGGAAGGCCCGGTGGCCGATGCCCAGTTCGGAGAGGTCGGAGTCGCCGACGGCCATGTCCAGGCACTGCTTCCTGGCCCCGCCGAAGGGCGCCAGCGCGAAGAGGAAGACCAGCCCCTCGTCGGTCTCCGCGCGCAGTTCCTCCAGGAGAGCGTGCGAGACGCGGGTGTTGGGGGCGTGGGACAGCGCCTTCAGGCCGAGCCGCGCGGCACCGAAGCCGAGCCGGTACAGGCCGCGGCCCTCGCGGGCGAACGTGCCGTCGTAGACACCGGACTGGAGGATCCGGTGGACGGTGGAGTCGTCCAGTCCGGTTATCTCGGCCAGTTCACCCGGACCGTGCACCTGCCCCTCGATCTCGGTGAACGCCCGCTGGACCCGGAATACCCGGTCAGCATGGGTACTTCCCCCTAAAGCGCCGTTCCTGCCCATGAAGTCCACTCCCCCCTGGTTGGCCCCACACGGTGATCAACACGGTCAACAGGCTAACCACTATCGGCCGCGAACCAGGAGTTCGCCCGGGCACGAACGGACAAGCGGAACGTGAAACGGAATCTTTGCCCTGGGCTGCGCGGCGGGGCGGCGGGCAGCACCTGACGGGCCGGTCCGGGGGCGGCCAGGGCTACATCCCCAGCATGCCCGCGCCGGGGACGCCTGGCGGGGCCGTCCGCAGCGCGAGGGTGCAGCCGCGACCGCCGCGCTGGTGAGCGGCACCGCGCACACCGGCATCGGCAGCGGGGCCCGCGGCGCGCCGACCACGGTGAACGGCACGACGGCCAGGGCCGCGAGCGGCGCGCCGGCGAGGGCCGGGACGACCGCGTGCGGGAGCATCGGCACGCGGAAGCGGAACGGTGACCAAGCGGAACGGTGCCGCTCGGCGCGTCGGACAGCGTCGGTTTCCGGCCTGGCCGGTTCGGCGGGCACGCCCACCGCGACATGGCCGGGCGGCAGGGCCACGACGGGGCACAGCGTCCCGTGCCGCCACCGGCCCGCGTGCCAGGAGCGGCCGCCGTCGACCCGGCCGGTCTCCCGCGCGTTCGTCCCCGCAGCCCGGCTGTGCCGGCACCGACGCCGGCGGCCCCCGGCGAGCACCCTGCCGTCCGCCGGCGCGGCCCTCCGGTCCACGACCGCCTCAGCCGGCTCCGCTGGTGCTTGGCCGGCGGTACGGCGACCGGTACGGCGGCATCGTCCGCCTGCTCGCCGGTCAGCGGCTGCGCGAGCCGGTCGCGGGTGTCAGGAGCCGGCCGCTGCCGCTGCTCGGGCGCGTCCAGGACGGGTGCTCGGGCGCGTCCGGGACGGGGAGGTCCCGTGGGCGCACGAGCGCGGCGCCGCCGGGCCCGCCACCTCGTTTCCCGGGACCGTCCAAGCCGTCCCTCGGCCGACGTCGCACCCCGGCCGACCGTGCACGGGATCGTCAGGGGACTGTCCGGGCTGTCACGCGGCCCCGGTGAACTGGGCGGCCTGACTACTGGTCTCGTCGCCTCCGACGACCGGGGCACGTCCGTGCTTGACGCATCGCTGGGAATCGGTTTCCCGAGTGACAAGCATTTTCCGCCTGAAGATTGAGGAAATTATCCCGTCGGAAAGCACAGAAGACCCTGGAGGAAGCTCCCAGTTCCAGTAATTCGCGGAGCGGCGGGACGTATTCGTCATGCCGAACAACGCCCCGGCGGCGTCAGGGCACTTGCCGACTGCCATACTCGCACCCGGCAACGGGCCCGGCCTGATCACTCCGGAGGAGTCCGCACCCATGTGGTCCACCATCGTGGCGGTACTCGGCACGCTCGCCGGTGCCGCCCTGGCGGGATACGTCCAGCGGGCCGGTGACCGGCGGGCCCGGGAACACGCGCACCGTCAGGAGGTGGCGCGCGCCGTCGCCGAGTTGCTGGAGGCCATCGTCCGCCACCGGGAAGTGCACTGGCTGGTCGTGGAGTCCCGGCGCACCGGTGCGCCGGGGACGGAGGAGGAGCGCACGGCCCGGGCGACCACCCGCAGCGCGGCCACGGTCGCCCGCGACCGGGTCGGACTCCTCGTCGACTCGGATCCCGCGCTTCTGGACGCCGCCGAGACCGCGTGGCGGGCGGCCGTGGACCTGCACGACATAGTCCTGGGCCCGGCGACCGGCGGCCGGTTCGCGCCCGAGGTGGAGGCGGCGCTGGAAGCGGCCCGGGACCGGTGCCGCCACGCTCACACCGCGCTCCGCGTCGCGGGATCCGCCTACGTGCACGCTCGTTGAGAAGGCGCCGCACGCGCTGCCGTCGGTGAGGGAACGGCCCCGGTCCGTTCCCACCGTCGGGGGAGGTGTCCGGGCCCCCTGGAATTGCCGCCCGGGTGCCGAGCCCGGATAGTGGAGGGGGAGGCTGAGGAACGGCGGGCGTCTTCGCGCACGCCGTCGTGTGCGCCCTTGCCGGTCGCCGGGGCGCGGCCCTGGTCGGTCCGGGCAGCCGCTGCTCGCCGGTGCCGGTGTCGTGTGCCGCCGTGCCGGTCCCCGTGCCCTCGGGTCCGACGCGGCGCGGGCGCCCTCGCTCCGCTCCGCGCACCGCCTCCCCGTCCGCTCCCCGCCGGAGACGCTCGGAACCCATCGCCGAAAGGACCGACCATGCCGGTGTGCACAACCCGCGACGGAACCGACATCTTCTACAAGGACTGGGGCCAGGGGCGCCCGGTCGTGTTCATCCACGGCTGGCCGCTCAACGGCGACGCCTGGCAGGACCAGCTCAAGG